>NZ_JAPDDS010000013.1 GCF_025950085.1 Luteolibacter flavescens
GGCAAGCCGGTTCGGAAAGCGGCCTGAGCACGAGAACCGCCAAGGAAAATCACACGGCGGCTCGGACCACGCTTACGCTAGAAGGCTCCCGCCGGAAACAAAAAACCCGCCGGCCTCACGGGGAGACCGGCGGGATCGCATGAATCTGAGATTAACTCAGGGGATGATGATGTGGAAGCGCAGGAAGCCTCTCGACTGGTCACCACCGAAGCTGCTGTTGATCTTGCCGATCAGGAGAGCCGGTTGATCAGTCGTCACCTCGACGTCGTTCACGGCACTCGACCATGATTGCAGATTGCGGGAGACTTGCAGGACGACGAAGGCATAGGCATTCGGGTCGCGGACACCGCTGAGCTCGATTCCACCGCCGGGAGGCACGGACGAGGTGATCGTCGGGATGCTGCCGGGGTTTTCCGGATCCGAGCCGAAGGCGAACTCTTCCGCGTTCGAGAATCCATCCTGATCCGGATCCGCATCGGGACCAGAGATCACCGGATTGGTGTTTGCCGGAGCGGTGAATTCCTCGTTTCTCCACTGCGTGTAGGTCTTGAGACCGGAGCCCAGACCGCCGGGATTGTTGATGTCATCGTCAACAACGTCCGGTATTCCGTCGCCATCGGTGTCGGTGTCATCGTCCACCATGCCGTCTCCGTCGGTGTCGAGATCGCCGTTGCCAGCGGTATCGATGTCGTTGCCACCGGCGTTGTCGCTGTTCGGGTCGATGTAGTTCGGGATGCCGTCACCATCGGTATCGATCGGCGTCGAGCCACCTGCATCACCACGGCCGCCTGGCAGGCCGTCCACGGACAGGATGATGCCGTCGCGATCCGGATCCGGACCGTCACCGATGCCATCGTTGTTGGAATCGGTAGCGCCGAGTCCGCTCTCAATGAGGTCGGAGATGGTGTCGTTGTCGCTGTCGAGATCCAGGAAGTTCGGAGCGCCATCACCGTCGGTATCCGTCACGGGAAGGACAGTGCCACCTTCATCCGGGTCCACGGAGTCCACGATGCCATCGCCATCGGCGTCCGGCGTGCTGTCACCGCTGGAGTCTTGCAGGCCGTCGCCATTCGCATCGGTGCCACCGGCTTCGATCACGTCATTGATGCCGTCGTTGTCGGAATCAAGGTCGCGGAAATTCGGGATGCCATCGCCATCCAGATCACCATTGCCTTCCACCGAGTCCGGGATGCCGTCACCGTCGGAGTCACCATCGGCAATGTCCGGAACGCCGTCACCATCGGTATCCACCTGGCCGGAGCCTTCATCACCGTTAGGAATGCCGTCGCCGTCGTTGTCGCCGGCAGCATTCGGCAGGCCGCCGAAGACACCCGGCTGGATGTCCGCCACGTTTGGAATACCGTCGCGATCCGAGTCCGCGCTGGCATCGATCCGGCCGTCGCCATTGGTGTCGAGGGCAGCGAACGGCGTGCCGACGATGTCGGGCGTGCCGTCGTTGTTGCTGTCGGTATCGTAGGCGTTCGGCGTTCCGTCGTTGTCCGAATCAGGGATTGGACCGGTTGAGCCAGGTGCATCGCCGAAACCGACGAAGCCATCGACCACATCGTCAATGCCGTCTCCATCCGAGTCGCCGGTCCGGAAGACGCCGTTCTCATCGGCAGTCGTCACGAAGCCGGACTCCACGATGTCGCTCACGCCATCATTGTCGGAATCGAGGTCGAGGTAGTTCTTCACCCCGTCGCCATCGGTATCGGCGATGACCAGTGCCACGCCCTTGGTTCCGCCCAGAACATTGTCATTGGGATCGACCGAGTCCACGATGCCATCGCCGTCTTCATCGGGATTGGCGTCGCCACTGGGATCCTGGCGTCCGTCGCCATTGGCGTCTTTGCCACCGGCTTCGATCACGTCATTGATCCCGTCGTTGTCGCTGTCGAGATCGAGGTAATCCGGGACACCGTCGCCATCGGTGTCACCACCGGGGGCTGCATTTGCGATTTCGATCGCATCGGGGATGCCGTCGCCATCGCTATCCCCATCCCGACCGGCATAGAGACCGTCACCGTCCGGATCGTAGCCTTGCGAAGCCTGGGCCTTCCCGATCGCGATGTCGCCGCTCACCGCAGTGAGAATGCCGAGTTGAGCTGCAGTGAGATTGATCTTGATCGCCGTCGTCGTGGTGGTGAAGCCATCAAACGCATTTCCAACGGTCGCCGTCTCGTTGAGCATGATGGTGACGCCGGCAAGCGCGCCGCCATTAATGACAAGGCCGGTATTCGCCGGGACATTCGTGAGGTCGATCGAGGACAGATCGACTGTTGCCCCGAGCAACTTGATCTTCAGTCCGGCCAATGAAACAGTGGAAGTGGACGTGAATGATCCTGGCCGGCCTGCGATGGTGACGGCTGTCGTGACTGCCGGGACCTCGAGGCTGATCAGCGGGTCCGTCCCGAAAAGTCCCAGAACCTCTCCCACACCCAAGTTAAGGTTGGTCACACCGGACGTTGCCTTGGTCGTCTTCGAGCCCGACGAACCGTCGATGGTCGAGGAAACATTGGTACTGAAGGTTCCGTCGGACGCGAGCAGGGAAAGAACTCCCGGCAAACCCACATCCAGGTTAAGGAGTCCGGGTGAGGTGGTGTTGTAGGCAGCGGGCGCAGAGCCCGTGGCATGGCCTACATTTCCAGAATTGGCAGTGAGCAGGCTCAGCGTTGAGAGGGAGATATTCGCACCGGTGCCGGTGCTAGTTCCTTTCGACACTGCCGCTCCGGCAGGCAATTCGGCGCCGTGGACAATTTGCCAGGCGAACAGCGTTATCAGACAAGCAGACCGGGACGATAAGGGAGCAAGCTTCCTTAGTTGGCTCATCTCTTTGGGGTTCATAACCGGGTGGGAGTTCAGGTTCAAATTACCAATTTATTTTAAAAGTCACCAGAGGGCGAATTTCAGGCGCGACTATAAATGCGTAAAAACCGACATTCCCAACTCAATGTAAGATCTGGACGAGCTAAATATTTATTACCCGATAACCAAAAAGTTCAGCCTCACAGAAGGGTTTTCGTGCCAAGCAACGTGTACAAACACCTTGGAATCGTGCATATCGCCAACACCAACCCCGTGAATAAATTTATTCACAGCCGATAACACCCCGACGGTTATTCACAAAATATCGCCATCTTATTCCCAACCCGTTCACACACAAAGCCCCTAACAACCCGCTCATTCCGATCTGTTAGGCGACATTATCCGAAGTGAAGAAACGGATGTCCGCCAAATGAAACAGGGCCCGGGACTGATCAAAGTCCTCGAGCCCTGTGAATAACTCCCCTCGTGCGCCGCGGGGGGAAAATCAGCCGTTAACCCGTTTTGCGATGCTTATCGAGCGGCCACCAGATCATAGCCACGCCAGTCACCGATGGTGACATCGGCGAAACTGCCGACCGGGATATTCTCATCGACGTGCACGGAGCCATCGATTTCCGGCGCATCCCACTCGGTGCGGCCCACGCCCTTTTCCTCGACGAGCACGCGGACCTTCTTGCCCACCTGCTCCTGGTTCACCTCGGCGGCCACCTTCTGCAGCTCTGCCATCGCGCGGCTCCAGCGACCCTTTCGGGTCATGTGGTGGAGCTGGCCGGTCATCTTGTAGGCAGGCGTGCCTTCTTCCTTCGAATATTGGAACACACCTGCCCGCTCGAAGCGGAACTCACGGATAAACTCCAGCAGCTCCTGGAAGTCCTCCTCGGTCTCGCCGGGGAAACCTACGATGAATGTAGTACGAATGCCGATGCCCGGGATGCCCGCGCGCATGCGGCGCAGCAGGTCGCGGATGTAGTCGCCGTTCGTCTTGCGCTTCATCGCCGTCAGCATGCGGTCGGAAATGTGCTGCAGCGGGATATCGACATACTTCGCCACCTTGTCGCACTCGGCGATGGTGCGGATGAGTTCGTCGGACCAGTGCGCCGGGTGGGTGTAGAGGAGGCGAATCCAGAATTCGCCTTCGATCTTGTTCACCTCGCGGAGCAGCGTCGCGAGCGATTCGCCGCGGGTGGAGTCCACCGGGGAATTCGGGTTCGGGCGCTGGCCCTCCCACTTGTCCATGCCGAAGTAGGTGGTGTCCTGGGAGATCAGGTTGATCTCCTTCACACCGGCCTTCACGAGCGCTTCCACCTCGCGGACCACGCTTTCCTGCGTGCGCGAACGGTGCATGCCGCGGATCTTCGGGATGATGCAGAAGGTGCAGGTGTGATTGCAGCCCTCGGCGATCTTCACGTAGGCGAAGTGCTCCGGCGTCAGGCGGAAGCGCGGCGTGACGTAGTCCGGCACATACTGCGGCTTCAGCGTTACATAGTCGCGCGGGTCCTCCGTGGCGGAGTTCGCCTCCTTTGGCGCGGGCGCAGGCTGCTTGCCGACGAGATTCTCGATGATCGGAGCGACCTTCGTGATCTGGTCGAGACCGATGAAGGCGTCCACTTCCGGCATGATGCCCGGCAGGTCCTTCGCGAAGCGCTGCGAAAGGCAGCCCGCCACGATGATCTTCTGCCGCTCGCGGTCCGGGTCATCCTTGCGGGCATTCACCGCTCCGAAGATCGCATCGATCGACTCCTGCTTCGCCATGTCGATGAAGGAGCAGGTATTCACGATCAGCACGTCAGCCAGATCCGCCTCGGACGTGAGCGACATGCCGGCTTCCGCGAGGTGACCCATCATGACTTCGGAGTCGATGAGGTTCTTCGCGCAGCCAAGTGAGATGAGACCAACAGTGGTGGACATGGACGGGAATCTGAAATGTGGGATCTGGAATTGGAAATCGGGACGAGGTGGCAAAAGCGGGACCTGGAAAGCCAGCCCGCTCCTCCACCTCATGGGACCGGCTCTCCGCCGGCGTGCCTTTTCTTAAAACGGCGGCTCGAGGATGAGCTCGTCTCCGGGCTGCGGACGCGTCTCGGTGAAGGGCGTGATCGGGTTCGCTATCGCACCCTCGATGTTCACTTCGTCCACGCGCAGGCGACCGAGGATGCCGGTATTGCGGCGCAGGCAGAGGACGGAGCCGGGCTGGACATTCTCCGGCATCACGATGTCGATGGTGGCAAAGCTGCCGACCTCGGCATTCTCGACCCACTCGGTCACCCGGGCGATCACGAGCGCCTGGCTGATGAGGCGGGCACGGCGGACTTCTTTGTCGCGGCTCTCGATTACCCTGCCGCCAATATGGACCGCTTCGCTTTCCGCGGTTCTTGCGTCGCGCTCAGCCTTTTCCTTCTCGGCCTGAAGCTGGGCGATCTGCTCTTTCATCGCCTCCATCTCGGCAGGTGGCGGCGACTGCGTGACGGGTTCTGCCACGGGCGGGGCCTGTGCTGCCGCCTGTTGGAAGGCCAGCCGCTGCTTCTCAAGCTCCAGACGGTCCTGCTGCAGGCGCAGCTCGGCGATCTTGCGATTCAGCTCGGCCGTCTCCAGGGATTCCGCCGACTGGGAGCCGTCCTTCTGGTTGTAAAGTGAAACACCCAACGCACCGAGCAACAAAGCCACGGTGGCACCGAGCAGGATCTTCAGAGTGTCCATGTCCGCGGAGGTTGCTCACCCCCCGTGGGATTGTCAACGCGCCGCCACGGGGGTTAGACGGCGGACTTTCAGCCGCTTCCAGTAGCGGCGGTCGATCCCATCCGGGAAACTACCCACCCACGGGGTGAGCGCCGAGGCAGGCAAGACATCCGCCCCCCCGGCGAGGGTCTCATTCATGCTATCCGGCGTGGTCACGGACTTCACGACGGGGAACGCCTCACGGAAGGCAGCCCGGGTGCGGATCTGCATCGCGCGGTGACCGGGGCCGTTCACCAGATTCGCCAACAGGAGGCCGCCGGGTGCCACCAGCCGCTTCAGCGCGGAGATCTGCCGGTTGTCGGACTTCCCGGGCCGGAAAACATCGCTCTTTCCCGCGAGATAGACGTCGTCGATGACCACGTCGAATTTCTCCCGGCACGCGGCGATCCATTGGTAGGCGTCGCCGAAGTGGATCTCGATGCCCAGGTCATCCAGCTTCATGTTCAGCTCGGCCAGCGCGACGATCTCCGAGTCAATGTCCACGGCGACCAGTCGGCACTCCGGCAGGAGGTGCCGCAGGATGCGCATCGCAGTGCCGCCCGCGAGGCCCAGCATCAGGATCGAGCGCGGCGGACCGGCCGGCCGCAGCAGTGCCGCCGATGCGATATTGTCCCAAGCCAGGCCCGTGAGGAAGCGCCGCTCGTGCCACCACGCGTGGATTGCCCCGGCCACCCGAAACTCACACTGCCGCTCGGATTTCCAGATCTGGACCTGCTGGTAGGCGGTATCGACGACAGCGTGGCAGCGGAGACTCATCTCGGGAAATTCGGCACGGGGAGGGATGGGATGGAAAGGAAAACCCGGGAGCTATTGGAAGCCACACGCAGGTCACTCGGCGAAGTCCGTGTCCGGCTTCTCCAGGTCCAGCTCCTTGATCCAGATATTGCGGAAGCGCACGTCGTGGCCCTCGGCCTGGAGCTTCAGGCCCTGCGGGGTGTCGGTGATGCCCTTGCCGCCGTCATTGCCACCGTCCACGCCGGAATTCGCACCGCCCCACACCTGGTTGATGGTCTGGTTTTCGTGCACCTTCTTGCCGTTGAAAAACATCGTCACCTTCGCCTTCTCCGTGAGCTTGCCATCGGTGAAGCGGGCCGCGCGGAAGACGATGTCGTAGGCATTCCACTTCCCCACCCCGAGGTAGTGCTCGTAAGGGGACCCGGTCTCATTGATCACGGCGGCCATGCCGTGCTTCGTCTTGTCGCCGTCGAGGATCTGGATCTCGTAGCGGTTCTGGAGATAGACGCCGCTGTTCCCGCCCTTCTTGGCGATGTTGAATTCGATGTGCAGGCGGAAGTCCTTGTAGGCCTTCTTCGTCACGATGTCCGCGGTGCCATACTTGCCGCCGGCCGCGACCGGATCGTCGCTCATCACCACCGTGCCCTTGTCCACCGGGTCCTCGACGATCTTCCACTTGATCGGCAGCGAGGACGCAAAGCGCGGGCCCTGCCAATAGGTCCACTTTTCATCGAGCATCTCGCGGGAGCCATCGAAGACGACCTCGGCCCCCTCGATGGGCTTGGCCCCGACGCCGACCTCGGCATGGAGCGTGGCGGCGGAAAGGATCGAAAAAACGGCAAGGGCAAATGGTTTCACAAGCCCGTTACTCTTATGGCAGGAAGACACATTCCAAGCACGAAGAGAGACAGAAGACTTGAAGACCCAAGACGCAAGACTGGAAAATGCCGCGGCACTGGACGCGACTGGCTCAAGTCTTGTATCTTGGGTCTTCAAGTCTTCTGTCTCCCCATCAATGAAACGCGAAGCCATCCCCGCCGTCGGTCTTGGCGACTACCGGCAGTCCCTGCTGCGGGGAGAGGGCTTCGTGGCGGTGCCCTATCAGGAATCGCGGGCGTGGAATCCCACGCTGCTCACCCCGCACTACCACGATTTCTTCCAGATCTCGCTCATCCGCGGCCCGGCGAAGCTGATGCACGACTTCCGTGAAATGCAGGTCCGCGGGGACACGCTCTTTTTCCTCAGCCCGGGACAGGTCCATGCCGTGGCATCGGGAAAGGAAACCGACGGCACCATCCTGTCCTTCACCCGTGAATTCTTCGATGCCGGGGCGGCGGGTTCCACGCAGTTGCTGCTGGAGCTACCCTTCTTCTACACGCCGGATTTCCCGCCGTGGCTGGGCGTGCCTACCGGAGCGGGCGAGGAGATCGCGGCGATCTTTTCCGAGCTGCAGGAGGAATTCAACCAGGCCCGCCCGGGTGCCGGGGAAATCGTCCGGGCGCTCCTCCGCATCCTGCTGGTCAAGGCCAGCCGCTGGCGTGACCACGAGCGGCCCGCCACGAATCTCCAGCGCGGCGTGAGCCTCGTGCGCGATTTCCAGTTGCTGGTGGAGAGGAACTTCAGGGAATGGCAGGCACTCACGCCCTACGCCCGCGAACTCGGCGTGACGGCGAATCACCTGAACGACATGGTCAGCGAGGCGACCGGACGAGCCGCGGGCGAGCACGTCCGCCAGCGCCGCCTGCTGGATGCGAAGCGCCTCCTCCTCTATTCGGAGCTCGGTGTCGCGGAAATCGGCTACCGGCTCGGCTTCAAGGATCCCTCCTACTTCGGGCGCTTCTTCCGCCGCTACGAGGGACGCACCCCGGCGGAGTTCCGCGACGAAATCCGAGAAAAATACCAGAAAGAGGCGCGCTAGTTCCGGCCTCGGAAATTGCCCCTGCCGCGGGCGGGGCCGACTGTTCCCGGCCCATGAACGAAACCACCGCCAAGGACGAGCCCGCGGTCATCCCCGCGACCAGCCAACCCACGGATACGGTCCTGGCGCTCATCTTCGCCATCAGCGCCTCCCACCTGCTGAATGACACCATCCAGGCCCTGCTGCCCTCGATCTACCCGATCCTGAAGGAGTCGTATCAGCTCAGCTTCGCCCAGCTCGGTCTGATCACCTTCACCTTCCAGCTCACCGCCTCCTTGCTCCAGCCGCTCGTGGGTCTGGTGACGGACCGCAAGCCCATGCCCTACGCGCTGCCGGTGGGCATGACCTTCACGCTGATCGGCCTCGTCTGTCTCGCTCACTCGACCACCTTTCCGACGATCCTGATGTCGGCCGCGATGATCGGCACCGGCTCGGCGGTCTTCCACCCCGAAGCATCGCGCATCGCCTTCATGGCCGCAGGCAAGCGCCGTGGCCTGGCGCAATCGATCTTCCAGGTCGGCGGGAATGCGGGCAGCGCCATCGGCCCCTTGCTCGCGGCGCTGGTCATCGTGCCACACGGCCAACGCTCCATCCTCGCCTTTTCCGCGATCGCGCTGCTGGGCGTGGTGATCCTCACCTTCATCGGCCGCTGGCAGAGCCGGAATTTCCACCGCATCAAGCGGAAGGCCAAGTCAGGCACGGCCCAGTCCGCCTTTCCCCGCAAGACGGTGGTCCTCGCCCTCACGGTGCTGGTGGCCCTCACCTTTTCGAAGTACGTCTATCTATCCTCGCTGACCAGCTACTACACCTTCTACCTAATCGACCGCTTCCACATCTCGGTGCAGAGCTCGCAATACTATCTCTTCCTGCTGCTGGCGGCGGTGGCGGTGGGCACCATCGCCGGCGGTCCGATCGGTGACCGCATCGGGCGCAAGCGCGTGATCTGGGCCTCCATCCTCGGTGTCGCGCCCTTCTCCCTGATGCTGCCGCACGTGGGTCTGGGCATGACCGCCGCGCTGAGCGTGGTCATCGGCCTGGTGCTGGCCTCCGCCTTCTCCGCCATTCTCGTCTATGCGCAGGAACTGCTGCCCGGGAAGGTCGGCATGATCGCCGGACTCTTCTTCGGACTCGCATTCGGCATCGCAGGCATCGGCTCCGCGGTGCTCGGCAAGGTAGCCGACCACCAGGGCATCAACTTCGTCTTCCAGATCTGCGCCTACCTCCCGCTCATCGGCATCCTCACCGTCTTCCTGCCGGACGTGGAGGCCGACAAGGAATGAGGCACCATTGAAAAATCGTCGCCCGGGATAACATATTCCGGCATGGTCATGTGATACACCGCAAGGATGTGAATTCCTTCCCTCCCTGCGGTGTTTCCATTGATGAGGGAAGGTCGGATTTCCGTTAGGAAATGATCCTCGACCGCGGTGTGTCGATCTTGTCATGTCTTTGGAGCCTCCCAAACCCATGACTCGTCTCCTCCTCGGAATCCTCTCCAAGCTGTTCTTGATCTCGCTCTGCCTCGCCGGGGTTGCCTCCGGGCAGACGCCGTGGATCAAGTCGGTGAGGCACCAGCAGACCGCCTATTTCCTCTTCGACGGGAAAATCGAGCGATATGATATCCAGAACAACTCCTGGCTGAGCGGCGTCGCCCTGCCAGCCACGGGCGCGAAGTCGATCGTGGTCTCCGATCGTGGCGTGTATGTCGCCATCGGCTCCGATATCCACCGCTTCGACCTGAATCTCGGCAACCGCTCGATCCTCACCACCACCGCACTGCCGCTCGCGGAGCTCCTGATGGACGGCGACATGCTCATGGCAGTGCAGACCGGCAGCGGAATCACCGTGAATTTCCGCCCGCTGGGAGGAGGGAGCCCGATTCAATCGAATCTCGAGTCCACCACCTGGAACCTGCCAGCCGGATCCTCCGTCGCGACCGTGGCGAACAAGATCTTCGGCCGAAGCACCCGCGGCCCTGCGGATATCATCCAGGTCACCTACAAGACCGCCGGGGGGCTCCTCACCGTTCTCGATAGCCCGTATGCGGGTGGCGCCTTGCCCTCCGCAAGCAAGACCTACGTGATGCCCGGAGAGACGCTGGTGGTGGACAATGCCGGCATCGTTTATGCCGCTTCCGACCTTAGCTATGCCGGGTCATTCGGCGGGGGCTTCACCGACATCGCCTTCCAGGAGGACAGCCGGCTCCCCGTGGTGCTGCGCGGGAATCGGCTCGGACTCTTCGACTCCAGCAACCGCGAGACCACCTCGGCGATCCTGTCGGCGGAAGCCGCCAGCGTCCATCTGACTCCGGATGCGGCCATCGCCTTCATCCCGGAAAACACGGCTCGCGGGGTGCGGGCGGAGCGGGTTGCATTCTCGGACTTCCAGCCACCCGCCTCTGCTGCCGCGTCAAATCCCGCGGGCCTGACCTACACGGCGGACCAGATCCTGATGGATCGGGACGGGATCGTGCTCGTTTATTCGGCCGCCAATAGGACGGTCTTCCGCTGGTCTCCGGACGAAGGCCGGTATCTTGACGGGATCGGCCTTTCAGATACCCCCTCGACGATCGCCTACAGTGCCGAGGAGCACTCACTCTACCTCGGCTACTCCACGGGTGCCATCACCCGGATTGCAGCGGCACCCGGCTCTGTAGCGCAGCCCTTCGCCAATCTGCCCACCGCGGTCCGCGGATTGGTCGCGACGGACCGCCATCTGCTCGCGGTGCACTACATGAGCTCCGAGCGCTTTCATCGCGTCTTCAACCGCGCGGGATCGCAGTTGGATGCGAAGGCCCGCTCCACCGTCTCCAGCGTCTATGAATACAGCCCGGGCAGCCGCAAGGTCTTCTGGTTCCACGACAGCACCACCGGTGGCATCCTTCACAGCTCCGTGATTACGGAGAGCGGCGTCCTAGGACCGGACGTGGAGACGCCCTACCTGAAGCCGAACATCAGCGACACGCCACCCATCCGCCCGAATGCCGTGGGCACGAGGGTGGCCATCGCCCGCGGCATCATCTTCGGTGGCAATCCGCTGGACGTGGCATACGAGATGGAGCGCACCTCCACGGACCTTGGCTGGGTCGGCGAAACCCTGTACGGCATCGAGCCGCACGGGACGGGCAACACCTCCTTCCACCGCTGGACGGCGGACTGGAATGTCGAGCGGTCCCGCGTTTTCTCAGGCACGCCGCTGCGAGTGCTGCCCGGTGAGGACCGATCGGTCGTCATCACCCAGCATGAGGGCAAGCCGCGGTTCTACACGGTATCCCCGGACTTCGCCGTGCTCTCCGATTCGCTCGGAGGACGTATGCCGCTCATCGCCGCCCAACCGGAAAGTACCCGCGCGCACTATGGCGACCCGGTCATGCTCAGCGTGCAGCCCGTGGGTTCCGGCCCCTTCACGTACCGCTGGACGAAGGACGACGTCGAGGTCCCCGGGGCGACTGCCGCGGATCTCTTCGTGGAAAACTGCGGGTCCGCTGACGCCGGGATCTATCAGGTGAGGGTGAGCAATGAAGTCGGCAGCGTGATCTCTGCCACCGCCCGTCTGGCTGTCGGCCCCATCCGCAATTCCCCCTTCACTGCTGGCAACCTGCTCGTAAGTTCCCGCGACCGCCTTTACGAAGCCCGGACAAGCGGTCAGGTCGTCCGCTCGATCCAGGTGCCGAATCCCTTTGCCAGGGACTTCGCCCACCGGGTGGAGGACGCTGTTGTGGACCAGCTCGGCCGCGTCCATGTGATGTTCAAGGCCTTCTCCGGTGGATCGGAGCCGACGATGATCGGCACCTACGATCCGGAGTTTGAATTCTGGAATTACACGCGGCTTTGGGAATCCTTCGCCCCGAATGCGAACGAGACGGATCTCTCGCTGGCGGGCGACACGCTGATCACGAACCGGATGGTCACCGTGAACACCCGCAACCGGCACGTCAGGAGGCTGCCGCCGATCTACAACAGCTTCAGCCGGCCAAACCTCAACGGCGGTCTGGACGGATACGTCTATGGTGTGGAGTTGGGTCGCGTCATCGTCCGCTACCACCCGGAGACATGGGCTCGCCTGCAGACCACCACGGGCGCTCAAGGCAGCTTCTTAACTGGGGCAACTGCCGCAGCGGATGGCATGGTGTATGGCGTCACCACAAATCGCCGGATCGGCATCTTCCCCCCGGGCTCAAGCGATTCCGGCACCTACATGAGCCTGACGCCGCTGCAGGACTACACCTACTTCGATTTCAATCTCTCGACGTCTGGACTGATCGCCATGGGCACCGGAAATCCGGGGCTCGTCGTGCTCGCCAATCCGTCGCTCCGGACAGCCAGCACCGTCACCGTGGCCGGAGTGACAGGCGGCGTTTACGCCGGGTGGGTGGAGGCACCGGTCATCCCCGCGCCGGCATTTGCGGGCACTCCCCCGGCGACGACACTGGAAGATGCCCTCTTTGTCTTCGACCCGATGGTCATCCATCCCGACCCCGATGCGAACCTTACCCTCTCGCTTGAGGCTGCACCGCCGTGGTTGCGTCTGGACGAGACTGGAAAGCTGACCGGCACGCCGCTGGTCGATCACATCGGCACCTCGGCCGTGCGACTGACGGCGACGGACTCCTTCGGGATTTCCACGACGATTTCCTTCGATCTCGAAGTGCTGGAGGTGAATGACCAGCCACTCGCCATCGATCATGAGACGACGGAGGAAGAGGACGCGCCTCCATTCGACATTCCTCTGGGGCCGCTCTTTTCCGACGAGGAAACTCCCGACGAGAGGCTGGTCTTCCAGATCGTCTCCAATAGCAATCCCGCTCTCGTCACGCCGACGCTTGGCACGGGAAGCATTCGGATCACTCCAGTGAAGGATGCCTACGGTTCCACGACGGTGCTCGTGCGCGCTACCGACGAAGGCGGGTTGACGGTGGAGTCAGAGATACACATCACGCTCACAGCCGTGAATGACCCGCCGGTTTTCACAAGCGCTGTGCCGGACCTCATCGCGGAGCCTGCGGGGACGCCGCAGCAGCTCGCGCTCGCACCTTTCGTCTTCGATGCCGATCCCGAGGACTCGCTCGTCTGGTCGCTGGGCGAAGTCACCCGCAGCGACCTGTTTTCGAGCCTCGCCATCGACCCCACGACCGGGGTGCTCGATATCGCCTATGCACCTTATGTGAGCGGCCATTCCGACGTGACCGTGATCGCCACGGACGGCAGCGATACGTCCGCGTCATTCACCTTCCGCATCACCCTGCCAGACCTGCCTCTGCCCGGGCTCTCGGTGGCCACGACCATCGCGGTCAATCGCCAGACCGGCCTGCTGGAGCAGCAGGTGACCGTGACGAGCAATGCCGCGCGCGACATCGCGGGCTTCGACCTCTCCATCACGGGGCTGCCTGCGGGAGTGACCGTCCAGAATGCGACGAACGCGGTCGCCGGTGCGTGGGTGCTCCGTCACCGGACGGTCATGGCTCCGGGGGCATCGGTCACCTTCACCATCGAGTACAAGGTGCCCACGCGAGGAACCGCCATCTCCCCTCAGATCTCCGTGACGCTGGTTACCGCGCCTCAGCCACCGACCATCGCGGCACAGCCGGGACTGGCCGTGAGCCGTTGCGAATTCCTCGCCGACGGCGGCATGCTCATCGAGTTCCACTCCGTGCCCGGGCAAAGCTACGAGGTCCAATACACGAACGACGGCCAGACATGGCTCACCTCGCCGGTGGCCATCGAGGCCACCAGCAATCGTGTCCAATGGATCGACCGCGGGCCACCCCGGACCGCCTCGCCTCCGAAGACTCAATCCATGCGACTCTACCGCGTGCGGACGGTGGACCCGGAGCCTTGATCAAGGGGCGGGCTTCACGTTCTCGAGGAGGAACAGCGCGTCCTGGTAGTCGCCATTCGCCGCCTCCTCGAAGCCGACGATGAAGGCGTCTTTCAACTCGCGACCGGCGAAAAGACGCGCCGGATAGACCCGGGCCGTGCGGGCGATCTTCGCCTCGCTCGGCAGCCCGGGATCGGTGAAGGAGACGAACTGGTGGGCATTCAGGTAGAAGGCGAAGCCTTCCTCCGGGGTGTCGATCTCGACCGAAGACGCCTCGCCCTCCAGCGGTGGCAGCAGCGATTGATGGGAGTCCGCGACCTCGGCCGAGGTCGCGAGCTTGCCGGACTCGACGAGCGTGGTGGTGCCCTTTGCCACGATCCCGAAGGGCGTCGCGCCCGGAGGAGAAAAGCGTGCGAGCGGCGTGATGCGGACCTTCCCCTCACCTGCCTTCACGAAGTAGCGCACGTCCTTGCTGTCGCCGATCACGTCGACCTTCGTGTCGAGTTCCAGCTTCGTGCCTCCGGCATTCAGCGGGATGCCGAGCGCGTTCACGATGTCCTGGAGCGGCGGCTCGTTCTTCCCCTCGAATGCCGCAAGGCCGATGCCCTGCAGCAGCACGAAGGTCCCCTGCTCCGGCGAACCGACGCGCAGCCCGGCGGAATACCGCGCGGCCCCGCGCACCGGCTTGAAGTGAACCGTCACCTCCATCGACTCACCGGCACCGATGGTCGCCGCGGGTGCCGTGGCGCTGAAGGCGGCGGCATCCACGCCCTCGATGGACAGCGCGGCAGGCACCGGGCGATTGAGCGGATTCTTTACCGTGATCGTGGCGCTGCGGGCAGGCTTGTCCTTCACCGCGCTGAGGGCGAGGTGCGGCTTGCTGGAGCGCAGCGGCTCATCGAGCTCGCGGATCTGGACATTGCGATACTGGAGCTCCGCCCCCTCGAGCTGCAGGCAGATCTTCCCGGAGGAAAGCGGCGCACCGTCCGGCATGCGGAAGTCACCGAGACGCGCTCGGACATGGCCATTCAGCCGATGCTCGGCGGACTCGTTTGCATGGACGATCACCTCGACTTGGTTCCAGCCGCGGAGGTGATCATACTCCGGGAAGCGCCCGAGGTAGAGGAAGCCCTGGCGGCTGACGATCGGGACGCCGCCATTCTCCGGCAGCAGGCCGGCATCGCCTTGTCCTTCCGGGGCGCTGTCAGGCTGCGGGTGCTTCCACGAGGTGGCGTGGCGCTGGAGCAGCACGATGTCCGCGGTATCGCCCTCCTGGATCTGGTACTCCAGCGAATCCGGCCAGATTTTCTCCGCGGAGTGGACGTGATACAGCAGCCCGGCATCGCGGATGGCGTCCTTCCGCGGGGCGAATTTCTTGTCGAGCCAGCGATACTCCAGCGTGAGGTGGAAGCGGGAAAACGTATCCTCATGGGTGATCACGCCGAAGGGCACGGTCTCCGACGGATCGGTGTCCGGATACATGTGGATGGCCCCGTCGCGGACCTGCACCATCTTCTCCGGATCTTCGCCGGGCTTGTGCTTGTCCAGCGTGACCGTCCAGCCGGAGAGATCCTTGCCATTGAAGAGGGACTTCCAGTCACCTTCGGCATTGGCAGTGCAGGCTAGGATGAAGAATGCGGCGCAGGGGAAGAAGAAGCGGGTTTCCATGGGAGTAGGCAAAGCAGCAGCTCCTACGGAAGATCAAGACCATAGTTGTCAGACAGATTGTCATGATCGGCGCACGGGAACGCCTGACGATACAAAGCAACCGCGACCCTTCGATTGCGGGCAATGACCTTCCGCCCCCCAGGATGGCAGAGCAACAATGTGCCACGGGGGACGGAAGGTTCCCTATGCTTTCCTAGAAAAGGGAAAATTCCCGCTCAACGGCAGCGGTCAGCTCCGTCGCCGATGCCGAAGGGCCAGCCCACGCCGCAGCCCGGCCGAGGACGACCCTGACGTCATCCGTGGTGACATCGGGATGATTCCCGACGTACTGCTCGATGAAGGCGCCGCGCTGCGCCTCGTCGGAGAGATTCACCGGATCGTCCGCCACAGGATTTTGCTCGGTCAGGCTTTTCATGACGAAGGGATGAATCCATCAAGGTTCGCTGCCCTCGATTTCCTCGATGCGGTAGAAGTGCTTCTCCTCCCCCGGCACCAGAGGGATCACGACGTCACCTGCTCCGCCCGTATCCGTGGTCACCGTGCCGTGATCGATGGGGAAAGATTGGAGGTCGGTGGAGCCCCGGACGTTGTAGGTCGTCGATGCCTCTCCATTGAAGGAGATGTGATAGCTCCCATCGACGCTCCCGGCTGCCGTGATGACCGGCGGCGTTCCGTTGCCGGTGCCGGTTCCCGGTGCGGTCGCGATCACAAGATTGTCCACCAGATGTCCGGCGGCATCGGCGGCCAGCTCCATGCGCAGCGCACCGAGGTTGCCATCCCACTGGAAGGTGTCATTCACGACCTCCTGGCCATCGACCGATGCGATCACGTTGACATTCGTGCCGTCCGCGAAGGAGTCGAAGAGGTACTTGATCAAGACCTTCCGGGTGTTCGCACCTTCCGAAGTGGTGAAGGTGTTTCCTGAGAAGCCGAGGTTCGCCCGGTTGTCGAAGCGCTCATTCTGGCCGTTCATCCTGAGCAGCAGCGCGTGGTCATTTGCTGCATCGATGACGAATGCATCGTTGTCGGCCGTTCCCACGGCGAATCCGACCCAGCTCGGGGAGGTATTGTCGGCAAACGACCAGTCGAAAGACACCGTGAATCCGCCCGCCGCCAGAATGTCCGCACCCGTCGTACTGCCAGCCCAGTCGTAGCGCGGGCTCCCGCCGAAACGAACGCCACCGGTTGCGAACTGGTTGGCGCGAAGATCAAGGGCTCCTCCCGTGATTGCCTGCTGGACGGTGAAGGCTTGGAGCGAGGTCTCTGCCGAGGCAGTCCCCCCAAGGCGACCCGACGTTGGAGCACCGTCGAAATTCTCGGTGTCGTCCACATTGAAGTTATCGGAGAAAAGCTCGATCCCTCGGGCTTCGAAACACCCGGCCAGAAGCGCCGCGGACAAGACTGCCTTCGTGTGCAATGACTTCATATTTTTGGGGTAACATTTGTCACCGGTTCCCCATCGAGGGGACGTGACGATGAACCCGTCCATTATTCATCGGGATCGCCGGAGAGGAATGTCCGCGACGCTCGGATTGATGCCTGTTTTCCAACGCCCCACAGGAACAGGTAACTCCCTTGGAATGGCATTCATTCCAAGGGAGATGATCATCGGAGGCTCCGACTCTCGGGGCTATCCATCCAGGGGATGGCTTCAGGTTCAGACCATGCTGTGCAGCCCGACGACATTGCCCTCGGGATCGCGGAAGATGCCGATGAAGCCGTGCGGCGCGATGTCCATGCGGCCGCGGATGACCGTGCCGCCGGCCTCCGGGATGCGGGCGAGCACGCCATCCAGATCCCCCTCGACATTCAGATACACGAGGGTGCCGCCGGCACCGGGCTGGTGGCCCTCCATCTGCGTCAGCGCGCCGCAGACGCCCTTGTCATGATCGCCGGGGAAGATCGCCATGCGGCAGCTCTCCATCGTGCCCGGCTGCAGCTTCGCATTGAGGATGGTATTGTAGAAATCGGTGGCGTTGGCGAGGTCATTGGTGAAGATCTCGAACCAGTTCAGGGCATTCGTTTTCATGGTGTTTGGTAGCGTTGTTGGTCTTGGAATTCCGCCCGCATCGGGGCGACACACGCACTTCACCACCGCCCGCTGACAACCCTATGTCAGGAGCGTTTTCAAAACTCCGCGGGAGCCCAGCCGGGCCTTGCCCGCCGGCCTCCGCAGCCTTACATCCCCGGCATGGATCTCTCCGACTTCCGCAAGGAATACACCGACCGCGGGCTGAGCCGCGAAGACCTGGCCGCCGATCCCATGGCGCAGTTCGAGCAGTGGTTCCAGCAGGCGGTGGAGCTGAAGCTGCACGAACCAAACGCAATGAGCCTCGCCACGGTGGACGCGACCGGCCGCCCCCTGTTGCGCACGGTGCTGCTGAAGTATTTCGACACAAACGGCTTCGTTTTCTTCACGAACTACCAGAGCCGGAAGGCAAAGCACATCGCGGAGAATCCCAACGTCTCGCTCCTCTTCCCCTGGGTCATCCTCGAGCGCCAGGTCATCGTCCAGGGCCGCGCCGAAAAGATCTCCGCCACGGAGTCGCTCAAGTATTTCACCTCCCGCCCGCGCGAATCCCAGCTCGGCGCATGGGTGTCCGACCAGAGCTCGGTCATCTCGTCCCGCAAGCTGCTGATGCAGAAGCTCGCGGAAATCAAAGACAAGTTCGCCAATGGCGAGGTCCCCCTCCCTTCCTTCTGGGGCGGCTACCGCGTCGTGCCGGAAACCATCGAATTCTGGCAAGGCGGCTCGGCCCGCCTCCACGACCGCTTCTTGTACGAGCGGAAGGAAGGCGGCTGGGAGATCGAGCGGCTCTCACCGTGATCTTCATCGCCTCCGGTGGATCTTGCCGTCCGGTCGCCTGACTGCTAACTGCAGACGAAGTGAAACCTGCCCTCGTCGCGATTTTGGCCGTCGTGCTGGGATCGGCAATATGGCTCGCGGTGAGAAGTACCGACGAGTCGGCGATTGTCGCGGAAGGGCTTTCTCCAAGGATCGGATTGACAGGAGATTCTCCGGGCAGGCCGAAGACGGAAAGGATAGTCCTCACGAAATTCCGCGGACTGTCTCACCAGCCTCTGGAGAAGCGGCCCACCTTCCGGACGGTCCAGGCTTTGGCGGAAGAGGTTCCCACCGAATTGCTCGTTCCGTTGCTCGATGAGTCCGACGGCTCGATGCACGAGAGCATCGACGGATGGCGTCGTGCGGCCCTTTGGGCAGAGATTGGCAAGAGAGATCCGCAGCGAGGCAAGAGCCTGTTGGAAAGTCGCTTCCCTCTGGATAAGACCACGCCACAGCTCTCCGCAGATCCCTTTTCCGAAGATTCGGCTTTCGACGATGCCATCGCATCCATCAAGTCGCATCCGGCATCCCTCAAGCATTTCCAAGAAGAAGCAAACCTGGCGGCCTTCGCTTATTTCCGCGGACGGATTGAAGCCTGTGATCCATCTCCCGGCACACTTGAGCCGCTGATCGCGGATTTCCATGGCTTGGCGGAAGGGATATCGAACGAGGGCTGGAGTTCCCAGGTGGACGAGTTGCTTTTCCGTTCGCTTGCACATCGAAATCCGGAACTCGCTTGGGGGATTCTCCCCGGAGCCAAGAAAGAATCGGCTCTGGCCCAGTACCGGAGCTTCTTCACCTATCCGGCTTTCCAAGGATTTTTCGATGGTCTCGATTCCAGGAAAGAAGTGATCGGCTACGCCTACCGCTGGCTGGACCATTGGGAATCCCCCGAGGTGAAAGCCGCCTACATGATCGAGGGTCGGGTGGACGAGCAATGGTACCACCGCTCGTACGGAATCTCCGGCATCATCGTGGGCGCATTGGAGCGCGTTGACGCCGGAGCCGTCGAAGCATGGGTCGATGCCTCACCGTATTACGACCCGGATGACCTCGTCTACCGGGCTTCGAAGGGACCTCCCCAGCCCCCCGAGGACTCGCTCATCGCATTTCCCGAAGCCCACCGGGCCATCATTCCCGAAGGGTGGTCAAAGCCCTGACTCCTTCGCTTTCCGGGCAGTTGAATGATACGCACGACAACCCGGGTTTTGACCTCGCCACTATAAGTATTACTTCGCTAGGTTCCAGTGCATGCGCCTCCCCCGCTTGCTGCGTTGTATCTCATTCCTGGTCCTAGTCTTCGCCCGCTCTTTGGCGGAAGAACCCGCTCCGGCTGAAACAAAGGCATCCCTGCTCACTCCAAAGGACAAGCCCGTCTCGCTGGAAGAGATCGAGAAGCTGGCACCGGGCGCAAAGGTGACGCGATCCGAGGGCGCCGAAGGACTCATCCGCTTCACCGCGGAATGGGACGAAGCCACCGTCAATATCAACTTCAAGCCCGACTTCGACCGCGAGACCCAGACCGTGGGCGCGCTGGGCTTTATCTCGAAGTTTCCAGAGGAGGATCGAAAGACACCCGACGCGAGGAAGCTCGCCGCATTCATTCCTTCGGTTCAACAAGCCTATGGCATCATTCTGCCCCGTGGATTTGACAGCAAGGGCCAAGCCTCCGCCTTGCTTCGTGACCTGGCGAAACAACTCGACGGCTATGTGATTTCAGGCGGTTCGTTTTACGACAGCCTCGGTTTTCGCGTTCTCGGCTCCCCCTTCGACTCACCATTCCTCGGGCGGGCGGGGCGAGGCCTTTACCGCCCGGACCCAGCGACTCCCACCGCGAAGATTCTCGCTGGCGCTTGGGACGCGACCTTCGGGATGAAGAGCGTGATGGAAGATGCCACCATGCAGGTCTGGATGGAATCGGTGGATGTTTTCGGCGAAGATGGAAGCCACCGTTCCAAAGGCACGATGGAGCTGCTGCTCACACCGACCGATGCGGAGGAAGGATTCATCATGAGCCTCGACTTCGAAAACACGGGCGGATGGGAGGAAAAGGACGGCAAAATCGTGATTCATGCCGAGAAAACAACCACGGCGAATCATCAGGCCGAGATTGAGGAGCTCAAGGAAGTCATCGAGGAAATGGCCGCCGAAATGCGCAAGACCACTGACCCCGACTTGAACTGGATGATCTATCGCAATCCCGACCTCATCTTGTTCGAGGAGAGCGAGGTGGGAATCACCGGCCAGATGAAGCGCAAGGAAGCATCTGTGGAGCCGAAGGCTCCCGCGATGCCGAAATAACCTCGAACCTCACTCTTCCACCAACCGGATCCCGTCGTCGCCGATGGTGATCTTGCGCTTCTTGAAGAGCGCGCCGGTGGCTTGCTTGAAGGCCTTCTTGCTCACACCGAGGGCCTTGTGGATCTCTTCCGCGGGGCTGGAGTCGCTGACCGCCCAGAAGCCACCGCGTTGCTTCAGCTCTTCCTCAATCCGCGTTTCGAGGTCATTGATGCGGGTCCGGCCGGGCGGATAGAGGGAGAGGTCGATCTTCCCGTCAGGACGCGCCTGAACGATGTATCCCTTGGTTTTCTCCCCTGCTCGCAGGCGGCGGAAGACCTCGTTCGCGAAGAGCACGCCGGAGTGCTTGCCCTCGATGATGGCCTTGTAGCCAAGCTCCGTCTTCCCGTAGAGCATCAGCTCCACCTCCTGACCTTCCTTGTAGGGCGGAGGCGTCTGATTGAGGAATTTGTTCAGCCGCCGCGTCGCGACGATGCGGCCGCTTGCCTCATCGACGTGGACGTGGACGACGTAGGACTTCCCCGGCTCCAGCCGCTCCTTTTGCTCGCGGAAGGGCAGCAGCAGATCCTTTGGCAATCCCCAGTCGAGGAATGCGCCGACGCCCGTGATGGCCAGCACTTCCAGGTAGGCGAATTCCCCCGGCATCACCTTCGGCTGCTTCAGCGTCGCAACCGGGCGATCCTCGGAGTCATGATAGAGGAAGACATCCACGACCCCGCCCATCTGCCAATGACGCGGCATCTCGCGGCGCGGCAAAAGCACCTCGCCCAGCTCGTCCCCCGCATCAAGAAAGAGACCGAAGGGCTGCTCGCGGAGGATCGTCAGTTGGGCGCGCTCGCCGATGTTTGCCATGATGGGATAAGTGAACCGCCAAGGCGCAAAGAACGCCAAGGTAGAGGTTAAAAACTGGGAGCGCGGAATTCATTCCGCTTTGAAGTTAGGTAGCCGGGCTGGGAAGCGGAACGAATTCCGCGCGCCAACTCGTCAGAGCAGCTTGCGCTTCTTCGGGTTCCGCTTCTTGCCGCCGAAGACGACTTCCTTGATATCGAAGGCCTCGGGATCGTACTCGCCGCGATACCAGCCGATCTGTCCATGCAGCGCCTCCATGTATTGGAAGGCACCGCCGAAGTCCTCCGGCGGGCAGGCACGGGCACCGTCGATCATCAGCGGGCCGGCTTCCTCGCCGTCCTCTCGCTTCTCCAGCACCACCTCGTGGATCCACTCCTCGGCGAAGTCGTAGCGGTAGAGCAGGCGCATCGGCAGGCGCTTCTTGCCGATGAAGTCGGCGAGCGTGATCTTCAGCTCGTCCTGGAATTCCCCGCCCTTCGGCACCTGGTCGGCCAGGCCGACGGGACCGATCACGTCGGTCAGGCGCTTGCCCTTGCCGTGGCGGAATTCGTGCGGGTGCTTGTTTTCCCAGCCCATCGCATCCTGGATCGCGTCATTGAGCTGGAGGAAATTGAAAGACGCGGGCACCGAAAAACGCCGCCAGATCTGCGGGGTGATCTGGTAGAGGAAGACTTTTACGACGATGCGCGGCTGGGACATGCACGGGAGCTTAGGAAAACCACAGCTCCCCGTGCAAACCAAACATCACTCGCCCTTCCGCAGGTGCAGGCTGGTCCGCGGCGCACCATCCGCCAGCCACTTCCGGTAGCTCAGGCCCTCGAGCTTTTCGAAGGACTTGCCGATTTCCTCCAGGCTCTTCTTCGATTGTTCACGGATCGCGTCGGGCTGTTCCTCCGTCAGTTCGTTCGCGAGGTCCTCAAGCTCCTTTTCTCCCAGCTTCTTCATCTCCTCGGTCCAGGCACGCAGCGGTGCGAAGTCGATTTCCGCGATCATCCCGGTCTCACTGCCACTGGCAGGTGTGGCCATGGATTTCGAGAAGCCGACCGCCATGGATTGGGAGGTGCCCATCATCCACAGCTTGTCATTCAGCGAAACGCCGGGGAGGAAATCCCCACCGATGAAGGGCAGCGGCGGATACCACGTCTCAAGCCCGCCGGACTCCAGTCGCTGAGGCAGGATGAGCGGATAATTTGTACCAGAGGCCTCGGAGGCCCACGCGGTGAGAGAGCGCCAGGAGGCGGCAAAGGTCTTCCCTGCGGCGTCGATCTTCGCGCGATCCGTCACCGGGCGGGCGATGAGGAAACGGGGAATCGTGGAATTGGCCACCGTCTCCTCGGAGATCCCCGGCACCGGCGGCATCTCGCCCTTAAAGTCCATGGCGAATGCCATCTCGTCACCGATGCCCGCGCGGAACTCGTCGTGGTAGCCGCGATTAAGATTGCGGACCTCGTCGATCAGGCGCGTGACGATCTCCTCCGGAATCACTCCCGCGCCGGCCGAGTCGGAATTCTGCACCTCGGTCACGATGGCCTCCACCAGCATGCCGAGCTGCTCCACCTGATCCCACCGGCGCTCCTTCCGCTCGCGATTCTGCACCCAGTGCATGCGGGCCGCGGGCTGCAGGGACACCGCGGCATCCGTCATCAGCAGTGGAGCGGTGTAGTCCAGACCGGGATCCGGCCATCCGCCGCGGCTCTCGTAGCGCCACCCCTGATCCTCGACGAGCACCGCCGACCACGCCATGGCGGCACGCCCCGCGAGGTCGCGGTCGATGTCCGCCATGCCGGAAAGGAGATCACGCATCAGGCGCTCGTCCTTCACCGGAGGACGGATGGCGCGAGCAAGTCCGCTCCAGTATTCCGAGCTGTCCAGCCACGGCAGGACGGCGCGAACGATGGGCTCCGAAAGATAGCTCGCTCCCAGGACGCGCTTCTCCGCGTACCCTTGCGTCCACTTCAGGGCATCGGTGGCAGCCAGGGAGTCCTCCGGCTTCTCCGCGAAGCGCAGGCCTTCCTTGCCATTGCCCAGATAGACGAGCACCCGGCCATCCAAAACCCCGGACGCGACGGTGAACCGCATGTTCTCCAGCGCGACCAGCATCCGCTCGATCCGCTCGGGTGAAAGTCTCTCCATGACCTCCGCGGCCACTTCCTCCTTTTGCAAATCCTCGCGAATCCCCGCCACCAGATCGCCGAAGGCATCGCGGCCCGAGAGCTCGTAGCCCTTCATCGTGGTGCCGGAGGACTCGAAGCTCACGGGAGCCGCCTTTTCATTGGCTGAAAACATCTGATCCAGCCCTTCACCCAGCGACTTGAGGCATTCCTCCAACTTGCTCGCATCGGGACGCCAGCCCATCACCACGGTCGGCACCTGGAGGCGCGAGTCCTTTTCCAGGGCATCCATCCACCGCTCCATGAGATCCGCGTAGAGGCTTTCCTCCAGGGCGGAGAAGTCGGGCTCACCCTCTTTCTTCGCCATGGAATCCAGCGCGGCACCCAAGGCGAACTCCGTCCATGCGGCGGAGAATCCGCGGTAGCTCTTGCCCACTGTCTCGAGCTGCCCGCCGAGGCCGGGGCCGATGAAAAGGAAAGCCTCATCCCCCACCAGCGCGGAGAACTCCTCGGTTTTCTCGAGGATCTTCGCGATCTCCTCCTTGTTCTCTTCGACGTCCGGCAGCGTCATGAAGGGCTTGATGAAATTCACGACGGTATCGCTGGTTCCATAGCCCGCGATAAACACGTCCGCGTCCGCAGGAATGCGCGTCGCGATGCCGAGATGCGTGGCAATGGGCACCGGTGCGGGAGTCTTACCTTGCGCCGCTGCCTCCTCAGCCGGAGTGGCGGTCGTCTGGGCGGGGCTTTCCTTCTTCTGGCATCCGGTCGAAATCACCGCCGTGGCCGCGATCAGGCATGCGAATTTTTTCATCTCACACAGTCATGTCCATGTGGGTTCTTCCGGCCAAGTATAATCCCGCATTGTGACTCCACCCGCCGCGGCTAAGGTCGCCCCGGAAGATGGGCGAAGTCGTGGATCCCGGCCTTGAGAAAACCCGCCGCTACCTGCCGTGGGTGGTGGCGGTGGCGCTATTCATGCAGCAGCTCGACGGCACCATCGTGAATACCGCGGTGCCGACGATGGCGGCGTCGCTCGGCGTCGAGTCGCTGAGCCTGAAGTCCGTGCTCACCAGCTACACCATCGCCATCGGCGTGCTCATCCCGCTGAGCGGCTGGCTGGCCGACCGCTTTGGCACGAAGCGTGTCTTCGGCTTCGCGGTGGCGGTCTTCACGCTCGGCTCGCTGGCCTGCGGACTCTCACAAAACCTGCCCATGCTGGTCGCGTCGCGTGTCCTTCAAGGCGTGGGTGCCGCCTTCATGATGCCGGTCGGGAGAATCGCGCTGCTGAAGACCTTCCCGAAATCCGGCATCCTGCGGGCGATGAATTTCGTGATCATTCCCGCGCTGTTAGGCCCGCTGCTCGGCCCGCTCACCGGCGGGGTGATCGTCCACTGGCTGCCGTGGCGGATGATCTTCCTCATCAATATCCCCATCGGCCTGTTAGGACTCTGGCTGGTGAAGCAGCACATGCCCGACCATCGCGCGATCAAGGCCGATCGCCTTGATACCGCGGGCTTCCTCCTCTTCGGCAGTGGCGTTGCCCTGCTCTCGTGGGTGCTGGAGATCTTCGGCGAGCACTCGATGGACACGCTGCCGGTCGCCTGCCTCGCGGCGCTTTCACTGGTGCTGATCGGAGCCTATCTGTGGCGGGCGAAGCGGACGCCGCAGCCACTGCTCCCGGTGGATCTCTTCAAGGTCCGCACCTTCCGCGTCTCCGTCGTCGGGGGATTCGTCACGCGCCTCGGCATCAGCGGCATGCCCTTCCTGCTGCCGCTGCTCTATCAGCTCGGCATGGGCTTCACTCCGTGGCAGGCGGGCCTGCTGGTCATGCCGCAGGCGGCGGCGGCCATCGGCATGAAGCTCCTCACGCAGCGCATCCTCGGCCGCTTCGGCCACAAGCAGGTGCTGGTGGTGAATACGCTGCTCATGGGCGTCCTCATCGCCGCCTTCTCGCAGGTCGGCCCCGGCACGCCGGTCTGGGTCATCCTGCTCTTCAGCATGGCGCAGGGGTGCGTGTCCGCCCTGCAATTCACCGCGATGAACACGCTCGCCTATGCCGACACCAGCGATGAGCAGGCCAGCGACGCCAGCACCATCGCAAGCACGGGCCAGCAGCTTTCCATCAGCTTCGGCATCGCCTTCGCGTCGCTCGTCACCGGGGCCTTCCTCGGCAGCATCGACCGGTCGGACGCGGTGCTGCTCGTCCCCGCGCTGCACAAGGCCTTCCTGCTGCTAGGCGCGGTCAGCATCGCGAGCGCCGCCACCTTCCTCACGCTGAAAAAGTCCGACGGGGGGAATGTCAGCGGCCACGGTCAGGCCCAGCCGGAAGGTCACTGAATCACCTTCCTCGCCGCCAGCCACAACACGGCCGGCACCAGCAGGCTGAAAACAAGTGCCCACCCCGGAGCCTCGCGCCCCGCCGCGCCGATCCACGCGAAAAGATACCCCACCGGCAAGCTCCCGCAGGCCAGCGACGCCACGAACCGACCGAAGGGCATCCGCACCAGGCCCGCCGTGCAGGAGATCGCCTCCGGCAGGATCGGCAGCGACCGCGAAAGCGCGATCATCCAGCCGCCCCCGCGGGCGAAAAGCAGCCTGCCTTTCTCGAAATCCCTATCGCCTAAAAGCTTCCGCGCCGCGCGCTCCCCCACCAGACGCCCGACGCCATAGCCGCAGAGGCCCGCCGTCATCGACCCCGCCGCCGCGACCAGCCCTCCCAGCGCGAGGCCATACACATAGCCCAGCGCCGACATCACCACCGTGCCCGGCACCGGCAGCACCAGATCCGCCGCCAGCAGCCAGATCCCCGCCGCCCAAGCCCACGGCCCCGCCCTCTCCAGCCACGCCACCGACCCGGCCAGAGAGAAGCTCTCTTCCCACGATCCTCCCCACAGCACCCAGCCTAGAAGAATGACTGCAGAAATCGCGATGAACCAAATGACCAGTCGCATGGCAGCAGGGAACAAAGGCCCTCCAGACAAGCGGTCAAGGCAAGGATGAACACCCGTTCACCATGTAATCACACGGACCTCAGCCGTGCGAATTGTCACCACGCATTATCTCGACAGTTCCACAGATCTCCATCTCAACTCCAACGCATGCGTTCCCTCCTCAGCGCCTCGCGCTACCGCAATCCAGCGAAGGGCATCTCCCGACTCCCGAGATATGCCATGATCGCCGTCACCGCCCTGCTTGGCACCTTTGCCCGGGGTCAAGATGGTCCGGCGGACGAGCACCTCGATGTCACTCCCCGCTCGCTCCGGTTCACCCTCCGGTCCGGCGAAAAAGTCACCGAGCAGCTCACCCTCGAGAATCCATCGAGCCAGCCCATGGACTGGAATCTCTCGGTCCGCGGGTCGGATGGATATTCATCATCGCTTGAAGGCTCCCTGTCCGCTCTCCAGGACCGCCATGCGGCCCTGCTCGACGCCTTGCCTCCCGGTGCCATCCAATTCGGGGGAGGAGTGACGGGCAGCAGCATCAACGAGTCACCCCTTCAGGAAGCGAACAAGCTCTCCACGAACCTGAGCAGCGAACTCCCCTACTCCGACGGCGTCATCCGCGAGTCCTCTGCTTTTGGCACGGGTGGTCGCTATTTCACCCTCAAGTTGCCAAAGCTCTTCCTTTTGGGGGCTGACTCCAATGGCCCGACGCACTTCGACATCAGCGGGAACACGAAGTACAGTTCCACGCCGGACTTCCTCGTGTTCCCGCTTTCCCGCGGTGGACGCGATTGGCTGGGCTTGGCCACCCGCCACACAACGGCTTTCTCGCACTCCGTCGATCATATCATCCTAATCGATGATCCGGGCGCATTCCAGGTGGGCGACTTCACAACGAGGCTCATATTCTCCGGCAAGCGACGCCTGTATTATGCGATGTTCGTCACACCGCCCAATACGACAAGGATGGACACCAACTACCATGCCTTGGCCCAGACACTTCTCTACACCCTGCCCGACCATCTCTTCGGGCCCACCGGGGCGCCTGCCACAGGAACCCTGTCGGGAGCTGCCACCTCCACCTCAACCCTGACGATTGACACTTCCGGTTGGCCAACAGGCAACTACCTCTATCTGCTGGATCCCCAACCGGGCACCTCCGACGCAGAAAGCCGCCGCATCCCCATCAACGTCGAAGTAATGGAGCCAGCGGTGAAGCTCGATTCAGATTTCATTCGCCGAGGGAGCGTCGTTGGTGGCCCGGTGGAAAGCCACTTTCTCGGCACTGCCTCAACGACAGGCAGCCCGGTCACTTGGTCGGCCAATATTCCCGGCAATCCTCCATGGGTAACCCTGAGCCGGAGCACCGGAAACTCTCCCGAAGCAATCGAACTCAAATTCGATCCAACCAAGGTCCCCGGCACCACCGGCGTATTGCGTGCGGAATTGGTGGTGACGACCCCCAGAGCGACCCAGAGCATTCCCATTTCCTACACCGTGGATCCGGTCGCGATTCGCCATCTCATCGCGGACCCTCTGCGGTCACTCGTATATGCGGCCAACAAAGGTTACTTCAACGGTGCGTTCATCGTCGTCGACCCCGCTACCGCAAAGCCGATCCGCGTGATTCCTACCGGACTCGGATCTTGCGACATCGATATCAGCCCGGACGGTTCGCGAGCATATGTCATGAATGAGGTGGCCAGCACCATCACTGGCATCAATCTGGACACATGGGAGGTTCTTGGAACCATCGCCGCACCCCGCAATTTTTCAGGCAACGTATTTTCCTCCGTTCGTCGAGTTGCCGCTGGCACCGGCTCCCGCGTTTATTGTACCGATTCAGCCTCCCTTCCCAACCTGCATCTGTTGGATTTTGACCATGGCTCCGTCATCAATTCCTTCAGTGCCTCCGCCTTGCCTAGAGACGTCCGTACCACCGGGTTCGGAGATATTCATTTCGACGCCTCCGAGAAGCGCCTCTACTTCACCCGACGCTCCTCAAATTCCTCCGGACCGAGAAGAATATCGGCTTTGGATACCACGGATGATTCCCTGACCTTGGCTGGCGAATACCCCACAACCGCCACCGGCGGCTATCCCTCGGTCCATTCGAGGTTGTTTGCCGATCTGGACAGAAACTGGTTTTTCCATGGTCAGGATTCATTCACCCGACCACTAGGTGCTTCTCCCACACAACTTCTCTCGGAGAGTGCTTATTTGGAGAGCATCTCAGCCTACGGCGACCTCATCGTCTCATCCGTGGGAATCTTTCATGGCCGGAATGGCATGAAGCTCGCCTCGCTACCCACTGCCGACGGTTACTGGTTCAGCGCTTTCACAAACGATCAGTCCGCCCTCTTGCTCGCTGGTGCCACTGCACCGTATTTCCGCCGCTTCGAGTTGCCGGCCAATATCCGGCCTCCTGCCATCGGCATCCGGCCGAGCCCGGCGGATGGCGGGGCCGTGGGTGAAAACGCGACCTCGCTCTCGTGGTCGAGCCTCCCGTATGTGGATGGCTACAGGGTCTATCTCGGCACGGATCGGGATGTGATCGCCTCTGCCACGGCAGGTGACCCCAGCGACCGCGGCATCTTCACGCGCAATGTGCTTCCGCTCGATCCCCCTCTTCCGCCGGGATCGTATTTCTGGCGCATCGATGCGATCCGCGGAGGCACCGTGATTCCCGGTACGGTGACGTCCTTCGGAGTCGCCTCCTTCCGCATCAATCCCGCCTCCGTCGCGGTCGCGGCTCCGGTGGGGTCACTCACTCAGGAAGTCTCGCTGCAAGCGACGAACCAAGCCGGACAACCCGTGGCATGGACCGCCAGCACCACCACCCCTTGGATCTCGCTGACGCAGACCTCCGGGGCCGCCGGAACCCCGGTCAAGCTGCGCGTCAACCCTGCCGGTCTCGCGGCAGGCATTCGCCAAGGATCGGTCCGTGTCACCGGACTGGGACTAGCATTGGAAATCCCGGTCTCACTCGAACTCATCTCCGTCAATCTGACCCGTCTGAAGGCGGACCCCTCGCGGTCCATCGTTTACGGACTCGATACCGGGGTGCTTCGCGGAAAGCCGGGACACATCGTGGCCATCGATGCCGCCACGGGCTCCTATTTGCGGAGTCTTCCGCTGGATGACTACTCCACGGACTTCGCCGTCCATCCTCTGGAAGACCGGCTCTACGTGCCGACCGCATTCTCCAACAAGATCAAGGTGATCGACCTCACCACCTGGACCGAGCTTCCGACCATCACCCTCGCAGGCTGGACACAAACCGGCTTCGTCTATCCCGGCCGCGCCGGACGACTGGTATTGGAAAACAATAACTTCGGCCCCCAGCCATATCACATCGACACGGTCAATGGAACCGCTCTCGGCGTGATCCCCACCGGGAACTCTTACTCGAGCACCCCGCTCGCGGTGACCACGCCCGATGGCACACGGCTTTTCCGGACCGGACCTTCGAGAATCCAGCCGGTGGACATTTCCACCGACCCGTCTCTCGCGCTTGCCTCGGTCTCCGTACCGACGGAACCAGCGGTCGCCTATAAGAAGATGGCCCGCAGCCACGATGGCTCCCGCACGTCGATCGACAATATCGTGCTCGGCCCGCAGTTCGAGCTGATTGGCTTCCGGCCCGCTCCCATCGACGCGATGACCCGTGATGGCAGGCTCTCCGTTCATCCGGGTGGCATGTTCTGGACCGATACCGGACTCACCTTCGCGACCTATCCGTCCGGCTACACGACCACCTGCATCACCTCCGACGACCGCTATGTCGTCGCCTGGAGCGAGACCCTGGCCAAGCCGGTGTCGATCACGATCGGGAATACTGCCGCCCCGTCTCCCCTGCCCGGCGCCACCCTGCCGACCAGTCCGGCAGAGCTCTCCTGGCCTGCCGTTGCCGGGGCCACGGCGTATTACGTCTATCTGGGCGACAGCCAGTCTGCCGTGACATCCGCGACCAGCAATTCGCCTCTGCGAATCGCCACCGTTGTCGGCACCGGCAACCCCCTCTCCAGTGACCTTCCCTTCGGCTACCGCTACTACTGGCGCATCGATGCCATCACCCCCACCGGGACGCTGAAAGGTGCCGTCTATTATTTCGATGTATCCTTCCCGGAAGCGTTCACCCCTCTCCAAGCTTCCGCTGGATCAATCCTGGGTTCCAGCTTCGCGGCCAGCCCCACTGGCGAGATCGCCACTGCGAGCAGCCAGAGGATCAGCATCTACGAGCCCATTCCTTCCGGAGGTTTCGGCCATCGCGAAACCTTGATCGCGCAGGATATCGATAACTCCCAAAGCAATTTCGGCACGACACTCGCGTTCGGTCCGGGTGTCCTCGCCACCGGGGACAATAAATACTCGACGGCTGCCAACGACGACTCGGGGAGAGTTCATGTCTTCAGCCAATCCCCCGCAGATGGCTGGCAGCCTGAGAAGCCCCTGCTGCCTGCCTCTCCCACTCCTAACATCGGCTTCGGTAGCTCCGTGGCCTTCGCTTCGAACCAGTTGTTGGTTGGCGAAGGATGGGCTGGCCGGAATCGCGTGATGTCCTACTTCCAATGGCCGTCCTGGCAGCCGGGACCTCCCCTGGTTCCGACTCCGAACGAGGACGGATCCAAATTCGGCCATGCCATGGCCATCAGCGGCACGCGCGCCATCATTGGTGCGCCCGGCGAGGGATTCTCGATACGGGGGTCCGCATTCATCTTCGAATACGATGCAGCCAGCAAGAGATGGATACAGCGGTCGCGACTCCTGCCTCCCGCCGGGACCAACGGGGATTCCGCCGGCGGCTCAGTGACCATCTCGGGCGATCTTGCAGCCATCGGGATGGGCTCCAGGAATTCGATTTTCAACACTGCCCGCAAAGTCCAGGTGTTCCAGAGATCCTCCGGCGGATCCTGGAGCCAGATCACCTCGATCACCGACCCTCAGCCGGGAGCCGGCAACTTCGACGTTTACTCCCGCTTCGGCGAATCAGTCCTTCTTCAAGGCAATCTCCTCTTCATCCTGGACTCCTACGCCAAGCACGGAGGCAGACCGGGAGGGGTGGTTTACGTCTATCGGCGCAACGGCTCGAACTGGATCGCAGCCCCGCCGATCGTTCCTCCAAACCCTGACAGCGTGTTCGGCTCCGAGATGATCCTTCAAAATGGGATGCTCCTCGTTCTGGGCAGCAAGGGGGAAAACTTCAACGCCCCGCAGGTCATCCACGGATTCAACATCGAGGCAACCCGCAACCTGCCACCGAGCTTCGTCTCAGAGCCTCCCACGCAGATCGTTGCGGGAAGGCCTGTTGATTTCGAAGTCATCGTCACCGACGACGGGGATGTCACCTCTTTGACCTTCGGACAGGCCAACCTGCCCCCCGGACTTTCACTGGTCCCCACCGGCGAAGGAACCGCAAGCATCCAAGGCACGCCGACCGCTGCCGCCGGCACCGAGCATTGGCTGCGCATTCCCGTCACCGACCAGTCGGGGGCCCAGTCGATCCAGACAGCCCTCGTGAGGATCCTGGCGGCCAGCGAAGCGCCGGTGCTCGCTCCCCTACCCGAAGCCTTGGAAGTAAGGAGCGGGGAAGACCTGCACATCCAGCCTCTCGTCACCGGCACCGCGCCATTCACTTGGAAATGGCAGAAGGACGGCGAGGACCTTCCGGGCAAGGACAGGGCCGCTTTGGTAGTCTCCGAAATGAACGGGACACACGCCGGACTCTACCGCGTGATCGTCACGAATGCGGTCGGCTCGACCACCTCGACCGAGGTGCGAGTGACCGTCCGTGCCGCGGACCGAATGGCCGGAGATTGGACGGGATACGGCAGCGGACCGAATCACGACGGATACCAATCCGCCACGCTCGGCAATCACCGGTTCGTCCCGCTCTGGACCTATTCTCTCGGCGTCCGCTCCGGTCTCGGGCAAGTATTCACGTCCGGCGGAAGTGCCTACTTCTTGCAGGCGTCCATGCCCGGGACCCTGCGGTCCCACTCGCTCGCAGATGGTGCGGAAGTATGGAGCAGACCGCTGGGGTGGTTGAGTTACGCCGGAACGCCCAGCCTCTGGGACGGAAAGCTCTTTGCCAACTACACTGATGACAACTCGGCCACGAATCTGTGGGCCATAGGACGGGACGGAGCCACCCTCTGGCAACAGCCGAGCTACGGCAGCGGCTACGGGCTCCACGGCACCGTCGTCGATGATACCGGGGTTTTCGTCAGCTCGGGCTACGGGCTCCAGGGCTTCGAGGCAAATGGGAGCCCGAGATTCGCGATCCGGCCGAATTCGGCTCAGAGCTTCCTGCCTGCGCTTTCTCATGGCCGCCTGTTCACTTGGACGAGCGGTACCTTCAGTGAACGAGATCCGGCAGACGGAGCCGTGATCTGGGCCATCCCGGGGCCGGCGAGCCAAGGTTCGGCTCCCCTGCAAGTCCCGGTCATCCAAGGAGACAAGGCGTGTGTCCTCGACTCCTACGCTTATCTGCTGCGCTGCTTCGACATCCGCCTGCGGAAGGAGATCTGGTCCGTGAGCTATGGCCTCCAAGGTGCGCCTGCGATTTCCGGCAACCGCGTCTTCATCCTCCACGGAGCCGACGTCCGCGAACTCTCGCTGGAAGATGGTAGCTTGATCGCGACGCACAAGACCGATGCGCCGTCCAACAACAACTTGGCCGGCCAGCCCCTGCTGCTCAATGACCACCTCATCGTCACCAACGCGAGCAAGACATGGATCATCAACCGTGAGGCGGGCGAGACGGTGCAAACGCTCCCGTATGGTGGAGTGGCCAGTTATTCCGGCAACAAGCTCCTGCTCGGCGGCAGCGAAGGCCACTTGCGGGCATTTCTCGCCAATGTAGCTCCGCAATTCTCGGACACCGCTCCTGCCGACATCGCTGCAGGCGACGCCGCCACCGCCCAAGTCATCGCGCTCGCCGGTCATGTGACCGATGAGGATGCCGGTGACACCATGAGCTGGGCCATCGAGTCGGTGTCGAATCCGGGGCTCTTCCGCTCCATCGAGATCAATGCCACATCCGGCGATCTGAGCGTGGAATACAACCCGTGGACCAGCGGTGAATCCGAGGTGGTCATCACGGCGACGGATACCGCGGGCAATGTGGCTCGGCAGACGATCCGTTTCACGCTGCCAGTCCTGCCGGAGCCGGAGCTGCAGCTCGCGGCCACTCTGACGCTGAATCGCCAGACCGGCCTTTATGAGCACCGCATCACCGTGACGAATACGGCGGCGCGGGAGATCGCGGGCTTCGACCTCGCCATCACGGGACTACCAGCCGGAGTGACTGCCAACAATGCATCGTCTTCGGAAGGCGGCATCTGGACCATCCACCACCGCCAGCCCCTCGCGGCGGGTGCCTCGACGGTGATCCTGGTGGAATACTATACTCCGGTCCGAGGAACGGTGGTCCAGCCACAGGCGAGCGTGGCCATCGTGGCCGAGCCGGAGAGCGATCCCGCCGCCGGTGCGCCCGGGCTGGCCGTGGACCGCTGTGTGAAAATGGCCGATGACTCGCTGCTGATCGAATTCACCTCGACGCCGGGCACCCAGTATGAAGTCCAGTATTCGGATGACATGCGGAATTGGAAGGTTTCCCCGGTGAAGGTCCGTGCCGCTGGCAATCGCGTCCAGTGGATCGACCGAGGGCCGCCGCGCACCGACAGCCCGCCCGCCGAAAACAACTCCCGCTACTACCGCGTCCGCGAACTTCCCGCCTCCTGAAACCATGAGAATCCAGATTCCCCTCCTCCTGTTAGGTTGTGTCCCGGTCCTCGCCGGTGACTCGAAGAATCCAGCGCCCACCTCCGGCGGCGACTGGGAGTTTTCCCTCTCCGCCGGGCCTGCCGTGCGGACGCTGGGTCAGGTCAAGATCAACTCCGGCTATCGCAGCGGCGGCTTCACGCTGCCGTCGCTGGTCGGGTCGGACTCGCTGACGGTGCCGCCGATCGGCGACACCACCGGCTATGCGGATCGCGAATACAACGATGGCTACGTCCGCCAGGACGCGGGCACCGGCACCGACGGCACCACCTGGCACTGGGGCTATGACAGCGCTTCGCAGGTGCAGGGCGAGCAACTGGTCTTCCAAGCCACCGGCTTCCAGAGCATCCGCGGCGATCTCTCCAATGCGCCGAATTCCGGCCCGGCCTCGAAGGACACGCTCGATGGCATCGCGCCGCACATCCAGTTCGACGTGCGCAGCCCGCACTACATCGGCCCCTTCCGGGTCGGCTTCAGCGCGGGGATGGACTTCATCAAGACGGACCAATCGCTCGCCTTCTCGAATTTCTCCGCGACGCAAACACGCGAGGACTACCGGCTGGACTACGTGGACCGCTACGACCTGCAGGGCGTGATTCCGCCGCAGGCACCCTATGCCGGGTCATACGCGGGACCGGGACCGCTCATCGACAACATCCCCGCCATCCGGAACATCACGCCAGTGCTGATCTTCACGGACACGGCGACCTTTGCCAACCAGGTCCATTCCTCGATCAATATCGACGCCTTCAGCTTCACGATGGGGCCGACCTTTTCGCTGAGAAAAGGCCCGCTGGAATTCGCCTTCTCCGGCGGGGTCATCGTGAATGTCTACGACTGGAGCGCGCGGCAGAGCGAGACGCTCGACGGCACCAGCTCGACCGGGGTGACCCGCATCGCGCAATGGCAGGAGCACGACTCCGGCGTGAAAGTTCGCCCCGGCTTCTACGCACAGACGGACGTCACTTACGCGCTGAATGAGCAGCTCGGCTTCGGCGGATTCCTGCGGCTGGATGCCGCCAGCGAGTTCCGTGCGCAGGCAGGCCCCACGATCTACAAGATCGATCCCTACGGCGTCACCGCGGGCCTACAGCTCCGCTGGATGCTCGACTGATCGCCACGGCGGGCGGGCCGGGAAACCGGCCTCACTCCTCCTCGTCCTCGCCACCAGCGGCGAGGGCGGGCTCGAGGCGGCGGAAGTGGATCTGGCCCACGCGGCGGCCATCGGTGCTGGTGACCTTGGCCTCCCAGCCATTGATCTCCATGGTCTCACCGACTTCCGGGAAACGACCGAGCTGCTGCGTGATGTAACCACCCACGGTGGTCACCTCGCCGCTCTCCAGATCAAGCTCGTCCGCCATCACGGAGAGATCGTTCAGAGTCATCGAGCCCTCGATCACGAATTCCTTGTCGTTGATCCAGTTCGACTCCGGCTTCTCGTTGTCGAATTCGTCCTGAATGTCGCCAACCAGTTCCTCGATCACGTTGTCGAGGAAGACGATGCCGACCGGTGTGCCGAATTCATCGACGGCCATGGCAAGGTGGGCGCGCTCCTTCAGGAAGAACTTGAGCAGCATGTCCAGCGGCATGGTGTCCGGAACCATCTTCAACTCGCGCTTGATCCGCATCAGGTCGGGATCCGGCGCGCCGACGAGCTTCAGCACGTCCTTGATGTGGATCAGGCCGATGGCGTTGTCGAGGTGACCGCCCTTCACCAGCGGGAAGCGGGTGTGCTTCGTCCGGCGGGCGATCTCGAGGGCTTTCTCGAAAGGCTCGTCGGCATTCAGCGTCACCACCTCCTGGCGCGGCGTCATCACATCGCGCACCCAGAGTTCGTTCAGGCCGAGCGCATTGATCAGGATCTCGCGCTCGGTCTCGGTGACTTCCTCGGCGCGTTCGCTCTCGGCGACCAGCAGCGCGAGTTCATCGGACGAGTGGATGTGCTCGCCCTCGGCCACGGGGTCGATGTTGAAGACCCTCTTCAGGATCCAGTTAGCCGTGCCATTCAGCACTCGGATGGCCCAGTGGAAGGACTTGTAGAAAAGATGCAGCGGCCCCGCCAGCGCCAGAGTGGTGGCCAGCGACTTGCGGATGGCGATGGACTTCGGCAGCAGCTCGCCGATCACCACGTGTAGGAACGTGAAGGAGGCGATGGCCAGAACGAACGAGATCGTGGACGAGGGGTTGAGGGTCTTACCCCATATGTGCCACTCGGAAGGCACACCCACGCCGTGCAGCAACGGCTTGACCAGCGCTTCCACGAAAGGCTCGCCCAAGAAACCCAGCGCGAGAGAAGCGATAGTAATGCCAAGCTGATTCGCCGAGAGATAGCCATCCAGGTGACTGACGACGTGGTAAGCCGTCTTCCCCGAGCGGGTCCCCTTGACCGGCTCGATCTGACTCGGCCGGACTTTTACGATCGCGAACTCGGACGCAACGAAGAACGCGTTCAGCAGCAGGAAGAAGACGATCCCGATGATATAGAGCGCGATCATCCCGCCTGTCAGCGAGCCGTCCGCTTTCTCAGAACCGGCATTTGCCAAAAACAGAATCTCGGGAAGAAAGTTCATCCCGGATTAGAGTTTTTCATAAACACCCTGATCGCGGCGTTCGAGCACGGTGAAGCCCGCCGATTTGGCGTCGCTCACGGACAGCGGCTTCGCGATCCGTGGCGTGTTCACCTTGGAAATCACCTTGCGCACAGGTTTGCGGCAAAGCGGGCACTGCTCGAGTGCCGGGCGGTCGATGGGCCGCCTCAGTTCAAAGCCCTTGCGGCAGATGCGGCAAGATCGCTCGGGATCCTCGGGGCTCTCGGAAAGGTATTCGTAGATGGGCATGGAAGAGACGGAAGGACGGGCAGTTACCGCCTTCCGTCAACCTAAGCGGGCAGCGTGCCGGAATTACCAGCTCGACTTCGTCACTCCCGGGATCATGCCGTGCGAGGCGAGCTCACGGAAGCTGATACGGGAGAGGCGGAAGCGGCGGATGAAAGCGCGACGGCGACCGGAGTACTCGCAACGGTTCACGAGACGGGTCGGGCTGGCGTCACGCGGCAGCATGGTAAGGCCGACATAATCCTTCTCCGCCTTCAGTTTGTGACGGAGGTCGGCAAACTTGGCGACCGTGCGCGCTTTGCGCTCGTTGCGTGCAATCCAGCTCTTCTTGGCCATAATTCGGGGCGCGGTGAATACCCCACCAGCCGGGGCGTGCAAGCCCAAACTTGGTATTTCTCGCCAAAAAGACCATCACCGCGTCGCAACCGGCCGTTGCCAGAGCTTCGACGGCGGCAGGTCATTCGGCCGCACCACGACGATCCCGGCGTGTTTCGACCCTTGGTTCAGGTAGTCGGTGATCGGGCGGTCGATGATGGTCATGCGGCCCTTGTCGCGGTCGGAGGTGGCGTGGGTGAAGTAAGCGCGGCCCTGGAGCTTCACGATGAGCCCGACATGGGAAGTGTAGCCATTCTGCCAATTCGTGGTGATCGCGCAGATGTCGCCATCCTGCAGGTAGCCCTCGATGGCGCGGACGTTCTTCTTCGGGATGTGGTACACCGGCAGCTTCGACACGCGGGCCTCGATGCGACCCATTTCCGGCAGCAGGGACGGGCTGTTCCGCAGGTAGCGGTAGCTCTTCCACTGCACCGTCATTTCGCGGATCTCGCGGCGCAGGCGCTGGGCTCCGGGCAGGCGCGGGGTGATGTTCTTGGCGAAGCCGCGGCGCTCGTTGTCGTAAAAGACCTCCTCGAGGTGATGCATGCGGCTGAGGTAGCTCCCGGTGCAGACGCCGCCGCGGTAGCGCTCCACCTCCACCATGTGCAGCATGTCCTGCGGGGTGTAGGGCGCGGGCTTGTAGCGCAGCATGCGGGCGAAGGCCAAGGCGTTCTCGTAGTACGTCCAGCAGTCCATCGCGTTCAGGTTCACCACCGGCGACTCGATGCGGTCATCCACCTCCAGCGTGTAGTTCACATACGGCGTGCCGACCATCGCCCGCGCGGCGCGGATGGTGCGGGCTCCGAGCGGGAGCTGCCGCCAATTCTCCTTTTCCGCTTTCTGGACCAGGGCCCGGAATTTCGCCTCGCCCTTGAAGACGGTGCCCATCGGCAGGCGCACCGGGCTCGGCGGTGTCACGGTGTGCTGGGCGGCAGCCGGCAGGGCAGCGAGCAGCAGGGCGGAAAGGACGACGGCCAATTTCATGCCTGGCATCCTACGGAGATCGCGGGAAATGCAAAGAAGCATTCGCCGTCAGCCCCGGCGTCGCAGCCGGATCGGTCCCTTCGCCGTCGCCGGATCGACCACGCGGCCTTTTTGGACGACTTCGATTTCACCCCGTGATTCCAAGTGCCGGGCCACCCGCCGGACATCGTCCATCCGCTCCCGCCAGTCATCGGGGAAAAGCTCCCGGGAGACCTCGCTCGGGCAGATGGTCGCACCGGGGGTGCGCTGTCCCAGCAGGCCCATGATACCCTTCCCGATCCGGCCATCTTCCTCGCTGCCCATCACCCTCCAAGCTCGCGGACCTGCGATGAGGATGCAAGGAGCGGTCGCTGCTCTTTTGGCTGCTTGTGCCCGCAACCGGGATCTGCAACCTGACCGCGTGTCCCCGACCCACGAGCCACCCCGCAGCCCCCGCGACGAAATCGACGGCGTGATCTATTTTCCCCGCCTGTGCGACAAGGTGCGCCTGTATGCCGCCGGGAAGCTCCATCCGCAGTATCACGCGAACCTCGGCGGAGGGATGGACCTGTGGACCTGCCAATTCCTCGGCGTGGAATATGCCGCACTGGCCGAGGAGGTCCGCCACCTCGACTCGGATGCCGAGGCACTGGCATGGGCCAGTGAAAACGGTGCCACCCGCAGCCCGCAGGAATTCGCCTGGTGGTCCGCCTTCATGCGCACCCGCGGCTTCCGCGACGATCTCGCCGAGAAGCTGGCCCAGCGGAAAGCGGAGTCCGGCTTTCAGGATCGCGAGGACATCGTGACCTTCATGGACTACATCGACGCCGACGAGGGCCGGATCTAACGGACCCTCCCCTCCCTACTCCAGCAGGTGCTGGAGCGCCTTCGGGTCCATGGCGTGGCGGACGGCGGTCTCGCGGTCGATGACGCCCTTCCGCAGCAGCGAGGCAAGCGAGCGCTCCAGCGTGATCATCCCCTCCTCCACCCCGGTCAGCATCGCATTCCGCAGGTAGTGATCCTGTCCCTCGCGGATGCCGGTGGCCACGGCGGACGTGACGACGAGCTTCTCGATGGCGGGCACCAGCTTCTTCGACTTCGTCGGCACGAGGCGTTGGGAAACAACGGCCCTCAGCGACAGCGCGAGCTGCACGCGGATATGCTGCTGCTGGTGGCCGGGGAAGACATCGACGATTCGGTTTACCGCCGAACTCGCGGTGCCGGAATGCAGGGTCCCCAGCACGAGGTGACCGGTCTCCGCTGCGGTGAGCGCCGCGGAAATCGTGTCGAGATCCCGCAGCTCCCCGAGCAGGATGACGTCGGGATTTTCCCGCAAGGCAGCCCGCAGCCCGGTGCTGAAGCTTTCCACGTCCGCGCCGACCTCTCGCTGGTGGATCAGGCACTGGTTTTCCCGGTGCTCATACTCCACCGGGTCCTCGATGGTGATGACGTGGCGCTGCCGTGTGCAATTGAGATGATCGACCAGTGCGGCGAGCGTCGTGGACTTCCCCGAGCCGGTGGTGCCCGTCACGAGCACCAGCCCGCTGGGATAGTGGACCAGATCCAGCAGATCATCCGACAGCCCGAGATCCGCCAGCGGCGGGATCTTCTGACGGATGGGCCGCAGCGCCGCGGCCACCCCGTCACGATGACGGAAGACATTGATGCGAAATCTACGGCTACCTCCGGAAAGCTCCCAGCGCGTCGCGAAATCGACGCTGCCGCTTTCCTCGAATGTCTGACGCGCCGTCTCGTCCGGGATCAGCTCGATCATCTTCGCGGCGTCCGGAGCAGCCGCATCCAGAAAAGCAAGCTGGCCATTCCTCCGCACGCGCGGCTGCTTGCCGGAGGAAAGGAAGAGGTCTGAGGCATCGAGCGAGGCCGCTTGGTCGATGACGGCAAGCAGATCAGGACCGGATCTAACAACCGGAGCGGGAGTCGCAGGTGTGGGAGCGTCCGCGGGCCTCGCGAATTCCGCCACGGCCTTTGCCAGCGGATCGTCTTCCTCGACCGGCGGCGGCACGGCTCCGGCGTGGACCTCGATGCGGAATTCACCCGCGGAAGGCAGGATCGCGTAGCCGAATGACGCCCCGTCCGCCGCACTGAAGCGCCCTTCCTTCCTGCCGGTCACGTCTTCGCCCGCCATTTCTCCCGCGATGCGGGCAAGCATGTCCGCACGCAGCGCAGGCATCGAGAGCTCGATGGTCTCGCCTCCTCTCAGGAGAATGGGCACGGCATCCGAGACCAGCACCAGCCGCTCCGCCCGCTTCTCCAGCATCAGTTTCAGAAAGGTATCGATGACCGCCATTTTCTCCCAAGCTTCCCTTGATAAACCCGCAATCTAGCGGATTCGTCTCGACGCCTTGCCGGAAATCAAGGCTTGCGATTTGATTCGTAATTCTTAATTACCGGCTCGTCGTCCTCTGGCAGCGCCCCCCTCAGGCCCGTGCTTCACCCCACCGAACGATGAATTTCCCCTGTTTCCGAATCACCTTGGCTGCGGCCGCACTGTCCCTGCCCGCAGCCGCCCAGACGCTGCAGCCTGACATCGAGCAGCGCTACCAGACCCGCAACTATCTCATCTCCCGCGGCAACGAAGTAACCATGCAGGATTCCGGCACCGACCTGCGGACCGGTCCGGCAGGGTCGTGGATCTTCGATTTCTGTGCCGACTTCGATGCAGGCAATAACGAGAGCACGCTCTACAACGTGAGTTCCGGCTTCGGCGGGCTCACCGTGGCCCAGTCGAACGACATTTCCGCACTTCTCTACAATACCCTGCCGACCTTCGACGCCATGGTGCGCGAGGGCATCAGCCAGAGCGGCATGGATTGGCCGACGGAAAGCTACAGCGGCTACAATGACCTGCTCGCCTACGGCGCCGGGCTTCAGCTCGCGCTGTGGGAAATCATCCACGACTCGGCCTCGAGAAAGATCGGCACAGGCAACTTCAGCGTAGCCGATCCGAGCGACTCGGTAGCAGCCGCGGGCCGAGCGAATGCCCAGGCATTCCTCGATGGCGTGGCTGGCGGCTGGACCTATGCGCCCGGCTTCACCTTCCAATACGCGCGCCCAGTTGACGGAAATGGTGTCGGCGTGCCCAACGGCCAGGACCGCCTCTGGGTGGTGATCCCCGAGCCATCCACCGCCCTGCTTGGAGCCTTTGGCGCGCTCTGCCTGCTGCGCCGCCGCCGGGCTTGAGCCGACGATTGAAACGCTACTATCTCTTCCGCTGAATCCCCGTCCGGCCGCGTGCTGGCGGGGATTCAGTATTTTCCGGGACTGGACGCCCGGCGGGCCGCGCATAAGCTCACGCGCATGTCCGAATTCGTCTATCAGGATCCCTTCCCGCTCGGTCCCGACACCACCGAATATGAGTGCGTGACCAAGGAGCACGTGTCGGTCGCGGAATTCGACGGGAAGCCCATCCTGAAGGTCGCGCCGGAGGGCCTGGCCCTGCTGGCGAACGAGGCGATGAAGGCGATCAATTTCACCCTGCGCCCCAGCCACCTCGCACAGGTCGCCGCGATCCTCGATGACCCGGAAGCCACCGAGAACGACCGCATGGTCGCGCTGATGCTGCTGAAGAACGCGGAGATCGCCGCGAAGGGCATCCTGCCCGCCTGCCAGGACACCGGTACCGCCACCGTGGTCGGCAAGAAGGGCCAGCAGGTCTGGACCGGCTGCGACGACGCCGAGTGGCTCTCCAAGGGCATCCACAAGACCTACCAGGAGGAAAACCTGCGCTACTCGCAGACCGCCCCGCTCACGATGTACGAGGAGGCGAATACGAAGACGAACCTGCCCGCCCAGATCGACCTCTACGCGAGCGAGGGCGACGCTTACAAATTCCTCTTCGTCTCGAAGGGCGGCGGCTCGGCGAACAAGACCTTCCTCTATCAGGAAACGAAGGCGCTGCTGAACCCCAAGCGCCTGAAGGAATTCTGCATCGAGAAAATGCGCTCGCTCGGCACCGCGGCCTGCCCGCCGTATCACCTCGCCATCGTCATCGGCGGCACTTCGGCGGAGACCTGCCTGAAGACGGTGAAGCTTGCCTCGACCCGCTACTACGATGCGCTGCCGACCACCGGGAATATCCAAGGGCAGGCCTTCCGCGATCTGGAACTGGAGAAAGAACTGCTGGAAGCCGCGCGCAGCATCGGCATCGGCGCACAATTCGGCGGAAAGTATTTCGCGCTCGACGTGCGCGTGGTGCGCCTGCCGCGCCACGGGGCATCGTGCCCCGTCGGCATCGGAGTCTCCTGCTCCGCCGACCGACAGGCGAAAGCGAAGATCACGAAAGACGGCATCTTCCTCGAAAAGCTGGAGAAGGACCCCGGTCGCTTCATCCCGGAGAAGTATCGGAACTGGAAGTTCAAGGGCGTCGAGATCGACCTCGACCAAGGCATGGAGAAGACGCTCGCCACGCTGACCAAGTATCCCGTCACCACCGCGGTCTCGCTCAGCGGCACCATCATCGTCGCCCGCGACATCGCCCACGCGAAGCTGAAGGAGGTGCTGGATGAAACCGGCGACCTGCCCGCCTACATCAAGGACTACCCGGTCTACTACGCCGGCCCTGCCAAGACCCCGGCGGGCTATCCCTCCGGCTCCTTTGGCCCGACCACGGCGGGGCGCATGGATTCCTACGTCGATCTCTTCCAGAGCCACGGCGGCTCGAAGGTGATGCTTGCCAAGGGCAACCGCTCGCAGGCCGTGACTGATGCCTGCAAGGCCCACGGCGGCTTCTACCTCGGCTCCGCCGGCGGCCCAGCCGCCCTGCTCGCGAAGGAACACATCAAGAGCCAGGAAGTCGTCGAGTATCCCGAACTCGGCATGGAAGCCGTCTGGAAGATCCGCGTGGAAAACTTCCCGGCCTTCATCCTCGTGGACGACAAGGGCAACGACTTCTTCAAGAAGATCAACGAATGCCCGGTGTGCGTGTGATGGGAAACCTACGGCCATGACCGGGCTGACGACCGTCGCGGACTACCTCGACGCCGAGAAATCGGCGGAAGGGAAGCACGAGTTCGTCGGCGGCTTCGTCTTCGCGATGCCTAGTTTCTCGAACCGGCACAATACCATCGCTGGCAATGCTTTCGCGATCCTCCACGACCGGGTGCGTGGAGGATCTTTCCAAGCTTTCAACAGCAGCACCAAGGTCCGCATCCAGCTACCCGATCATAACCGGTTCTATTACCCGGATGCCATGGTCGTCTGCAATCCGAACGCATTGGGCGATCACTTCCAAGATCAGCCGGTGGTCGTGATCGAGGTCATGAGCGAATCCACTCGTCGGGCCGACCTCGGAGGAAAGCGTGATGCTTACCTTCGGATCTCCGCGCTCAAGGTGCTGCTCCTCGTCGAGCCCGACATGGCATTGGTCACGGTCCACCGCCGTCGCGCCGAGGGGGGATTTGCGGTCGAGCATCATCACGGCTTGGAGGCTTCCATCCCCCTCGCCGAGATCGACACATCGCTTTCTCTCGCCGAACTCTATGACCGGGCGGGAATCGAAGACTAAGTCATCGTCAAGGTATCCACCCCCTCTAATCTATCGAATGTCATCCAAGACGAAAAAATTAGATCGAAAACTGGTTACCGCATTATCTCACGATCTTCGGCCCGATGGCTTTTCAAAAATGTCACCGCAGGATTTGATCAGACATGCGAACGATCACTCGGAATTCATTTACTTTGGATCAAGGATAAACAGAAGCACCAGACTGGAAATGTTCCATTTCAGCGTCTGCATTCGCTTTCCTGCAATTGAGGCAATTCTCGACCCCTACGAGGAAAATATTCAGGGATGCACTTTCGGATCCCCGATTCACATCCTAACCGAAGAGCAAAAATTTCGTGAATGGACTTTAACCCCCACCTCGTTCGAAAGCGTCCGATCAGAAGCACGATCACTAATAACTCAATACGCATTTCCATTTTTCGAGGAATTCAAATCCATCGAGGATGTGGCAAAACATCTATCCCCTGAAAAAAACCCTCACTGGTCGATCTTAGATCAAACTCGTCAGATACAAATTTTCGCTGCAAGTTTATGCGTCCTTCACAGAAGGACGGAAGCGGTAGCTTTGCTAAAAGAGGAAATCGAGAAACTGGAGAAGGAAATGGAAAATAACCGCCCTAGATTATTCAAATATCGATTCCCGCTACAACAACTTCTCCAGCGACTTACCTCTGTAGATCCAAACTCTTGATTTTCATCAAGCTTTGGTCACAAGCGCCTCTTTCTCCTACGTGATGGGGAAGCTCCACGCGAAGGACCCCACCTCGACTGAATCCAAAAACCTGACCGTGGATGCGGTGAGGCTTTTTAACGGATGAGGCGGAGGACCGAGCGAGGCCGGACCCGCTGTCTAACGGCTAGCGTTTTCTATTGCGACGAGGTCTCAATTGAGCTTCCTTCCGCGGCGTGACGCTTACGCCACACGAGATCGACGCCCTCCTGCTGCCCATCGCGCCATCCTTGGCGAAGGAAGCGGACACCATTCTCGATTTGCGTGACCTGTTGATGTCCAAGGGACATCCGGGCAAGTGCGTGCGCTGTTTCTTCCGGCTTTTCACGGCCGCTGGCACCGAGTCCCAGCCAAAGCTGGCCCCGCTCCGGAATTTCATGGAGCAGCACCTCGAAATCGCCGTCCGTGCCGATGGCGCGGAGCTGGAGGTGCTTCCCGTGACCCTGCTGGCGGGGGAGGATCTCGAGGAATTCTGCCTGCGCTCGATGAAGCAGGTCCGCCTCGACCGGACCTACCGGGCGAAGCGCCTGGAACTCGCCTTCCGCTACAAGGCGGCGGCTTGAGACCTGGCGCGACCGCGCCCACGGCCCGCCGGAGAAAGGATCGGGCAATTCGACAATCACCCGTCTTGCCCTCTTCCGGGTGGTGACTAGCATCCCTTGCTTCCGCAGGTCCCAGCCCATCCATGAACCGCATTTTTGTCGAGAAGCAGCCCGCATTCAACGCCGAGGCCCGTCACCTCCTGCACGATCTCCGCGAATCCCTCGACCTGCCAGCGCTGGAAGGCGTCCGCATCGTCCAGCGCTATGACATCGATGGGCTGACCGATGCCCAATTCGAGCAGGCGGTCCGACTGATCCTTTCGGAGCCGCAGGTCGATGTGATCACCGAGACACTCGTGCAGTCGGAGGGCGAGACCGCCTTCGCCGTCGAGTATCTGCCGGGGCAATTTGACCAACGCGCCGATTCCGCCGCGCAGTGCGTGCAGATCCTCACCGGCCAAGAGCGCCCGCTGGTGGCCTCCGCAAAGGTGGTGGTGGTGAAAGGCAGCGTCTCCGCCGACGACCTCGCCCGCATCAAGGGCTACGTCATCAATGCCGTGGACTCCCACGAGGCCCGCATGGACCTGCCGGAAAGCCTTCAGCCGAAGATCAATGCGCCTGCCGACGTCGCCATCCTGACCGGCCTCACCACCAAGCCCGCCGCGGAACTCGCCGCGCTGCGCAAGGACCTCGGCCTCGCGATGTCCGATGCGGACCTCGCCTTCTGCCAGACCTATTTCCGCGACGAGGAGCAGCGCGACCCGAGCATCACGGAGATCCGGATGCTGGACACGTATTGGTCCGACCACTGCCGCCACACGACCTTCCTCACGAAGATCGACGAGGCGACCTTTGCCCCCGGCTCCGGCCCGGTGGAAAAGGCGTGGCAGACCTACTTGGCCACCCGCACCCAGCTCGGCCGAGATGAAAAGCCGGTCACGCTGATGGACATCGCGCTCATCGGCATGCGCGAACTGAAGGCCAGCGGTGAACTCGACAACCTTGAAGTCTCCGACGAGGTCAACGCCGCCTCGATCGTCGTCCCGGTGAAAATCGACGACCGCCCCGAGGAGGAGTGGCTCGTGATGTTCAAGAACGAGACGCACAATCACCCGACCGAGATCGAGCCCTTCGGCGGTGCGGCCACCTGCCTCGGCGGCTGCATCCGCGATCCGCTCTCCGGTCGCTCCTATGTCTATCAGGCGATGCGCGTCACGGGTGCGGGCAATCCCCTCACCCCCTTCGCCGAGACGCTGCCGGGCAAGCTCCCGCAGAAGAAGATCTGCCAGATCGCCGCGCACGGCTACTCTTCCTACGGCAACCAGATCGGCCTCGCGACCGGCCAGGTGGCTGAGGTTTACCACCCCGGCTATGTGGCGAAGCGCATGGAAATCGGTGCCGTGGTCGCCGCCGCACCACGCTCGCAGGTCTTCCGCGGCACCCCTGCCGCGGGCGATGTGATCCTGCTGATCGGCGGACGCACCGGACGCGATGGCGTGGGCGGAGCGACCGGTTCCTCGAAGGAGCACACGGACACAGCATTGGAAAACTCCGCCGAGGTCCAGAAGGGCGACGCCCCGACCGAGCGGAAGATCCAGCGCCTCTTCCGCAATCCGGAACTCACGAAGAAGATCAAGATCTGCAACGACTTCGGCGCTGGCGGCGTGTCCGTCGCCATCGGGGAGATCGCACCCTCGCTCGACATCGACCTCGATGCCGTGCCGAAAAAGTATGAGGGCCTCGATGGCACCGAACTCGCGATTTCCGAGTCGCAGGAGCGCATGGCCGTCTGCATCGACCCTGCCGATGCCGACTACTTCATCGCCGAGTCCGACAAGGAGAACCTGGAGTGCAAGCTGGTCGCCGTGGTCGGTGATCACGGCCGCCTGCGCATGACCTGGCGTGGCAAGACCATCGTGGATCTCAGCCGCGCCTTCCTTGATACGAATGGCGTCCAGCAGACCGCAAAGGTCCACGTGGCGGCACCCGAGGGTGACTTCTGCTCCGCGTTCAAGACCCCGGCATCGGCGACGGAGCTGCTTTCCGATCTCAACCACTGCTCGCAAAAAGGCCTCGGCGAACGCTTCGACGGCTCCGTGGGCGCGGGCACCGTTCTGTGGCCCTTTGGCGGCAAGCACCAGCTCACCCCACCCGATGCGATGGTGGCGAAGCTCCCGCTGCTGGAGGGCAATACCGACGTCTGCACCTACATGAGCTGGGGCTTCAATCCCTACCTCTCTGCATGGTCGCCCTTCCACGGTGCGGTCTATGCCGTCACCGAGTCCGTCTGCAAGGCGGTCGCTGCCGGAGCGCGTCTCTCCGACGTGCGCCTGACGCTTCAGGAATACTTCCCGAAGCTCGGCGGTGATGCCACACGCTGGGGCCTGCCCTTCGCGGCGCTGCTGGGTGCCTTCCAAGCGCAGCACGGCCTGCGCCTCGCGGCCATCGGCGGCAAGGACTCGATGTCCGGCTCCTTCAATGAGCTCGACGTCCCGCCGACGCTCGTCTCCTTCGCGCTCGCGCCGGGTCAGGCCAGCCTCGCGCTTTCGCCGGAATTCAAGAAGCCCGGCAGCACGCTCTCGCTGGTCACCGCACCCCGCGATGAAGACCAGCTCCCGGACTACGGGAAGCTCCGCGAGATCGCCGCGGAACTCCACGCACTGAATTCCTCCGGCAGGCTGCTTTCCATGAAGGCGCTCGGAGCCGGCGGCATCGTGCATGGCGTCGCCACCAGTGCCTTCGGGAATCGCATCGGCGCGACGATCACGGCGGAGCAGCCGTATGCGGAGCGCTACTTCAGCTTCCTCATCGAACACGATGGCGAGCTGCCCGCATCGCTCGCGGCCCAGGTGATCGGCGAAACCATCGCCGAGCCCGAACTCAATCTCCCCGGCGAAAGCCACAAGCTGGACGACCTGCAGGCGGCCTGGCTCGGCACGCTGGAGCCGGTCTATCCGACCAAGGAAGACTCTTCCTTTGCCAGCACGCCGCACCTTTCCCTCGCCGCGTCCTTCACCGGCAGCAAGCAGACTTCCACGGCGATGCACGCGAAGCCGAAGGTGCTGATCCCAGCCTTCCCCGGCACGAACAGCGAGTATGACTCCGCCAAGGCCTTCCGCGAAGCCGGTGCCGAGGCAGAGATCCAGGTCTTCCGGAATCTCAGCTCGCGCCACATCGAGGAATCTCTGGAAGCCTTCGCCCGGAAGATCCGCGAGTCGCAGATCCTGATGTTCCCCGGAGGCTTCAGCGCGGGTGACGAGCCCGATGGCTCGGCCAAGTTCATCGCCACCGTCATCCGCAATCCGCGGGTGGCCGATGCGATCATGGACCTGATCAAGAACCGCGACGGCCTCGTGCTCGGCATCTGCAATGGCTTCCAGGCCCTGATCAAGACCGGCCTCGTCCCCTACGGCGAGATCCGCGACCCGCACGCCGACGCGCCGACGCTCACCTTCAACGACATCGGCCGCCACGTCTCCTGCTACGTCACCACGCGCGTCGCCAGCACGCTTTCCCCTTGGATGGCAGGCATGGAAGTGGGCGACCTGCACAGCGTGCCCGTCTCGCACGGCGAGGGCAAATTCCTCGCCAGCCCCGGCGTCATCGCCGAGCTCGCGGCGAAGGGCCAGATCGCCACGCAGTACGTCGATACCGAAGGCACCTACTCGATGGAGATCGACATCAACCCGAACGGCTCGCTTTTCGCCATCGAAGGCATCACCAGCCCCTGCGGCCGCGTCTTCGGCAAGATGGCCCACACCGAACGCAGCGGCACCCTCGTCGGCAAGAACATCCCCGGCGAGAAGAAGCAGCCGATCTTCACGGCAGGGGTGAAATGGTTCTCGTAAGGCGGCTTGGACACCTTGACACAAGGTCACAAGAATAGCCTTCCCCATCATCAACATAACTGTATTCATCAGATCACGATGAATGCTGGATTACTTGTGATTGCAGGGATGGCACTGCTTGCGATGCGGCCCGCCACCGCCGCCGTGACCTTGTTCAATGTTCCTTCGCACACGACTTCCTTCGAAGCTCACGGCGATGGCATGGTGGGTTTCACCTTCCAGGTCCTGACGACCGTGACAGTGACCTCGGTCGGATGGTATGACCATGATGCCGACGGCCTCTCGCAGGCCTATCAGGTGGGACTGTGGAGCTCCTCCACCGGATTCCAGCCCGGCCAACCGGTCGAAGCCCTGCTCGGGACCTCGGGAGTTACGATTCCTGCCGCCGGCACCTTGGAAGGATCGTGGCGCGTCCTCGAACTCTCGACTGCCTTGGTTCTCCAGCCAGGAGTCTCCTACCAACTCGCCGGCCTCGACTCCGCGGCCTCCACCGATCCGATCCGCTACATTTCCCAAGTGGCTGACGAGTATTCCAACGAATTCACTTCGGTCGGGCAGTTCTTTTATCACGCCACCGGGACACCGAGTGAATTTGGAGTCACCACAAATGACCGCTTCTATCTGGCTAGCGGTTTCCAGCTAGGTCCGATGCTTTTCACCAACGTGCCAGAACCGTCTTCCTGCGCATTGGCGGCAATCGGACTCACTGCCGTCCTCTTGCGAAACCGGCAGCAGTCCGTGATCAGGCGCTGACGGGAATTACTGGATTCCCAGTAGTTCCACCTCGAAGACAAGCGTGCTGTTCGGCGGGATGGTAGGGCTCGGGCTTCTTTCCCCGTAGGCGAGGTTTGCCGGGATCTCGAACTTGAACTTGTCGCCCACGACCATGAGCTGGACACCCTCAGTCCAGCCTGCGATGACGCGGTTGAGAGGGAAGCTGGTAGGCTCGCCACGATCCACCGAGCTATCGAAGACGGTGCCATTCAGGAGCGTGCCGTGATAGTGGACGGTCACGTTGTCGGTTTCCTTCGGATGCACATCGCCGGTTCCCTTCTTCAGGATCGTGTATTTCAGGCCGCTGGCGGTGGTCTTCGTTTCAGCGGCAGCGCTTTCATCGCGCGGAGCGGATTCCGTCGAAGGGCTCGTCTCCGAACCGGCGCTGCCGGTCTCGGACTTGCAGGAGGTGAAACCGAAGGCAATGGCCAGCGTGAGGATCGAAAGGGTGGATTTCATGGATGGTTCGTTTGGTCGGAAAATTCGATGGAGAAGGAGAGCCGGATCAAGCGACGATCAGAGTTCGTTGTACTTGAGATTGTTTCCGCGCGCCTTGTCGGCGGGATAACGTTCCTCGTTGCGGGCAATCTTTCGCTCCATTACCTCGCCGAGGTTCATGCCGAGCAGATCCGCCATTTCAAACAGGAGGATGCCCACGTCCGCGATCTCCGAGGCGATCTCATCCCGGCGTTCGTCCGTGCGCTTTTCCACCTGATCCGGCTGCTGCCAGACGAAATGCTGGAGCAACTCCCCCGCCTCCGCGGCGATGGCCACGGCCATGTCCTTCGGATTGTGAAACTGCTGCCACTCCCGGGCATCCACGAAGCTCCGGATGCGGGTGGTGAGTTCGGCGATGGAGTCGGACATGCACGAATCCAACACCGCCCGCCCGTGTAGCGAAACTGTAATTTGAAACCCGCCCGCCCCAGCTTGCATCATCGCGATAGCACGCGCATGGTGTCACATGATCAGCACCCCTCATGCGTGGAACGACCCGCTGAAATGTCACGTGGGCGATTGGGTTCCCGCTTCGTCCTCTTCCGTCCTCTCGTGGGACAAGAAGAAGGGCACCTACTGGTATCGCGTCGGCGGCTTCATCTGCCGGAAGATGGCTGGCGCAGGCCCGGTGAATCCGGCGGTCCCGTGGGGCTTCGAGCTCCGGCTGCTGCCCGCCCTCGGCAAGTGGGCGTGGGTCCGCTGCTGCTGAGCAGGCGCAAGGGCCTGCCGTAGATGGCCGCCGAGCCCTCTTGCATCATGCCGCTCGCGCGCGTAGATCTATTTTCCGGTAGTCGGTCGGGTCCAATCGACCGGCACTTGCATCATGCCGCTCGCGCGCGTAGATCTATGCCGATGAAAGCCGTCCTGCTGCTCGCCGCCGCGATCCCGCTCTGCGCCTGCTCGGCGGAAGACACGAAGAAGGAGAAGCCCGCCATGGAAACCGCTGACAAAGCCCCGGAACAGCCGACCGCTAAGGTCGAAAAGACCGACGAGGAGTGGAAGAAGATCCTGACTCCCGAGCAGTACCGCATCCTCCGCCAGTCCGGCACCGAACGCCCGAACGGCGAGATCTACAAGGAATTCAACAAGCAGGGCGCGGGCACCTACTACTGCGCCGGCTGCGGCGCGGAGCTTTTCACGTCGAATGAGAAATTTGACAGCCACTGCGGCTGGCCCTCCTTCTACGACCCATCGAAGGCCAAGAACGTCACCACCAAGGACGACTTCTCCGGCGGCATGGTCCGCACCGAGGTGAATTGCGCCAAGTGCGGCGGCCACCTCGGTCACGTCTTCAAGGGCGAAGGCTTCGACACCCCCACCGACCAGCGATACTGCATCAACGGCGTCGCCTTGAAATTTGTCCCCGCCAAACAAGAGAAGGCGCCCGAAAAGGCCGCGGAAAAGAAGTGAATGCCGCTTGCCGCCGCAGGGCTCTTCCCTAGGCTAGCCCCCATGCCGGGATGGCGGAATTGGTAGACGCACCAGATTTAGGTTCTGGCGGAGAGATCTGTGTGGGTTCGAGTCCCACTTCCGGCACTGTTTTTTAGCCCAAAGTCCAAAGGGCAGAGGAAGCCCGAGCGATGGTTTTGGCAACCGGGCTCCAGTCGCCTGATGGCTTCGTCGGAAGTACGGCATCACCGCGGTGACATCGAGGTTTCCAAGCATCCCCTTGTCAGGCCCGACAGGAATTCGTTGGCAAGGAGGCGCTCGGTGGCGCTCGGTGGCGCTAGTCGATGCGGAACCACGCGGTGCCATCGCTCTGGATTTGGGCGCGGTCCCACTGTCCACCGAGAGAAATGGTCGGCGAGCCGTCGATGGTCTCGCTTCCAGCACCGTCGATGATCACCGCGTTTGAGCTCGGGTCGATCTTCTTGAAAACATAGATCCGCCCGGGCACTCCGGTGGCGCCTGCGGCCGGGAGCATGAACGAGAAGGACCCGCCGCTCGCGTCACCGAGCATCGTGTAATCATTGTGTCCCGGTTGATAGGTCGTGGTCTTGGTGACGATGCTCTGCGAAGCACTGGTCCCGAAGATACGCCAGCGCAGCGACGGATTGCCCAGATAGGTGCCATTGAATCCCGGGTAAAAGCCCGCAGTCCCGTCCTGTGCACCGGAAAGCGAGAAGAGAGTAGCTCCTTCACGCTTGAACGTCATCACCTTGGAAAGCGATTCAATGTTCCAGAAATCCAGATGATTGGTGAAGGGGCTGTCCTGGATTCGCAACCCCTTCGACAAGGAGAGCGGGTTGTCGAAAATCCACGCGGGTGTGGCTGTCGGTTCGGCCGAGGCTTGAAATATCCCGCCAGCACCGGCAGCTCCCAAATGGACGTCCCCGAGCGGAAGGATTGACCAGATGTGATGGTTGCGACGGATCACACCCTCGGTATTGAGATGGACCACGTCAGCCATCACACCCATTGCATTGGCGGCAGCGAAGCCTGACCCAAAGAGGGCATTCGTATCGATGAAGCACTCCCCCGCTTCTGCTGCCCACTCTCTCTGCGCCGTTACCTGGTCGGCGACAAGCTGGTCCTCACCCGAGGCAGGATTCCGTGACACCTGCACGAAGTCGCAGTCAGCATGCGCAGACTTCAGTCGATCATAGTAAGTTCTCCAATTGCCGCCACTCTGCCAGTTCGGCCCCTCGTCGGCCCACAAGGAAAAGACCAAGTCCGGAGCAAGCCAGCGCCAGATGGGAGCAAGAATCTCGGGCCGGGTTTTCAGGGAGTCGGTGATTTCCAGGCCTCCCCGCGAAGCAAACAACGTTCGGATCTCCGTGACCCCACCTCCGATGGTGGGAAAAACGGCACCACAGATGACATCCACATCCCCCCCCACGACACCGTCCACCATCAAGCGGAACGACGGATAATTCGAGGTTGCGAGATCATACTCTTTCACGACGCCGGTCGGCACTGAAACGGGGTTGCCACTGCCGTCCTTGCTCGCATCGATCATCCCGTCGAGGACCGAGATCGTACCTGTGGAAGTCTTCGATTGGAGCCTGAAAGTTCCTGCGCCCGGGCGGGCGATGTAAATGATGGCAGCCTTGTTTCCCTGGGTGTAGCCACCCGGACCGAGCCGCCCATTGGGCACGAATTCCCCGGAACTCCCTGGCGCGAACCGCTGGTATTCTCCATTTACCCATGACTGGAAGTCGTTTCTGACGTCCGTGACCGTTCCGGTCGCGAGGCTAGCCTCGACGGTGAGGCCGATGAACCCCCGTTTCGCCATCAAGGGCCCGAGGTTGATCCCCGTCGTCATGGAATCACCAATGGTCGCAATGCGAAGCGGAGCTCCGGTGATGGATTTCGCCAGAGCGTGAGGAGTATTCAGCAACCGGGCACCGCTTGCTGGATCCAAGACATCGGCCGCGCGAATCGCGTCGCGGACCTGACCCGCCTGAACTGCATTCAATGCCTGAAGCGCCGACAACAGATTCGAGGCCGTCACGGTTGCATCGCTGCCCGCCGGTCCCGGAGGGCCTACAGGGGCAACATTGCCGACATCACCGTCATCACGCAGTCGATAGTAGGCATTCGGCAAACCGCGGGTCCGGGCCAGAACCGATATCTGACCACCGGTGCCTTTCACCGAGTAACCCTCGTTGTCCCAAGTCGCCAAATCGGAGCTGATCTGGACCTGATAATACTTCCCGACCTCCGACTGGAAGACGAGTTCCACGGCACCTCGTATCCCCGGGGTAAAGCCCATTACTTGGCCGACATCGATTGGATTGGCCGGTGCCATCGCGGTGAATGCGACGAGACACGGCAGCGCGTATCTGAAATCTGAGCGAAACATCATGGTCCAGAGGGTTGCGCGAAGCAAAAGGATCACCTGATGGCAAATCCAGAACTTTTTCCTCATCTCACATCGCAACTCAGTTACCGCCACCAAGCATCCACATCCTCGTTTTTATCCGAACGCAGACGCGTGAACCGAACACCCCTACAAACCAGCAAGCTCAACGGAAAAAGCTGACGGGGACTCGTGCAAAATCCACCGGGAGTCGCTCCAACTCCGCCGATACCCCGTCTCCGTGACCAGATCCTCGACAAGCGCCCCTGAAGCCGATCATTTCCTCGGTGATCATTTCTCCGATGAATGTGACATTCCGAACTGCGGTCCTCTCCGATCTTGAGGCGATCATTGCCCTTCTCGCTGATGACGAACTCGGCCGGCAGCGCGAGGTGATCTCCCATGAAATAGATCCTCGCTACATCGCGGCCTTTCACGCGATCGAGGCTGACTCAAACCAGCGGCTGATCGTTGCCGAGAGTGGAGCCGAGGTGGTCGGAACACTACAGCTTACATTCATTCCAAGCCTCACGCTCGTCGGCACTTGGCGGGCTCAAATCGAAGCGGTCAGGATAGCGTCTCAATTGCGAGGCCATGGGCTAGGGAGAATGATGTTCGAGTGGGCGATTGGCGAATGTGCGGCTTCAGGTTGTCAGATTCTCCAACTCACCACTGACAAAAGCCGTCACGATGCTCACCGCTTTTACGAGAGCCTCGGATTCCTCCCGAGCCATGTGGGTTACAAGCTTGTCATTCAAAGGGACTCAGCAAGCAGGGTCCCGAGTCTCAGTCCTGAGTTCCCATCGATTGAAGAAGCGAATCCTTGATCCCGCGCAACCGATGATTGAACTCGCGAACCATCGTCTCGCCGTGTAGAGGGATGCTGATACCATCAAGTCGCCATGAATGAACTCAAGCAACGGCTGGCCGCGCTCGGATTGAGCGAGGAACAAATTGAAGGCACCCTCAAGACGGTCGCCGAATTCGTGAAATCGAAGCTGCCGCCGGAGTATGATGGTGCAGTCGATTCGCTGATGGCGGGCCAGACGCCCGACCTTTCCGCCATCGGCGGCGGGCTGCTGGACAAGTTCAAGGGCATGCTGGGCTGACAGGCCCCGGCCGATCCGATCCCCTTGGGGACAGGAAGCCAAGCGGATGACTTCCTGTCCCTCTACTATCCCCTCCCCTGTCTAACTGCCGCTTTCAGCCAACCGTCCGCAGACGGCCGGCCACTTCCCTCGGGAGGATCCACCCGGTGATCGCGAGGATCGACAGTGCGACCGCTGCGAGCATCGGAGCGATGCCTCCCCATTCCAGCGCTACGTACGCGGCCCCCGCCGCGAGCGTGGATTCTACAAATTGGATACGCGCCAACTTCCCGACCTGGCCGGTGCCGATCATCATGGCGTGATTCAGGTGCCGCCAGACGTGGGCAGCGAAATACAGGCCATAGGCGGCGAACATGACGCGCGGCAGGCCGGAGAATTCCTTGCCGAGCCACACGGAGAAGACCCACGGGCCGAGCAGCACCAGACCGGCGAAGGCACAGAGGGCAAAGCCGCTGCCATAGAGGTAGAGCTTCTTCGCCGCCTTCCGCGCCCATGTCACGTCGCCGCGGGCGAGTGCCGATGCGACCGCCGGCCACGTCGGAGTGCTCAGCATCATCACGAAGCCGAGCTGCATCACCGTCATCGAGATGAAAACGCCGTAAAGGGCAGTCGCGGCGGGTCCGCCGTGGCGACCCACGAGCCACCCGCAGAGATTGTATTCCACCACACCGGTGATGAGCGTGGCGGCGGAGAAGGCGAGGCCGTCGGTGAAGAGATGCTTTGCGACCGGCAGGCGGAAGCGCGTCCAAGCGGGCCGGACTTCCGGGTGCTTCCGCCACAGGGCGATGGTATTGCAGAGCTTCGCCACGACGAGCGAGCCGTGCACGGCCAGCACGAGGAACCACACCTGCGGGACAAAGAGCACACCGACGCCGACCGCGATGGCGGCGAGCACGTTGCCCGCGGCACCCCACACGTTGTTGGACGATGCCTCCAACAGCCCCTCGCGGGTGCGGTCGGTGAGATTGAAAACGAACATCGCCACGAAGAGCCCGAGGCCGGTCCAAAGCGCGGGACGCAGCACGCTCTCCTTCCCCGCAAAGGACTCCCCGAAGATCGCGGGCAATGGAACCGTGAGGAGCACCGCGGCAAAGATCAGCCCAGCCAGAAGACCGAGGCCCGTGGAGAGGTAGAAGGCGCTGGAGGAAAGCCGCCGCACCTCGGCATCGTCCCCGTTCGCATTCGCCTTCGAGATGCCATGCGCCAGGGCGGGCCCGATGCCGACCTGCAGCAGCGAGATGGTGCCGAGCGTGACGCCGACAGCCGAGTAGAGGCCCAGCTCTTCCTTTCCGAGCACGCGCGCGGCAACGGGGATCGACACCAGTTGCAGCAGCGCGTTCCCGGCTTTCGAGAGGAAGGCGGTCACCACCGCCAGCCGGATCGAGCGATCACGGCGCGCGGAATGCGATGACTCATCCATCAAGGCGGCATCCATCGGAAAAGAGACGGGAGACTTCAAGACCCAAGACGCGGGATTTCAAAGGTGATCCACCTTCCCGGGACCATCGGTCCCGGGTTCCACGACTTGTCAGGCCCTCGTCACTTCAGCAGGCACCCTTCCGGTTGAAGAAGGTCATCATCATGATCTGGAGGTCGAGGAAGACATTCCAGTTCTCGATGTAGTCGAGGTCGAACTTCACGCGCTCGCGCAGGCAGGTATCGCCGCGCAGGCCGTTCACCTGGGCCCAGCCGGTCACGCCGGGCTTGATGTTGTGGCGCACGTTGTAGTGGGGGATGTCTTCCTTGAAGTTCTCGATCAGCTCCGGGCGCTCCGGACGCGGTCCGACGAGGCTCATCTCGCCGGTCAGCACGTTCCAGAACTGCGGCAGCTCGTCGATATTCCACTCGCGCATGAAGGCCCCCACCTTCAGGCGGCGCGGGTCGTCCTTCACGGTCCAGCCCGGGCGACCGTTCGACTCGGCATCCACCTTCATCGAGCGGATCTTGATGATGTCGAAGGGACGGCCATTCAGGCCAATGCGACGCTGGCGGTAGAAGACCGGGCCGCGCGACTCCATGCGCACCATGGCGCAAAAGGCTGCGATGACCGGGGCGAAAAGGACCAGGCCGAAGATTGCACCGATGATGTCGATGCCGCGCTTCATGGCGTTGTTGAAGGCGTGGTGAAGCGGCAGCTTGCCGATGCCGAGGACCGGCATGCCTTGGAAATTCTCGAGCTGCAGGCCGGAGACAAGGATCTGGAAGCAGCTCGGCACCAGCTTGAAGTCCACGAATTCCTTCCCGCAGGTCTCGGCCAGCAGGAGCATTTCGTGGCGATCCATGCAGCCGTCGACAGCCATGATGAGGTCGGCACCGGAATTCCGGACGATGTCGCGGAAGTCATCGTAGGAGCCGAGCACCGGGGCATCGGACGGCGGAGCGGACTCCAGCTTGCCATTCGGCGGCAGGATTACGCCATGCACGTCGATCTGCTGCGAGCGGCCTTCGCTGAAGCGGCCGATCGCACGGCTGCACTCAGCATTCCAGCCCACGAAGACCGCCTTCTGCCGAAGCGCTTGAGCGAAGGACTCGCGGCGCAGCACGCAGAAGAGGAACCAGCGCCAGCCGCAGAGGAGTGCGATGGCGGTCACGCTGCCGAGCACGCAGTAGGCACGGCTGATCGCGGGATCCAGCTTGAGGATCAGGGCGATGCCGAGGAAAGCGACGAGCCAGATGGCGCAGGTTTTTACGATCACCGTAAAGGTGCGGCGGATCGCGAGGTAGTTGCGCGGATCGTGGACGCGGAAATTCGCCAGCAGAGCAAGCATCAGTCCACCGCCAATGAGGACGTGGCCAGCGTAAGCGCTCAGGCTGATCTCCGGATCATCCACTCCGACGTATTGGAGCTGGGACTCGAAGCGCACCAAATAGGCGATGAGCATCGAAATGAAGACCACGGCGGCATCTCCCAGGAAGCTGATCGCAATCAACTTCTGGTGGGCCACCCAAGGACGGTGGCGATGGCGCAGCGAATACGAGCGGGACTGATCGAGGGGTGGCAGCGAGGTCGAATCGATGGGGGACGATTCTTCCACAATCGGTGCCGGGGGAGCACAGTTCATGGGACGGGGGGATGTGGGTGTGTTTGACCGGGGGAGGTCAATCACGGTCGGGGGGACCGGTGACGGCGGAACTCTAACTAGGGAATTTTCGGACGCAAGCTAGGAAATCAGGAAATCACGGGGGATGAACTTTCAGGAGAAGCCGACCCTTCACCGGTCTTAGCTTCTGCCGCGGGACCAGCGAGGGCCGGGTGGCTGAAGGGGACGACAGGCTCGGGTGCCGAGTGGCCTTTCGACCTGACCGGCAACTCGTTCCAGACGAAACCCATCAAATTGCCACCGGTCGCGCGGATCATCTCAGCGGCCTTGCGGAGGTTCTTCCGCTCGCTGGCGTTCTGGCGCACCACGAGGCAAACGCGGTCGGCGTAACGGGAAATCGCGAGCGCATCGCTCACCGCGAGCACCGGCGGGCTGTCGATGACGACGGCGTCGAACCACCGGTAGGCATCTTCCAGCAGGGCCGGGAAACGCGTGCCGGAGAGTAGCTCGGCGGCATCGTCGCGCATCGGGCCGGAGGACATCAGGTAGAGATTTGGCAGCGCGGTGGGGAAGCAGGCCTTCGCCGGGTCGGACTTGCCGGAGAGGTAGTCGCCGAGCCCGCCGAACTCCGCCTTCACGTGCTCCCGGCTGAGGCCGGGCCGGCGCATGTCGCCATCCAGCAGGAGCGTCCGCTGGCCTTGCATGGCGAGCGACGCGGCGTAATTCATCGCGCAAAGCGAGCGACCCTCGCCCGGCACCGCACTGGCGAAAAGGATGGTGCGCGCATCGGGCTTCGCCTGCGGCGGCAGCAGGATGGCCCGCAGGCGGCGGAATGCCTCGGCGGTGGGCGAGGCGGGATCGGACAGCAGCACCATGTCCCCTTCCCTGCCAGCCTCGAGCGGCGGCAGGCTGGCGAGCAGCGGGGCACCGGTGGCACGCGCGGCACTGGCGGAGTCACGGACGCGGCCGTCGCGGAGCTCCGAGCCCACGAGCAGCGTGAAGCCGCCCATCATTCCAACGAACGCCGCCAGCGGGAAAAGGATCTTCTTCGCGGGCTTCGTCGCCTTCTCGGGCACGAACGGAGGCTCGGCCCACGTGATGGCGGAGGCGGCGACCGCGCTGGTGAGGGCCGTCTCGCGAAGGCGAAGGTCCACGGTGGCGTGCAGCTCGCGCGCCGCATCGGCCTCGCGCTTCAGGGCGTCGAAGTTCGAGCGGACTCCCTCCACGCCGATGGCCACGGTGCGCGCGCCCTCGACCTCGCCCTGCAGCTTGGCCTCGTTTTCCAGAGCGACATGGTAGCTGCGCTCCAGCGCCTTGCCCGCGGAACGCACCGCGCCGATGAGATCTTCCTTGAGGCTGGTGACCTCACGGTCCGCCTCCTTGAAGACGGGGTGCTTGAAGAGATAGCGCTCCTTGATCTTCGCGAATTCCAGTTCCTTTGCCTGAAGCGAGCGGGAGAGGGAAAGCACCTCCTCCGAGCGGGCCGTGGTGGCGATGCCACCGAGCGAGTCCGGGTCCTCGGGGTCGAATTTCTTGAAGGACTCGTACTCCGCCTCCAGGCGCAGCCGCTCCGACTTCGCCTGGGTGAGCTGCGTATTGAGCGCGCCGAGTTGATCGGTCACGGGGCCGGAGCCCTCGCGGCCCTCAAGTCCGGGGACGGGGTGGGTTTCGCGGAATTCCTGCAGGCGGGCATTCGCGGCATCCATCGACTGGCGGAGCTTCTCCTCTTCCTTTGCCAGTCCCTCCACGGCGCGCCGGGCGAGGTCCTCGCGGCGGTCCTTGATCCAGAGATCGTATTCGGACACCAGCGACTCCACGATGCTCTTGGCGCGCTCGGGATCCGTGTCCTCCACGCTGATCACAACCACGCGGGTGCCGCGGTCGAGTTCCACGCGGGTACGGCTGGCGAGCAGCGCAACGACGCCCTGCTCGCTCGTTCCCGGCGGGGCGAAATCCTTCGCCGTGAAGAGGTCGTGGGATTTCGCCACACGCATCAGCAGGGCGGAGGAAGCCATGTTCCGCTCGATGGTGCGGAGCTGTTCGAGATCCTTGGAATCCTCCGGTGACAGGCCGTCGATATTCAGCACCCGCGGGGCGTGGCTGCTCACCTCCACCGAGCCGGTGGAGACGTAGATCTTCGGAGCCTTCTTCACATAGTAGGCCATCGCACCGACGGCGAGCGCCATGCCCAGAATGACGAGCCAGCCCCGGCGCAGCAGGATGCCAAAGAGGCGTCCGGGCTCCACCTTCGGCAGATAAAGGGTCGGCTCGGCGATCGCCAGCTCCGTACTGCGGGGAGCTGCGGGCACGAGGGATTCCGTTTTGCGTGGCGATGGCATCGGCGGACCTTAGAAAAGACTTTCGGGAATGCTCAGCACGTCGCCGTCCTTGAGCGGGACATCGGCCACCTTGCCAGAAGTGATGTCCTTCAGATTGATCGTCTGGACCTTCCCGCCGGAGCGCTTGAGCGTGATCTTCTTGGTATTCGCGATGCGGGTGGAACCACCTGCCATGCCGATGGCTTCCACCACGGTGAGGGAGCGATTGGCCGGCAGCTCGAAGACCCCGGAATTCTGCACCTGGCCGAGCACGGTGATGGTGCGGCGGATACGGCCCTCGATGGTCACGGTCACCTCGGGCTTCACGAGGTAGCCGTCCTTGAGCTTCGCCTCGATCGCCTTCGCGGCGGACTCGGTACTGAGTCCGGCGAGCTTCACCGAGCCGATCAGCGGCATGGTGATGGTGCCGCTGGTGGAAAGCTGGCCGGTGGTGGTCAGGTCGTCCTCGCGGAAGACCCGGATTTCCACGGTATCGCGCTGGCCGATGATGCCGGAGGCGCGGCCACCCTCGGCGGTCTGGCCTGAGCTGAATGCCGCCAGCAAGCCGATGATGGCGCACAGCAGGAGCAGGAATTTCACGTTCATGTCAGGGGGGGATCTGTTAGAATCGGTAGCCCATTTCGATGCCCGCGCCATGGTTTTCGTAGCCAAAGGCGCGGCTGTTGGAGCGGTTCTCCGAGTAGCGGTAGAAGAGGCCCATGCTGAAATCGTCCGTGAAGCGGTACTCCACGGCCGGGCGGATGAAGTGGATCTTGTCCTCGCGACCGGCGATTCCAGCGCCGGAAACGCGGCTGTATTCAGCACTCTCCACGCCACCCTCAAGCTTCGCGCTCCACTTCTCGCCGAGGCGCTGGGTGATGCCGAGCGCCACACCACCCTGGGTGTAATTCTGGCCAGCCAGATAGGCAGATGCGCGCTCGCGGCGGTAGGCATCCAGATAGATCTCGGTGCCTTCCTTGGGAGTCCAGCCGACGCGGGCCTCGACCACCGGCGTGGTGTCCGAGCCGCTGTCAAAAATCCGGTGCTCGGCGCCGACCTCGATATCGACGGCGATCTTCTCGCGGGGCTTCCACTCGATGCGGGCCGTGGTCCGGTGGACATCCTGCGGCCCCGCACCATCCACCTCGAAGCGCCCGAACTTGTAGGCCGCGCTCAAGGTCGTCTTCGGCGAGTAGGCGTAGCGCAGCGCGATGCCGCCGTAGGCATTGCTGGAGTCGGCGAAGCGCGAGTCGTCGTAAGTCGTGGACTCGTAGCCCGCTGCGACTTCCACCGCCACCCGCTCCCGTACCGACCATGTCACACGGGCCTCACTCGCGAATTCCGTGCGATCCGTCAGCGTGCCGGTATCGGCGGTGGCATCCCCCAACGACCGGGCTTCCCCCGAGTAGGCGAGCTTGATCGCCTGGCCACGCCAGCCGACTTCCCAAGACGCGACCTGATCGACGCGATCATTGTCGCTAAAATCCGAATACTTCACCCCCGTGGGCTTGTAGGCCGCGCGGATGTAGCCGCCCTCGCCCTCCTTCGGGTCGCCCTTCCGCCACGCGATGGCGGGCGAGACCTTCACGACGAAGTCCGATTGCGCGTTGGGGCTCAGGAAGATGTTGTCGTCGTAGGCCGCGGAGATCGCGATGCCCATTTCGAGTTCCTCCGAGCGCTCCTTGCCCGCCAGTCCGTCGAGGCGCGGTGCATTCCGGGGGACAATACGGCTGTCCACCTCACCATCCAGCCGGCCGGGGGCCGCGGAGGTGAGTTCCTCGGCCGACGAAGGGGCCAAGACGCCCGCCGCCAGCGCGGCGATCGTCATCGGCACCACTCGGGGGGCTCGTGGCACTCGGTGGGACATGGGGGAAAATCAGCGCGCGAACTTTAAAAAATTCCAACAAAAACGGCAAGAAATTTCAAATTTCCAAACCTTACGCCTTCGCGTAATGCTGAATTTACAACTTCCTGATAGAGATCGGGAGGCGCATGAGTTAAAGAAAACTGTCTTCCAAAGCTCACCCCGAGCGCCACTCACCCCCATCCCCCCGGCCAACACCCAGCCCGATTATTGACCTTGCCTTATTTTTAAAATAGTCGAGCCGTTGTCCACATTCACTGTCGCCCGCCCGCTTGCATGACTGCGCCCCCCCTCATGCCGGAAGCTCTTTCCGTCGATTCGCTGATTTCCCCGTTCCACGCCCACGCTTCCCGTTTTCCTGACAGGATCGCGGTCACCGCCGGAACCCGCTCGCTGACGTATGGCGAGCTTCAGGCACGCGCGAGCCGCCTTGCCGGTCGCCTGCAGGCACTCGGGGCACGCCCCGGGGTATTCGTGGGGATCGGCCTCGACCGGTCCATTGACCTGATGGTCGCCCTGCTGGCCGTGGTGGAATCCGGGGCCGCCTATGTGCCGCTGGATCCCGCCTATCCTGCCGCGCGGCTTTCACACATGATCTCAACTGCCGGGCTGGACCTCGTCCTGAGCCGCGGGGATCTGGCCCCGGTCTTCTCGGCAGCGGGTGCGAAGACGGTCATCGACGTCCAGGCCTACGGAGGGAACGCGCACAGCACTCCCTACGCGACACCGGACGATCCGCTGTATGCGATCTTCACCTCGGGCTCGACCGGGCAACCGAAGGCCGCCTCGGTCTTCCGCAAGGGCTTCGCGAACCTCCTCGGCTGGTATGGCTCGGAACTCACGCTCGGGCCGGACGACTGCACGCTGGTGATCAGCTCGCCGAGCTTCGACCTCACGCAGAAGAATTTCTTCACTCCCCTGCTCACCGGCGGCCGCCTCGTCCTCGACGACTGCGGCACGTACGATATCTCTCGTATTTCCGCGCTGATCCGGGATCACCGCGTGACGCTGGTGAATTGCACTCCCAGCGCCTTTTACCCGCTGGTGGATGCGGCGGCGGCAGACGGTTACGCCGCGCTTTCCTCGCTGCGCTTCGCCGTCCTCGGCGGGGAGCCGATCTCCATCCCGCGGCTGCGCGCCTGGCTGGAGCACCCGGCCTGCCGAGCCGAGGTGGTGAATTCCTACGGCCCCACCGAGTGCACGGACATCTGCGCCTACCATCGCCTGCACCGGGGAAATCTGGATGACTTCCCCTTTGTCCCCCTCGGCCGGGAAATCCCGAATGTCACGGTGACCATCCGCGACGAGGATCTGGCCGTCATTCCCGACGGCGAGCTTGGCGAGCTGTGCATCGCCGGGGCCGGACTCGGCGGTGGCTACCTGAATGACCCGACGCGCACCGCCAGCAGCTTCGCGCTCGCGGGCGGGATCTACCGCACCGGCGACCTTGCCCGACGATTGCCCTGCGGAACTTTGGAATTCCGAGGCCGCGCCGACCATCAGGTAAAGGTGAATGGCTTCCGCATCGAGCTCGGGGAAATCGAGCTCGCCCTCGAACAACACCCCGACGTGCGCGAAGCCGTGGTGATCGCAAAGGACGGCCGCCTGATCGCCCACCTCAAGGGCAGCGCATCCGCCGCCTCGCTGAAGGAGCATCTGGCCACCCTGTTGCCCGGATACATGGTGCCCGGTGAATTCCACCACGCGGAGAGCTTCCCGCTGACGCCAAATGGCAAGGTGGACCGGCTGGCCCTCGCGAATGCCCCGGAGACCCCGAAAGCAGCTTCTTTCCAGGACGGCAGTTTGACAGGCCGCATCCTTGCCCTCTGGTCCGACGTTCTCGGACGTCCCGTCGCCGATCCCGAGGCGAACTTCTTCGACCTCGGCGGCACCTCGATCCATCTGGCGGTGATCCACGTGAAGCTCCGTGAAATGACCGGCCGCGACCTCGCGATCACCGATCTCTTCGCCTGCCCGAGCGCCAGGACGCTCGCCACCTTCCTCTCCCCTCAGGCGGCCACCGCGGCATCCGCCGCCCAGGACCGGGCCCGCCTGCAGCGGGCGGGACTCGCAAATTTCCGTCGCCCCAGATGAACGAAGAACTTCCCCCCCAAGAAGCAATCGCCGTGATCGGCATGGCCGGCCGGTTCCCCGGTGCCGACTCGCCGGATGAATTCTGGGCGAACCTGATCGCAGGCAAGGACTGCATCACTCGCTTCGATTCGCGCGAGGGCAGCGATGGCTCGAAGTACGTCGGCGCGCGCAGCATCCTGGAGCGCCCGGATCTTTTCGACGCGTCGTTCTTCGGCGTCTATCCGAAGGAGGCCGAGCTGATGGACCCGCAGCACCGGGTCTTCCTCGAGTGCGCTTGGGAAGCGATCGAGCACGCCGGATACGATCCCGGCGCGTATCCCGGCATGATCGGCGTCTATGCCGGCCTGAGCCTGAATACCTACCTGCTCCACAACCTCGGCAAGGCCGCGGAGCTCGCGAAGAACTACCAGGTGGCCGAGTACCAGACCATGCTCGGCAACGACAAGGACTTCCTGCCCGTCCGCGTCTCCTACAAGCTGAACCTGCGCGGCCCGAGCATGACCATCCAGACGGCGTGCTCGACGTCGCTGGTGGCGATCTGCCAGGCGGCCACCTCCCTGCTCACCTACCAGTGCGACATGGCGCTCGCCGGCGGGGTCTCGATCAGCTTTCCCCAGCAGCGCGACTATCTCTACACCGAGGAGGGCATGGTTTCCGGCGACGGCACCGTGCGCGCCTTCGACGAAAAGGCGAATGGCACCGTCTTCGGCCACGGCTGCGGCGTGGTGCTGCTGAAACGCCTGAGCGAAGCCATCGCCGACCGCGATCCCATCCTCGCCGTCATCAAGGGATGGGCGGTCAACAACGACGGCTCGGACAAGATCGGCTTCGCCGCCCCCGGTCTGAATGCGCAGGCCGACGTCATCGCCATGGCGCAGGCCACCGCGGGCGTGCATCCGGCGGACGTTTCCTATGTCGAGGCACACGGCACCGGCACCCCGCTCGGCGACCCAATCGAAGTGGCGGCACTCACGAAGGCCTTCCGCGAAGGCGGTGCGGAGGAAAGCGGCTACTGCACGCTCGGCACCGGCAAGACCCACATCGGTCACCTCGACGTGGCAGCCGGCGTCACCGGCCTGATCAAGACGATCCAGCAATTCCGCCACGGCAAGATCCCGGCATTGCTACACTTCACCGCGCCAAACCCGCGGATCGATTTTTCCAACAGCCCGCTGCGCCCGGCATCCGAAACGACGGACTGGCCCCGTGCTGACAAGCCGCGCATCGCGGGCGTGAGCGCCTTCGGCGTCGGCGGCACGAATGCCCACGTCGTGATGGAGGAAGCGCCTCCATCCGCGCCATCCGGCATCGGCCGGAAGCAGCAGTTGCTCGTGCTTTCCGCCAAGACCGCAAGCGCCCTTGATGCGATGGCCGCGAATCTCGCGAAGCATCTGGAAGGGGAAAGCTCGGCTTCGCTGGCTGACACCTCCTTCACCCTCGCCGCGGGTCGGAAGGCCTTCGCCTTCCGCCGCCATGTCGTGGCCGAAGATGCCGCCGGAGCCATCGCTAAACTCCGTGAACCGGCGAAGTCGTCCGCATCTAACAAGTCACCGCGGATGGCATTCCTCTTCCCCGGCCAAGGCTCGCAGTATCCCGGCATGGGACGCGAACTCTACCAGGGCGAGCCTGCCTTCCGCGAAGCGGTCGATGACTGCGCCGCGCTTCTCTACTCGCACCTCGGCGTCGATGTCCGCGCCACGCTTTACCCGGATGGAAGCGACCGCGCCGAGGCAGAGCAGCGCATCCACCAGACCTGGCTGACGCAGCCGTGCATCTTCGTCACGGAGTACGCGCTGGCCAAGCTGTGGGTCTCGTGGGGCATCCAGCCCGGGCTGCTGATCGGCCACAGCATCGGCGAATACGTCGCCGCCGTGCTCGCTGGCACCTTCACTCTTTCGGAAGCGCTCGGCCTGCTCGCCGTGCGCGCGAAGCTGATGCAGGGTCTCCCCTCGGGAGCCATGCTCGCCGTGCGCCAGCGAGCGGATGAACTGAAGCTGCCCGATGGCATCAGCCTCGCGGCGATCAACAGCCCCAAGCTTTGCACCGTCTCCGGCCCGCACGAGGCCATCGCCGCGTATCAGCGCGAGCTGGATGCGCAGAAGATCGCCTGCCGCGCGCTGAATACCTCGCACGCGTTTCATTCGGCGATGATGGAGCCCATTGTCGCACCCTTCACCGCCGAGGCGGCAAAGGTCGCCGCCCGCCCGCCTTCCATCCCGTGGATCTCCACCAGCACCGGCCGCGAGATGGACGCGACCACGCTGGCGGACCCCGGCTACTGGGCGCGCCAACTCCGCCACGAGGTCCGCTTCACCGATGCCCTCGCCACCGCCTGTGCGACGGGCGACCTGATCCTGCTGGAAGTCGGCCCCGGCCAAGCGCTCGGCCCCTTCGCAAGACAGCATCCGGGTCGCGGTGACAGCACGGTCATCTCCACGCTGCCTTCATCTTCGGACGACCTCACCGACCTGCTCAATGCGGCGGGCGAGCTTTGGAAAGCCGGTGCCACGCTGGATTGGCAGGCCTTCTTCGCAGGCCAGGAGCGAGCACGCGTTCACCTTCCGACCTATCCCTTCGAGCGCCAGAGCTACTGGATCGACAATTCGAAGGCTGCCACGATTCCCGATCCTGCGGCATCCCGGGTGGATGCCGGCCTTTCCCTCACTTCACCCATGGTGAGCGAGCCTCCCACGGCAACGCCCATCGCCCCCCCCCACCCTGCCATGTCCCGCATCCCCGACCTTGCAGCAAGGCTGCGAGCCATCGTCCTCGAACTTTCCGGCATCTCCGTGGATGACGATGCCGCGACCTTCACCGAGCTCGGCTTCGACTCCCTCTTCCTCACCCAGGCCAGCCAGGCGATCCAATCGCGCTTCGGCGTGAAGATCACCTTCCGCCAGATGCTCGGTGAGCTTTCTTCGGTGGCGGCGATCGCCTCGCACCTCGATGCGGAGATGCCCGCCGCGGCTGCACCTACGATGCCTGCCGTAGTTGCCCCGCCAGCACTCATCCCGCAACAAACCGCGGGAGGCTCGACCATCGAGCAACTGATGGCGTACCAGATCCAGCTCATGCAGGCGCTGCTGGCAGACCGGCAGAACCCGACACCCACAGCCGCCGCGGCACCCGCCACCACCACCGGGCTTGAGCCGGTCACGTGGCCCGCGAATCACACGCGCAACACGTCCACGAACACACGCTTCGGTCCCTACAAACCCATCGACAAGGGCGAGAATGGCGGCCTGACCGAGATCCAGCAGAAGTCGCTCGACGAGCTGATTTCCCGCTACGTCCGCAAGACGTCCGCGTCAAAGGCCTACACCGCCGAGCATCGTGACCACTACGCCGACCCTCGTGCCGTCTCCGGCTTCAAGTCGCTGTGGAAGGAAATGGTTTACCCCATCGTCTCGTCCCGCTCGAAGGGCGCGAAGATCTGGGACCTCGATGGCAACGAGTATGTCGATATCACCATGGGCTTCGGCACCTACTTCTTCGGCCATTCGCCGGAGTGGTTGACGGAGGCCATCGAGAAACAGCTCCACACCGGCATCGAGATCGGCCCGCAGTCACCCATCGCGGGCAAGCTCGCGAAGGCGATCTGCGAGCTGACGAACATGGATCGCGCCACCTTCTGCAACACCGGCTCGGAAGCCGTGATGGCGGCGATGCGCCTCGCCCGCACTATCACCGGCCGCACCCGCATCGCCTACTTCACCGGCGACTACCACGGCATGTTCGAGGAGGTCCTGGTGCGCGGCGCGTGGGTGGATGGCGTTTACAAGGCCCAGCCGATCGCTCCGGGCATCCCCCAGTCGCTGGTCGAGAACATGCTGGTGCTCGACTACGCGGATCCTTCTTCGCTCGATATCCTCAAGGCGCACGCGCACGAGCTGGCCGCCGTGATGGTGGAGCCGGTGCAGAGCCGCGCCCCGGGTCTCCAGCCGCGCGACTTCATTCACGAGGTGCGCGCCATCACGAAGGCATCCGGCACCGCACTGATCTTCGATGAGGTGGTGACCGGCTTCCGTTGCCATCCCGGCGGCGCGCAAGCGTACTTCGGCGTGGAAGCCGATCTCGCCACGTATGGCAAGGTCATCGGTGGTGGCATGCCCATCGGCGTGCTCGCTGGAAAGCGCGAATACATGGACGCCCTCGACGGTGGTTCATGGAGCTATGGCGACGACAGCTTCCCTGAGGTCGGCGTGACTTTCTTCGCCGGCACCTTCGTCCGGCATCCACTCGCGCTGGCCGCCGCGTGGCGAGTGGTCGAGCACCTGAAGGGCGAAGGCCCGCGCCTCCAGATCGATGTGACCGAGCGCGTCGAGCGCCTGTGCCGCACGCTGAACCAGCATTTCGAAGCCATCGGCGTGCCGATCCGCATTCCGCATTTCAGCGCCTATGCTGTGGTCGATTACGCCGCGGACCTGAAATACGCGAGCCTGCTCTGGTACTTCCTCCGCGAGAAAGGCGTCCACATCTGGGAAGGCCGCCCGCTTTACTTCACCACCGCGCACACCGACGAGGATCTCGACCGCGTGGTGCGCGGCTTCACCGAGGCCGTGGCAGAGATGCAGGCGGCAGGTTTCCTTCCCGCATCCACGAAGAACGTCCCCGCACCGACCTCGTTCCCGCGCCATGACTCCGCGCCGACGACCGAGGCGCAGCGCGAGATCTTCCACTCGCTGATGATGGGTGACGACGCGAACTGCGCCTACAACGAGTCGAACGTGATCCGCTTCGACGGCGATCTCGATGTCCCGGCGCTGCGCACCGCCCTGCTCGACCTCATCGTCCGTCACCCCGCGCTGCGCAGCACCTTCACGCCGGACGGCCAGCAGCAGGTCTTCCACGCCGCGCCGCGGCAGGTGGAGATCCACGAGCACGATCTCTCCGCGCTCACCGCGGATGCGCGTGACCTGCATTGGTCGCAGGTGAAAGAGGACGAAGCCCGCACGCCATTCGATCTCTCCTACAAGCCGCTGTTCCGCCTGCACATCGGCAGGCTCGCCGCGGATCACCACGAGCTGCTCCTCACCATGCATCACATCGTCTGTGATGGCTGGTCCTTTGGCATGATCCTGATGGAACTGGCGCAGTGCTACAATGCCCGCAAGGCAGGCCGCCTGCCGCTGCTGCCTCCGGCGATGTCCTTCGCCGAGTATGCGCGCCACGAGATCGCTACGAAGGACGAGCACGCCGGGGCGGAAGCCTGGTGGGTCGCAAAATACGAGAGTGGCGCGCCCGTGCTGGAGCTGCCCACCGACCGCCCCCGCCCGCAGGTGAAGACCTTCGCCGGAGCGATGGAGGCCATCACGCTCGACGCGGACCGCTACGCGAGACTGAAGAAGGCATCGCCAAAACTCGGCGGCACCTTGTTCGCCACCCTGCTCGCCAGCTTTGCCACCCTGCTCCACCGTCTTACCGGCCAGGAAGATCTGGTCATCGGTGTGCCCGCAGCGGGACAGACGCGCATCGGTCGCGACGAACTCGTCGGCCACTGCCTGAATTTCCTCCCGCTGCGCCTCCAGGCCGATGCTGATCGCCCGTTCCGTGACTTCGCGGCGGACGTGAAGGAACAGGTGCTCGAGGCCTACGATCACCAGGACTGCACCTTTGGCAGCCTGCTGAAAAAGCTCAGCCTGCCGCGCGACACGAGCCGCCTGCCGCTGGTGAACGTGATGTTCAACATCGACAAGTCCGGCAGCGACCAGATCGCCTTCGACGGCCTCGGCTTCGACGTCTGGACCAATCCGAAACGTCACGTCAATTTCGACCTCTTCTTCAACCTCGTCCAAACCGACGAGCGCATGATCGTGGAGTGCGAATACAATCCCGACCTCCACGACGCGGCCACCATCCGCCGCTGGCTGGGATGCTTCGAGCAATTGATCGAAAGCGCCATCAACGACGGCGGGACCGAGTTGCAATCCCTTCCCATTCTCGATGCGGAGGAAAGCCAGCGCGTGCTCGTCGAATGGAATGCGACCGCGCGCGAATACCCGCGCACGACCACACTCTCCAACCTCGTCGCCGAGGTCGCCTCGCGCTACCCGGACAAGATCGCGATCCACTGCGGAGACGACACGCTCACCCATGCCGCGCTTGACCAGCGCGCGACAGCAATCGCCGCGCGACTCCAGACCGCCGGGGTGAAACGCGGCGATCTCGTAGGCATCCATCTGGAACGCTCGCCCGACATGGTGGCGGGGCTGCTCGGCATCCTGAAATGCGGTGCGGCCTATGTCCCAATGGATCCCGCTTTCCCGGCGGAGCGCCTTGCCTTCATGGTGGAGGACGCGCGCATGCCGCTGATCCTTTCGCAGACGACGCTGCACAAGGAGCTGCCCTCTTCGCAGGCGCAGGTCATCCTGGTGGACCAGATCCTCGGTGAAGGCAATGGCTTCACGCCCGTCGAGGGAGATCCCGAAGACCTCGCGTATGTCATCTTCACCTCCGGCTCGACCGGCCGCCCGAAGGGCGTCCGCCTGCCGCACCGTGCGGTGATGAATTTCCTCAACTCGATGCGCCGCGAGCCCGGCCTGACGCCGGATGACGTCTTGCTCGCCGTGACCACGCTGTCTTTTGACATCGCCGGTCTGGAAATCTTCCTGCCGCTCACCACCGGAGCGGAGATCGTGATCGCCACCCGCGACATCACCATCGATGGCAATCGCCTCGCCGACACGATCGCGCGTCACAACGTGACCGTCCTACAGGCGACGCCCGTGACTTGGCGGCTCCTCCTGGAAGCCCGGTGGACCGGCAGACCCGGCTTCAAGGCACTCGTCGGAGGCGAAGCCGTGCCGCGCGATCTGGTCAACCGGCTCGCCCCGCTCTGTGGCGAAATCTGGAACGTCTATGGACCCACCGAGACCACCATCTGGTCCACGACCGCAAAGGTAACCGAAGGCGAGGGCCCGGTGACCATCGGCAGCCCGATCGACAATACCCAGGTCTTCATCGTGAATGCCGCGCTGCAACCGCAGCCCGTCGGCATCGCCGGTGAATTGCTCATCGGCGGCGACGGCCTCGCCCTCGGCTATCATGAACGGCAGGACCTCACCGACGACCGCTTCATTTCCACCCCGCTGCAGTCCGGCAAGCTCTACCGCACCGGCGACCTCGCCCGATGGAACGCGGATGGCACGATCGAGTGCCTCGGTCGCATGGACCACCAGGTGAAGGTCCGCGGCTTCCGCATCGAGCTCGGCGACATCGAGACCCATCTGGAGCAGCATCCGTCCGTCGCCCAGGCCGTGGCCCACGTGCACGACGGCCGCCTCATCGCCTATGTCCGCCCCGAGGATGCAGGCGGCAGTGGCACGGCCATCTGGGAGGACCAGTGGGACCTGCTCTACAAGTCCGCCATCGACCAATCCGGCAGCGGAAAGCTGGACAAGCTCGACTCGGTGATCGCCGGTTGGGCCGGCATCACGGATATCGATGTCCAGGTCGCGGAGTGGATCGAGACGACCGCCGCACGCCTCCGCGGCTATGGACCGAGCCGTGTCTTCGAGATCGGTTGCGGCACCGGGCAGATCCTCTCGCGCTTCGCCGCGGAGTCCGAGTGCTACTGGGCCGCGGACATTTCGAAGGTCGCCATCGACGCGCTCGAGAAGAATCACCCGCTCCCGCAGGTGAAGCTCTTCCACCGGCCTGCGGATGACTTCACGGACATTCCGGACGCCTATTTCGATACGGTCATCATCAATTCCGTCGCGCAGTACTTCCCCGACGCTGCCTATCTCGCCCGCGTGTTGGAAGGTGCCGCGAAGACCTTGAAACCCGGCGGCCGCGTCTTCCTCGGCGACATCCAGAGCAATGCACTGCTCTCTGCCCACCACGCGGAAATCCTCCGCGAACGTGCTCCCGCTGGTACCACCTGTAAGCAACTGCGCGAGAAGCTCGGCCAGCGACTTTCCCGCGAGACCGAGCTGTCGCTCGACCCGGCGTGGTTCGATCACCTTGACGGCTTCTCGCATGTCGAGGTGAAGCTCCGCCGCGGCCAGCTCACGAATGAAACGACGACCTACCACTACGACGTCATCCTGCATGTGGGCGAGAAGCCCGCGACGCAGGTCGTGACCAACTGGCGGCAGTGGGAGCGGCTGAATCTGGAGCAGCTCGAAGCGATGCTCGCCGAGGGCCCGAACGAATTGGCCATCGCGGGCATCCCGGATCTCCGGCTCGCCGGTCCGCTAGGCTTCCTGAGAGCGCTGGAGCATTCGCCGGAAGACGGCCCGCTCCCGGAAGTGCCCGTGCCCTCGAATACGGCGCTGACAGCCGAGGACCTTTTCGCCGCGGCCGCGAACTCCGGCTACCGCGCCCACGTGCGCTGGCGCGGCAATGGTGCCGCCGGGCTCATGGACGTGATCTTCCTGCCCGCTGGCAGCGGGGTCATGCCACTCTGGCCCATCCAGGCGACACCTGCTCCACTGGCGAACGTCCCGCATCACGAGAAGCCAACCCCGGCACTCGGCGCGGATCTCCGCCAGCATCTCGCCACGAAGCTGCCGAATTACATGGTGCCATCGGCCTTCGTGGTGCTCGACGCCTTCCCCCTCACGCCGAATGGCAAGGTGGACCGCAAGGCCCTGCCTGCACCCGGAGAAAGCGAGGAGGCACCCGCACGCGAGATCGTCGCACCGAAGAACGAGACCGAGGAGAAGCTGGTGGAGATCTGGAAGCAGGTCCTCGGCGTGAAGGAAATCGGCACCACCGATGACATCTTCGAGCTGGGTGGCGACTCGATCCTGATCTTCCAGATCAGCACCCGCGCCACCCGCATCGGGCTCCCCGTCGCCCCCGCGCAGGTCTTCCGCCACCGGAATATCCTCGCATTGGCCGCCGAACTCACGACCGTGGCGGAACCCGTGGCTGCCGCCCCGACCATCCAACGCGTGAACCGCGATGCCTATCGCCGCAAACTCTGACACCATGAGCGACCCAACCCACGACCCGGCGACCCAAGCGCCCGAGGCCGCGGACGTGCTGGCCTTCCCCGCTTCGGTGGCCCAGCAGAGATTCTGGTATCTGGAGCTTCTCCAGCCGGGAGTGACGGCATTCAATGTCCCGATGCGCTTCCGGTTGGAAGGCCCGCTCGACGCGATTCTGTTAGAGAAAGCATTGCGAACGATCGTCGAGCGTCACGAGTCGCTGCGGACGCACTTTGAGGAGGATGGCGGGGAGCTGTTGCAGGTCGTGGCACCCGAGGCCGACTTCATCTTCCCCATCCACGACGTCTCCCATCTGCCGGAAGGCGAGCGACAGGTGGAGGCGGACCGGCTTGGAAGCATCGAGGCGCAGCGCCCGTTCCATCTCGCAACCGGCCCGGTCTTCCGTGCGGAACTGGTGAAGCTTTCCGACACCTCGCATATCCTGCACGTCTCGGTCCATCATGCGATGTTCGACGGCTCGTCGATGACGGTGCTGACCGAGGAACTGGCGCAGATCTACCAGGCCTATCGCGACGGAAAAGAGTGCCCGCTGGAGCCACCGGCGATCCAGTACGGCGACTACAGCGTCTGGCAAAAGGACTTCCTCGAAGGCCCCGAGATCGCCAGGCAGCTCACCTATTGGAAAGAGCGGCTGGCCGACATGTCAGAGCTCGACCTCCCCACCGACCGGCCGCGTCCTGCGGCGAAGACTTGGAATGGCGAGCTGATCTCCACCCTGCTGCCGCGCGAGCTGACGCAGCGCCTGCAGGCGATCGCCTCGCGGAATGGCGCGACCCTCTTCCATCTGCAGCTCGCGGCCTACAAGGTCCTGCTCCACCGCTATACCGGCATGACGGACATCGCCGTGGGCTCGCCCATCACCGGCCGCACCCGTGCCGAAATGGAACGGCTCATCGGCGTCTTCATCAATTCACTCGTGCTGCGCAGCGATCTCTCCGGAGATCCCACCTTTGAAAGCCTCGTTCGCCAGGTGCGCGACACCGCGCTCTCCGCCGTGGAGAATCAGGATCTCCCTTTCGAATGCTTGGTTCGCGAGCTGAAGCCGAATCGCGATCCGAGCCGCAATCCGATCTTCCAGGTGAACTTCACGCACCAGCGCTCGTTCGCGAAGGCGGGCAAGTTCGGCGGTGTGGAGCTGATCCCGATCCCATCCCGCTCGGCCGGTGCGATCTTCGACCTGCATTTCTTCATCGTGGAGCGCGCGGAAGGGTGGCGGCTCTCGTGCGACTTCAGCACGGACCTCTACGATCACGCGACGGCGTGGCGCATGCTCGGCCACTACCGGCAATTGCTGGAAGGCATTGCGGAGAATCCCCAAAAGAACCTCTCGGAGCTGGAAATCCTAACAAGTGAGGAGAAGGCGACGATCCTCGGCGAGTGGTCGCGAAATCCCATCACCGGGAGCGCGGAATTCATTCCGCCCGGATCAGCATCGGATTCCACGGGCGGAATGAATTCCGCCCTCCCAGTCACTACCATTCCAGCGTGGTTTCTCGAGACTGCCGAGAAGCATCCCTCACGCACCGCCCTCGTCTTCGGAGATCAGACAATCACCTACTCGCGGCTCCATGCCGAGGCGACCACGTTGGCGGCACGCCTGATCAATTCAGGCGTGAAGCCCGGCGATCTCGTGGCGCTTTGCTCGAAGCCTTCGCCGGAGATGATCACCGGCTTGCTCGGCATCCTGCTCGCCGGTGGCGCTTACGTTCCGATCGATCCGGATTATCCGGCACAGCGCTTCTCGATGCTGCTGGAGGATTCCGGTGCGCGTGTGGGACTCGCCACGCCGGGCCTCGCGTTTTCCTACGGCGACTGGAACGGCACGCTGCTGGAGATTCCGAAGCTCGGGAGCGCCGAAGCCACCACGCTTCCGCCCGTCAAACTCTCGCCGGAGCACCCCGCCTACCTGCTTTTCACTTCCGGTTCCACGGGCAAGCCGAAGGGCGTGCTGGTCCCGCATCGCGGCGTGACCCGCCTCGTTCGCGACAATGGCTTCATGCCGATCACGAGCGACGATGTCTTCCTCCTCGCCGCTCCGCTTTCCTTCGACGCCTCGATCCTCGAAATCTGGGGACCGTTGCTCAACGGCGGCACCCTCGTCATTCCCTCACGGGGCGCGGGCCTTGATGAAATCGCCACCGCCGTGCGTGAGAAAGGCGTGACCACGCTGTGGCTCACCGCGGGCTTGTTCCAGGTGATGATCGAGGAGCACGTGGACTCTTTGAAAGGCCTCCGCTATCTGCTGGCGGGCGGCGATGTCCTCTCGGTCTCGCACGTGCGCCAGGCGATGGCAGCGCTGCCCGGCACCACGCTCATCAATGGCTACGGGCCGACGGAGAACACGACCTTCACGACCTGCCATGCGATCCGAGACGAAGACTGCGAGCGCCTTTCGATCCCGATCGGCCGGCCCATCGGTGGCACCACTGCCTACATCCTCGATGACCTCGGCCGCCCGGTGCCTGCCGGAGTCCATGGCGAGCTCTTCACCGGCGGCACGGGCCTCGCGCTCGGCTATCATGGCGACCCGGCTTTGACGGCGGAGAAATTCATCTCGCATCCGCAGTTCGGACGGCTCTACCGCACCGGCGACCTTTGTCGCTGGCTTGCGGACGGCACCATCGAGTTCATCGGTCGCCGGGACCACCAGGTGAAGATCCGCGGCTTCCGGATCGAGCTCGGCGAAATCGAAACCGCGCTCGCCTCCCACCCCGAGGTGCGCCAGGCGAAGGTGGCGGTGCGCGGCGAATCCGCCGAGACCAAGCGCATCCTCGCATGGGCCTCGCTCGAGCAGGGCAGCCTGCTCGACCCGGTGAAGCTGGACGCCTGGCTCTCGGCAAGGCTCCCCGCCTTCCTTCGACCGGACAGCGTTACGATCCTCGACACCTTTCCGGTCACCGCAAATGGCAAGATCGACCTCGCCGCCCTGCCCGATCCCGCGAGGGCAAGCGCCGTGCAACGCCAGTTCATCCCGCCGCAGGGCGAGACCGAGCAGCGGCTCGCCGTCATCTGGAGCGAGCTGTTAGACACGCCGCAGGTCGGTCGCGAGGACGACTTTTTCGCGCTCGGCGGACATTCGCTGATGGCGCTGCGCCTCTTCTCGCGGATCTCACGCGAATTTGGCATCAGCCTGCCGCTGGCCGCGTTGCTCAGCCATCCCACCATCGCGCGTTTGTCGGTCCTGCTCGCACCCGAGGCGGCGGCCACCTCCGCCAATCCCGCGAAGTCCGGCAAGAAAGGCCACCTCGTCACCCTCTCCGACCGGGGAAATCCTCCGCCGCTCTTCTGCATCCATGGAGGCGATGGTGGCGTGATCTTCTACCGCGGCATCGCGGAGAGGATGGCGGGAGACTTCCCCATCCACGCCATCGAGGCGCTCTCGCTCAGCAGCAGCACGCCGATCGAGGAGTCAAGCGTGGAGGAAACCGCGGCGGCCTACGTGCAGGAATTGCTCGCGGTCCATGCGACCGGGCCTTTCCGGCTCGCCGGTTACTCCTTTGGCGGAGTGGTAGCCCATGAGATGGCCTGTCAACTTGTTGACCAGGGCCACACGGTGGAATTCCTCGGGCTCTTCGACACCCACAATCCCACCGCCCCCAACAAGCGCTACTCCCTGCCCGGCAGGTTCGGTGCCTTCTGGCAGCAGCAGGAAGACCTGCCCTTGCCTGCAAAACTGGAGCGCCTGCGGGCACGCATTGCTGAAGGCATATCCGTCCACCGCCAGGTGAAAAAGGAAGTCGGCGAAGCCATGCACATGGGACCCGCCGAGGCCCACAGCGACCTCCGCCGCGTGCAGGTCCGCGAGGAAAACTGGCGCGCGATGCAGGCCTACAAGCCGCGCCCCTACCCCGGGCCGATCACGCTTTTCAAGGCGATGACCCCGAGCGACAAGGTCCAGTGGCCTGCCGACTACGGCTGGAGTGCCATGGCGCTGGGAGGGCTCCGCATCGTCCCGGTCCCCGGCCGGCACCTCACCCTTTTCACCGAGGAAAACATCGGCCCGCTGGCGAAGGCCCTCGAGGAGGCCATCCATTCAGCCGAGGCCACCTGAGAATTTCTGTTCGCCACACGGCACGATCGCCGCTACCTGACCGCACCCCCTTGCTGTCCCCCATGACCCTGCTGCACCCCCGCACCGCCCTGTTGTTTGCCCTGCTCCCGCTCGGGGCAGAGGCACAGACCTACGTGGATCTGGATTTCTCAAACAATGTCCAACCGGCATTGCAGATGTATCCGAACAATTCCACGCTCGGTCCCTACTACTCTTCCGCCACCTCGATGGACTTCACGAATGCGGGGTCCTACAATGGCCAGTCGGTCGATGTTCGGGTGTCCCTGCTCGGACTGACCGATGGAGAGGGCTCGTCATTCCGCGAGTACAGCTCCTACCAATGGGTCGGCTGGATCCCGGACTACAACGACGGCTTCGGCAAAAAGGACCTCGGCGTTTACTACCGCTTCGGTGGCAACAACGCCCAGCCAACCGGCGGCATCGCCTGGTCGATGTCATTCTATCAGGGCGGCACGAATTTCGGCACCCAGGTGACACTGCCCGGCGTGCGCCTGCTGATCTACGATCACGACGGCGAGCCGCTGCAGTCCGAGTCGATCCGCGCCTTCACCGGTGACGGGCTCGTCGGCTACCAGACCCACAACAACAGCGGCATCACAGCGCTGGCCGAGGACGGCTCTTACCGCTTCAACTCGCGCGGCGTGGGCCATCCGGAGACGACCGCGGACGGAGGGATGCTTCTTTACTACGAGAATACCTCCTCGATCCGCTTCGACATGTTCAGCACGACCCATGAAGATCTCCCGCCACAGGATCGCGGGATCTTCGCCGGGTTCAGCGGCCATCCCGCCGTCTATGGTGGCAACACGGATAACTTCGGCAGCTACGTCGTGGTCCCGGAGCCCACGGCTCCCATCCTGGCCAGTGCCGCGGCGGCGACCCTGCTGCTGCGCCGCACCCGTCAATCGGCGAGCGCCTGAGTTGATACTCAGCGCTTCTCGATCGCCACGAGCGTCACGTCATCCATCTGGGGAGCACCGGCGGCAAACCGGGACAGCTCCCGCTCCACGGCACGGATCGATGCCTCCGCGCCGCGCGCCGCTCCCTCGCGGAAGGCGTCGCGCAGGCGATCCATGCCGAATTCCTCGCCCGCTGCATCAACGGCTTCCTTCACGCCGTCGGTGTGGAAAAGCAGGCAATCGCCCGGGGCGAGGTGGATCTCGTGGACCTTCGTGACCCGCTCGAAGACATCGCCATCGTCGATCCCGAGGGCAAGGCCCGGCGGCTTCAGCAAGGTGACGGACTTATCCGCCGCCCGGTAGATCAGGGCCGGATCATGGCCCGCGCGGACCACCCTCATCGTGCCACCATCGCCCTCGATGACGGCGTAAAAAAGGCTGATGAACATGTCCTCGCGGATGTCCGGGAAAAGCTGGCGGTTCACCAAGGCCAGCGCCTCGGCTGGATTTTCATGCACAGCGGCGACCGAGCGGAGCACGCTGCGGCACATCGCCATCAGCAGGCCGGCGGCCACGCCCTTGCCCGACACGTCCGCAATGACCACGCCGTGGCGGCCATCGCCGAGGTCGAAGTGGTCGTAGTAGTCGCCGCTGATGATGCGGGCGGGCTGGTTCGTCCCGCTGATGCGGTAGCCGGGCACCACCGGGTCACCCTGCGGCAGCAACACGCGCTGGACCTCGCGGGCATTCCTCAGCTCGCCCTCCATTTGGCGTTTCTCGCTGGCCTCGCGATGGACCAGCGCGCTGCCGATGGCGAAGGCAGATTGCTCGGCCACGCTGCGGAAGACGGCGAAGTCATTGGCCGTGAATGCGCCATCCTCGCGGATGCGACTGACAGCGAGAATTCCCAGGTCCTTCCCTCCATGCCTCAGCGGCGCGATGAGGGCCATCGTGTCGGGCCCGAAGTGGATCGCCCCGTCCCGGAAACCCGGATGGGCCTTCACCTCGGGGACAAACTGCGCCTCGCCCGAAGAATGGATCGCGCCCAGCATCCCTTCGTCCGACGCCACCTGCGTGAGGCGGAGATAGCTTTCCAGCGCGCGAGGATCTTTCGCCGCCCGCTCCCGGACGTCCTGCGGGATGGAAATCAGCGGCGGGCACTCGGCGGAGAGATATTTCGGCTGCAGCCGCGTGCGCGAGTCATCCAGCAGGTAGAGCGCACCGCCGCGCGCGGCGACGACCCGGTCCACGCCATCCACGATCAGCCGGGAAAGCCCGGTCATGGTGGTATTGCTGTCGATCGCAGCCCCCAGATCGTGGAGGAAGGCGAACATCCGGTGCTCCTCGCCCTCGAAGGCGGAGAGTTCCGCGCGCTTGGAGGTCAGCTCCCGTCTCTTCCGCACCAGAGCGACCGCCAATCCGGAGAGGATCAGGGCCAGCAAGGAATAGAGGAGGAGGTGTTCCATGGGCCGGCCGGCTGATCAGTCGGCTTTCCGTTCATTCTCGGCGACCTCTTGCTCGAGGATGCCGACCACGCCTGCAAATTTTCGCGCGTTTTCCTCGCTGGTGGACGCCAGCGTCTGATGAGCTTCCAAAATGTGCTTCGCACGCTCCTTCATCGTCGGAGAGTGCCCGGGCTTGTAGGGCTCCAGTTCCGCCCGGATCTCGTCGGCCTTGCCGCGCCAGACGGCCACCGGAGGGTCGATCTCAAGCAGGCAATCGAGTCCGAGGTCTTCCAAGGAGCTGCGGTTCCGCTCCCCCGCCCCGGCGATCTGGACCCCGCCCTTCGCCCCCAGCTTCGAGAGCCGGGCGGCAAAACTGGCGAGCTGCCCCATGAACGTGGAGTCCATGCCGGTGCAGCCACCCAGATCAATGACGATACATCGCTCGCCCTCAGCGATTCGCGACTCGGCACATTCCTTCATCACCGGACTGATGACGAAGGAGCCTTTTCCCTCGCAGCGAATCCAAGTGAAGCCGTCGAATACTCCGACCAGAATGGCGTTTTCAGAACTCACGTAAGAGGGACCGAACTTGCTAGCGACCGCCCTACTCTAAATTCCTCCTGCGGCCATGGTCAACCGTGCATCTGTAAGAAAACCGAGTTATTGCCACAGATACGAATGGCGGGATGCGATCTCCCGGCCCCCGCGATACATCGTGCAACGCCATGCCAGCACCCGGCCACCCTCGCGGTAGTCCTTGCCGAGGATGGCGAATTCGGCACGTCCGGAGGTCTCCCCGTCCGAAATCCGGTGCACCATCTTCTTCACCCGGCTGCCCGTGGAGCCCTGCTGGTACTCGAAAACGATCTCCCCGGCGTCCGGCGAGGAGGCCTCGTTCCACAGGATCGTATAGGTATATCCCATCCGCTCGCCCTTCTCGCCGACGCTGACGGCCCCGTGGAAGCGACGCATGCGGTCTCCGCGGATCATGGGGTCATCGCTCTCGGCCGTGCTCACGTCGCGGATGTGAAGCGGCCGGACATCGAGCACCTGCGGCGAGCCGCAGGACCACAGGGCCAAGGCCGAAATCATGACCGCGAAGGGCTTCAAGAGCTTCATCGACGTCATTTCATGCGAGCCGGCGGGCCTTGCCAACCCGCAAATGCTGACATCCGCGCTTCGTCCTTCCCGCCTGCGTGACATGTCGCTTAAAATCACCCCGTGGAACAGGCCATCCTCGACCGGCTCGACGCCTTCATCCGGAAAAAAGGGCTGCGGAAGACCCCGCAGCGCGACGCGATCGTGCGCACCGCTTTCGCCAATGATGAGCATTTCACCTCCGAGGAGTTGTTTGATCGCTCGCGCAAGGCCAATGCGGGCGTCTCCCGGGCCACGGTCTACCGGACCATCTCCCTGCTGGTGGAGGCCGGCCTGCTGCACGAGATCGACCTCGGCGGCGACCTGAAGACCTACGACCCAAATTTCGTCGACAAGCCGAGCCACAACCACCTCGTCTGCATCGACTGCGGGAAGGTGCTGGAATTCGAGGACTCCCACCTGGAGCTGCTGAACGACTGCCTGACCCGCCGCATGGGCTTCCGGCCAAAGCGCCAGACCATCAAGATCGAGGCCTGCTGCGAGCAGCTGCGCAAAAAGGGGGTCTGCCCGAACCTGATCACCGCACGGGTGACCGGCAAGCGACTGCCGACTCGGAAGCGCTGAGCTTTTTCCCGATGGCAACTCCTCCTCCCTTCCCCGTCGACTCTTCCATCCGGCACCGGATTTTCCATGGACAGGCTGCGGGAGGCATCCGCTTCAATACCGCGAAGGCCCTGATCGAGCGGATCGACGACGCCCATCGGAAGGCAGAGGAGTGGCTCCGCCGGCAGCCGGGGATCGAGGTCATCACCATTTCCAGCGGCTCTGCGACCGACGGGGGCGCTGCAAATGCCTTCTTCGTGACCGTCTGGTATCGGGAGATTGGCTGAACCGGACCGCCTTTTCCCCTTGCTTGCCATCCCGGCCTGCCCGCTACTTCCGCCGCCATGTGGAAAGGTCGTTTTGCCCAGGATACCTCCTCGCTTGTCCAACAATTCGGTGAGTCGATCAGCTATGACTGGCGGCTTTTCCCTCACGATATCGCCGGGTCCATCGCCCACGCGCGCGCCCAACTGAAGGCCGGGCTGCTGACCGCCGATGAATTCGGCGCGATCGAGAAGGGCCTGCTGGAGATCAAGGCCGACATCGAAGCCGGGACCTTCGAGTTCAAGACCTCGCTCGAGGACATCCACATGAACATCGAGGCGGAGTTGACCAAGCGCATCGGTGCTGCCGGCGCGAAGCTCCACACCGCCCGCTCCCGCAATGACCAGGTCGCCACCGACACGCGCCTGTATTGCCGCACGGAGATCGATTTCCTCGTGGAGTCCCTTTCCGGCCTGCAGGCCGCGCTGCTCGACCGCGCGGAGAAGTATGCCGCCACCGTGATCCCCGGCTACACCCACCTCCAGCGTGGCCAGCCCGTCACCGTCGGCCATCACCTCCTCGCCTACGTGGAAATGCTGGAGCGCGACAAGGGCCGCCTGACCGACGCCCGCAAGCGCCTCAATGTCTCCCCGCTCGGCTCCGGTGCCCTGGCAGGCTCGACCATCAACCTTGACCGCCGCGCCATCGCCGCGGAACTCGGCTTCGACGGCGTGAGCACGAACTCGATGGATGCCATTGCGGACCGCGACTACATCGCCGAGACCCTCTTTGCCACCGGCCTCTGCGGCGTCCACCTCTCGCGCCTCAGCGAGGACCTCATCCTCTGGTGCACCGCGGAATTCGGCTTCGTCACCTTCTCCGATGCCCACACCACGGGCTCCTCGCTGATGCCGCAGAAGAAGAACCCGGACGTCTGCGAGCTGACCCGCGGCAAGAGCGGTCGCCTCATCGGCAACCTCATGAACCTGCTCGTCGCCGTGAAGGGCCTGCCCCTCACCTACAACCGCGATCTTCAGGAAGACAAGCCGCCGCTCTTCGACTCCATCGACACCCTCAAGCTGATCCTCGCGGTGAATACCGAGATGATCGCCGCCATGGAGATCCGCGAGGAGCGCTGCCTCGCCGCGGCGAGCGATCCGATGCTGCTCGCCACCGATCTCGCCGACTGGCTGGTGAAGCAGGGCGTGCCCTTCCGCCACGCGCACGAACTCGTCGGCAAGGCCGTCGCCGAATCCGTGAAGACCGGCGTGCCGCTCGACAAGCTGGACCTCACGCAGATCGACTCCGCCTACACCGCGGACGCCAGCAGCGTCTTCAATCTCCAGCGTGCCCTCGCTGCCCGCACGAATCCCGGCTCGCCGTCCGTGGAGAACGTGCGGGCCGAGATTGCGCGATGGAAGTGAGACCCGCAATCAGGCCTTCCGGATGCGATAGAACGTCGTCAGCACCCCTGCGGTGAGGACGCACAGGATGATCCCGAAGGCCCAGCCGCGGGACTGCATCGGCTCGATGACCAGCTCCAGCTTCATCGCCTCGCTGCCGTCCACCTGCACGCTGCGCTTGAAAGCAAGCACTGTCCCGCGCTCCGCCATCGTCACGTCGAGCGCGGCCGGAGCGGGATCGGCGGCGAGCTGCTGGGTCACGATCCGGTTCGCGATCGCCTTCATCGCCGCGTTCTCGTCGATAGTGTTGCCTTCCAGCAAGCGGTCGAACTGCTGCGGATCATAGTTGAGGCTACCTTGGAGCAGCGGGTTCTCCTGCGCCGCCTGCTCAAGCTGCCCGTTCGCCGTCGCGACCTCCGCCCGGTTATCCAGATAGAGCCGCTGGCGCCGGGTATTCAGGGCCAGCGTCGCCTGCTGGGTCTTCAGGTTGTGAAGCTGCACCCGCGCGTCCTCGTTCGAGGCCTGGTCGAGGAGGCCGTTGCGGGCTGCCTTGCTCAGCGCCTGGCCCGCCTTGTCCTGTTCACCCGCGCGCATCCACAGGTTGGCCTGGTCGAGCAGAGCCACCGCCTCCTGCTTTCCAGCGGCACGCTGGCGCGAGACGAAGCTGCGGTAGTCTTCCTTCACGACGCGCCGCGATTGATCCTGAAGCTCGAAGTCGCCTTGATGCTTCGCGAGCTTCCAGCCTTCCGGCAGCATCACGCGCCAGGTGAGATTCTCCAGCGGCACGTCGAGCTTCGGTCCCTCGAGCACGGTGCCCTTGCCATTCACGGCATAGACGAAGCGCACGCTGGCTGGGCGATTCCCCTCGGGCGCGGGATGCACGTGGAAGAGCCACGCCGAGCCATCCTTCACGAGCGGCACGCCGTCTTCATTCACCAGCACGTTGTAGAGGTCCGCGCCTTGCGGCAGGTCCAGCTTTAGCGTGCCCTTCTCGGCCACGCGGACTTCCAGATCGACCGCGGTCAGCGAAGCGCCCTCCGGGGAAACGAGCGTGGTCAGATTCCCGCGCTCGACGCGGAGATCCTGTGTCTTCTCCAGCTCATGGCGCTTCAGCGTCACCGCGAGCGGGGCCTCCACCTCCGCCGCGCGGAATACCGCCGCCGGGGTCTGCGGCGAGAAGGCATCGCGGAGGGACTGGGGAACCACACCCCAGTCGCTGCGCTGCCACCCACCCGGGAGGGCGGGGCTCTCCATCTCCAGGCGCCCGCCGGTGCGCAGCGCCACGAAATACGATGACTGCCGTACTTCCACCGGCACCACTGGAGCGACCGATGCGGAATCACCCGCCGTCTGCTGGAACTCGATATCCACCGCCGTCTCGCCTGCGACACCACGCTGGAAGCGGATCTCCCACAGCCCCGGCTCGCCCTCGACCGGGACGAAGTCGCCCACCGCCGGGCCGCTGGCACGCACGGTCGCCGTCGCCTTTTCATCCAGGCCAGGCACCCTCACGCGCAGCACCTTCATCGCCGCATTGTCGATGCGATAGGCGAGCCTCACCCGGCTCAGCGTCTGCCCCTCGCGCAGCGTCACCTCGTGGAGCACCTGTGCGGTGACCCATGCATCGAGCTTCGCGACGGCGAGAGCGAGCGACCAGTCCGACTGGAGCAGCTTGAAGGCAAGCGCGCCGGGCCTAGGCACTCCGGCGTCCCGGGGATCAAGCTGGGAGACATTCGTGCGAGAGACCGCCCGCACCTGCAGGCCGCGCTCCGGCACCACCGTCAGCATTCCCGTCTGCCGCGTCGCACCGCGCAGCGAAACGCGGGGCACCGGCCACGATGACTGCGCGCCGGGGAATGGTGCCGCCAGCGAGATCGCGAATGCCTGCTCGCCGAGCGTGCGGCCGTTCAGGTGGAGATTCAGCAGCCTCACGCCCTCGACCGTGGACTCCGCCCAATGCGCCAACGCGGCACCCGTCACGGACTCGACTTCGAAGCCTGCGGGAATCTCGACCTCCAGCTTGAAGAGGCCCGCCCGCGTGATCGATGCCATCAGGTCCACCGCCAGCACCATGCGATCGTCGCCGAGCGAAAGCGTCTGCTTCATGTCCGCGCGAAGCTCCGGGGCGACCGGCGTGACCTTCAGCGCGAGCGATGCATCGCCGCCCGTGTGTCGATAGGCGCGGTGCATCACGGCGAGCGCGCGGCCCTCGCGATCGTGCGGCAGGAGCTGCACGCCGAAGTCATCGAGATTCACGGCGCTCATCCCCTTCGCATTCACGGCCTCGGACTGCGCCTCATCGCCGAAGCCCAGGCCTAACAGACCCACCGCACCTGCCGAGCCCTGCACCTTCACCGGCTCCAGGGTCAGGTCCACGGGGAGCGTGGCCGTGCCCCGCTGCGTGCCGATGGAGAATGCGAACGCCTGATCCTGTGCGGGCTCGATGCCCACCTTCAGCTCGTGCGTCTCCGGATTGAAGCGCCAGCTTCCCACCGGACCATCCGTCACATCACCCACCGTGAAGCCTGCGGGAATCAGCACCGTCAGCTCCTTCACGACGCCACGCGAGGGACGCACAGCAACACGATGACGCCCGCTGACGACACCCGGCCCGGGCAGGTAGAGGTCATTCGTCTCCACGAAGAACCGCGTCTCTTCACTGGTCGCATCGCGGCGCAAGGGACGGGCCTGAAGCACGATCTCATCCGCGGGCGCGAGCACCAGCTCGGCTCCGCTGCCCCCCTCGATCGCCATCGGCGTGACCTTGGCCGCGCGCTGCGATACGAATTCCCAGCCTGGCTGGTTCCAGCTCACCTTCACGCGCTGCACCGCCGCAGGCCCGGTGGGCAGACGCCATCCGCCCTGCGGCGCAGGAAGCGGCATCTCAAAGGTGGCACGGCCGGTCTTCTTCCCCTCGGCACTGGCGACGAGGAAGTAGGCCTCCTCCTCACCGTGCGCGGCCTTCACCACGCGCCATCCATCACCGGTGAAGCCGGTCAGCACCGTGGGCGACGTGAGCAGCAGCACACGCTCGTCCGCCTTGCCGCGTGCCTCCACATCGATCTCACCGGTCAGGCGACCATCCTGGATGCGCCATGACTGGATCATGGACTCGGCGGGCTGCAACTCCGCAGCCTGCCCGAAATCGGATCCCGCGAAGAACATCAGCGCGACCGTCGCCGCCACCGGCACGGCACGCTTGCGAAAGAGTCCGGCGATGCCCGGCAAGCCCTTGCCCAAAAGCAAGATCGCACCCAGCCCACCGAAGAAAACCACCGCGCCGAAACGCTGTGCCAGCACGCCGAGCCCGACCAGGACCAGCCCGCCCGTCACCGTCAGGGCCGCATGCTTGCGAGTCCACAGGCCATAGATCGCCACGGCAATCCCGGCCACCACGAGCAGCACGCCGGGCACGCTGAGCATCGCCTGCCAGGTCGGCACATTGCCAAGCTCCAGCAACACCTGCTTGTCGGACGGCACCACCGGCGCGGAATACTCCAGCGCCGCGATGTTTACCCGGCGATCGTGCATGGCCTTCCATCCCAACCAGCAGGACGCGACACCGGCGAAGAGAATCAGGATCACGCCGGGAATCCTCAGGCCCGGGAGGCGCTGCAAGAACCAACCGACCAGCGCGACCAGCAGTATCGAAAGAGCACCCATCCGCGCACGGGACACGACCCACTCCAGCCCCGTCTCCGCAAGCACGGGACGCACCGGACGCAGGCCGCCGCGGGGAACGAGCTGCCGGCCATCGTCCGCCGTCACCTTCCACTCACCGATCACGGTGGGCGCGTGCAAGACAGGTGCCGCCAGCTTCGGCGAGCGGGCACTGTCGCCCTTCGCACCGTAGCGCAGCACCACCTCGACCGGTTCATTCGGGTCGGCATTCGCTGGCAGCGGCACCAGGATCTTCTCACCATCCCGGCGGGCATTCACGGGCTGGCCACCCACCTTCGATTCCCACAGTTCGCCCTGTGGCAGGGAAAGCTCCAGCACGGTGCGCCCGCGCGTTTTCACGAAGAAGCGCGCATCGGTGACGACCTGTCCGTCGCGGGACACGTGGCTGGCGAGCTTCGCGTAGTCCACCACCTGGTCCTCGGTCTCGCCGGGATCGTACCAGTTGATCTTCATCCCGATCGCCACGTCGCCCGCGGTGTATTGCCAGGCGGCCAGCGTGGGCGCGCTGCTGAGCAGGCGGTATTCGGCGGGGAGCTCGGTGGCATCAAGCTTCAAGACGGATCCCTCGCTACGGGAGATGTCGTACTTCACCTGCAGCGGGCTCACCACCTGGATGTGGCCGCGCTCCGACTGCACGTCGAGCGGCCTCACCTCGCCGGGCGAGAGATCACCACCACGGGCACTCATCGGCTGGTCAAAGGTCACCAGCACCGTGCCCGAGCCGAGCAATGGCCGGGCGAGCGGGATGACCAGGGTATCGCCCTCGCGACGCCAGTCACGGCCGACATTCTGGCCGATGACGTCCACATTCCCAAGGCTCTCCGGCACATGGATGCGCCATTGGCTCACCGGGGCACCGACGACGAAGTAGTTTACCAGCACGCTGCCGGTCACCGCGCCTTCCTTCAGCGAATAGAGGTGGAAGACATCCGCCTGCACGCTCTGCCCGAGCGCCTCGATCTTCATCGTCGCGGCCCACTCCACCTCGCGGATGCGGAAGGCCTGCTGGAGGCCGGTCATCTTCTTCGGAAAGTAATCCACCGGGGTCTCCACGAGCCCGCGGACAGCACCGGGCACCGCACGATATCCCGCGGTGACCACCACACCGACGTAGCCGCGCGATGACTTTGCGCCGGGATGGCCGATGACCGGCAGCACCCAATCGCCCGCCGCAGCCGCCAGATTTTTCTCGAGCTTCACGGTGATCAACTGCCGGCCAATGACCGCCTGGCTGAAGAGGATCTTCAATTCGCGCACGCCATCCACGGCATCGCTCGCCACGCTGTAGTCGGCCACCGGCGCACCCTCCACCGAGGCCACGGCGAAGTCGGCAGGCACGGCCACGCTCCACTCGCGCAGCGGTGCCTCGCGGACGTCCAGCTCCAGCTCCGTGGTGATGCGGCGGTCGGTCTCGGCAAGCTCGTGCACGGTCACCTCGGTGACGCCCACCTCCGGCAGCACCTGGTCCGCGGAGACCTCGTAGTCATAATCGGCGGACGGGAAGCGATAGACGAACGACTGCCGCAGGTCCTCGTCCTGCTTCGCCCATGGGAATTGCGCCGGGGAAAGCTGCATCAGCCCTTTCTTCGCGGCGACCTCCAGGCGCACCGCGCCGTCATTCGACACGCGCAGGTAGCCATTATGGCGGAGCGCACCGAGCGGGGAGAATCGCGGCGGTGTGAGCTTCGCGGGGAAGACTCCCAGGGCAGCCTGCGCCTCGATCTCGATCTCGCCTTCACCCTCGATCGGACGGCTGAGCCGCACGTCCAGCATGCGTGCCCCATCTTCCTCCGCCACGCTCCATGCGAGCACCAGCCCTCCCCGCACCGCGAGGATCTCGCCTGCGCCATCGATGCGGATCTTCAGTGCATCCAGCTTGCCCTGCAGCACTCGGAAGCCGAGCCGCGAGTAGCGCCGCGCGAGTCCCGCGCCGACGCGTGTCTCCGCGATCTCGCTGCTGGAAAAAAACAAGGCTCCATCGCCTTCATCCCGGCCCGTCTTCCACGCGAGTCCGGCGCGGCCCGTGGCTGGGAGATAGCCGGTCCATGTCCCCTCGCGGCGCTCAGGCACCACAGCCTCGTCGGGCTTGAAGGAAACGCCTTCATCGAGTCCCGCGATCCGCACCGGCACCACCGCGCCGCCATGCACCTTGAAGTCCACGCCTCTCCAATCCCCCTGCCGGACGAGCGGAGCCTCGAAGGAAAGATCGATGGGGAAGCTCCCCTCACGCTCGCCGACCAGCTCATGGATGTAGTTCTCGCCGTCCTTCTTCAGACGGATGAACCAGCCTTCGCCGGAGGTAACTCCGCTGAGGGCCACGCCTTCCAGCAAGGTCATCGCTTCCCCAGCCTTCGCGATGCGGACCTCGCCCTTCAGCGAGAAGGACACGCTGCTCGCATCCGCGGTGACCTGACCGTCGAGCGTGGCATTTGCCAGTTCCACGGCCCGCGGTGCCGCGCCCTTCAGGTCCACCTTCACATTCAGACGCGCCGCGACACTGCCGCTGAAGCGCTGCGTCTCCGCATCGCCCAGCAGCGACTGGAGGCCTTCCACGAGCAGCACCCGTGGCGAGGTGGCACCATCACCGGACAGGCTGATGGTGGAGGCAAAGCCCACCGAGGCACCGGGCGCGGGCAGCAGCAGATCGACGGGCTGCTCCGTATCCTCGTGGAGCGAGGTGATCGTCACGTCGAATTCCTTCGGCGTCTCCGCCTTCGGATCGGCGGGCAACTCGGGCTTCAGGTCGAGGAAGCGGGCACCATCGGCCTCGCGGCGGACGGTCCACGTCTTCAGCCCCGGCCCCGCGACTCCCGTGATCTCGCCGGTGCCCGTGAGGCCGATGCTGAGGATCTCCGGCCTGCCCTGATGCACCCGCAGCTTCGCGGTGATCGTTTCCTCGATGCGGTCGATGCCCGCCTTGATCACCGTGTCCGTCTGCGCGGAGAAGAACAGCGGAACGGGCTTCTCCCGTTCGACGGGTAGCAGCACCACCTTCTCGTCCTGCGCAGGAGCGAGGCTGCCTAACAGCATAACGCACGCGGCGAGCCAACGGCGGAGCCGGTGAGGTGCGGCGACAGGTCGGTCGCCGCGCGATGGGGAGAGATCCTGGAGAGTCCGGGAGTAGTTCATGACATGAGAGGATGCGGAGAGAGAACGCCGCCGGATGACCGGCGACGGGTAAAATGTAGGTAAAAACCCGCGGCAAGCGGCTGCGGCCACGGGGTCACTTCAGATGACCGATCATCGACTCCAGATCGGCGACGGGCTTGCTGCCGGCATAGCGGGCCTTCACCTTCGCCATCACGGGGGCGAGCTGCTGGAAATCCACGGCATCGGCCAGCGGGGCGCGGCGCAGCTTCTCGGCTGCAAGGGCGGATAGGCCGGCGAGCTGGATGGAGGGCGATGCCTGGTCGAATGCCGGAGCCTGCGCGTCGTAGGGAATCGTCCAGGTCCGCTCGACCATCTGGCCGCTGGCGACATCGCGGAAGCGCACGCTGACCTCGCCGACCTCGCCCTCGCCCCGCGGCAGGGTCTCGATCTGATAGAGCGCATTGCCCGCCTCCTCCGCGGCCATCTCCGCGGCATCCACTGCGTCATTGCGGAAGTCTTCCTTCTCCAGCCGATGCTCCTCGAAGCCGATCAGCTTGTATTTCGCGACGCGCGCCGGATTGAAGCGCACCTGCACCTTCACGTTTTCCGCGGCGGGGCGGAAGGCACCGGCGAGTTGCTTGGCAAAGCTCGCGTCCGCCTCCTCCGCGCTGTCCACGATGTAGTAGCGGCCATTGCCATTCCGCGTCAGACGCTCCAGCAGCTTGTCATTGAGACCGTCGGCCCCGAAGCCCGCGGCGTCGAAGGCGATGCCATTCTGCCGCATCTGCTCGACCTTCGCCTGCAGCGTCTCCGGCTTCGCATCGCCGAGATTCGCCGCGCCATCGGTGAAGAGGACGATGCGGTTCTGCGCCGCCGGGTTGAACTGCCGCATGGCAAGCTCTTCACCGAGCTTCAGGCCTTCCTCCAGGTTCGTGCCGCCTTCGGAAGGAGTCTGCGCGAAGATCCCATTGAGCTCCTGCGCGCGGTTCCCCGGCAGGCGGTCCACCAGCAGGCGCGGCTGGCGGGCGAAGCCGATCACGCTGACCGTATCGCCTTCCTTCAGCAGGCCGGAGAGTTCGCGGACCGCATTCGCGAGTCCGGCATTGCGGTCCTCGCGCTCCATCGAGCCGGAGCTGTCGAGCAGCAGCGTCAGATTGAGCGGCGTCGAGCCACCGCGGCCTTGCGATCCGGTCTTCACGCCGATGCGCATCAGATTCCGCTGCGGCAATGCCGGGTGCGCCGACTGCTCCACCGCGCAAACCACCGGCTCGCCATTCGCCGGAGCGGGATCGCCGTAGTCGAAGCCATTGTAGAATTCCTCCGGCCGGATGCCATCCGGTGCCGGGACGTCCCCGCGCTCCAGCGCTGCCTTCGCCATCTTGAAGGACGCATCGCTGACATGAAGCGAGAAGGTGGAAAAGGGCTCGGCGGAGGTCTGGGTCTCGGCCTTGAGTTCCACCGCGGGTGCGTCCTTCTTCTCCTGCTGGGAAACCTCGGCCTTCTCCTCGGGCTTGGGCGCTTCTCCCGATTTCTCCGCAGCTTCTTCGGTCGATGGAGGAACGGGCAGCTCCCAAGCCCGGTCCACTTCGGCTAGAAGCGTGGCGCGGGTCTGGTCGTAAGCCGCGCGATAGTAATCTTCGCGAGCTTTAGCCACCGTCTCGATGCCACGTCGGGCCGCTTTGTTGTAGGGGTCAATGCGTAGCACTTCCTCGTAGGACTTGTTCGCATCATCGAACCTGCCGAGATGGTAGTGCCCCTCGGCGATGTAGAGGTTGCGACGGATGTCGTCGGGGTTCTGTTCATGCTCTTCGATGAGAGCCGGATTGTTTCGGATCGGATCATCCACGAACCCGTCCTGCGTCTGGTCCTTCGCATTTTTAGCCAACTCGCCCATCACCGAGAGATCCGTAAAGTCGCCGGTTTGGGCGACTTCGTTACCCGGTGAGTAGCGATAGCCGTTAGCCTGATTCACCGAACGCTTCGAATCGAAAGCTCCTGCGATCTCACCACCTTCAAGGATGGCATCGATGTTATTGCGATTGATCGCACCCGCACCGGAACGATTGCCAGCGGTTGCGATTCCGTTCACCTCGCCATTTGGAGCGGCAGGTTTATCCGTGGAATCCCGGCGAGTGCCGAAGAAGGACAGGTCGCTTTTCAGGCCACTAGCCTGAGAATCCGCCAGCAACGACGACCTCTCCGCTGGCTGTTCCGGAGATGCTGCATCCGCATAGGGGTCCACGCTTCCCCCGGCGATGCCCAGCTCCGCCGGGCGATCCGCTGGCGCAAAGCCATCCATAGCCGCGGCAGGGGCCTCCTTCCGGAAGCGCGATGCGATTTCAGGCTGGGTTCCGTCACGCAGTTCCGATTTGCCCGCGAAGGCATCGTTGTCCGCGAGTTCCTTCGCTGTGTCGGGGAGGGCCGCATTCGCAGGTGCCGGGGAGGCAGTCTCCGAGCGCGGCATGTTCGACCGGCCCTGCGCCTGCAATGCGGGCTTGGAGGTGTAGGGACTACTTTGGGAAAGGTGGAGATAAGAAGACGCCGGCTTTTTCACCGGTGGTCCCGATGGCCTGGACTTGCTGCGCGCCGTGCTCTCGTCCGACAAGCTGGCCAAGGAATCATCCTCGGCTGTAATGCGTAAGGCTTTGGATTCTCTCGCGGCGATCAGCGGAGCGGAGGACGGCACGACCTCAGCAGCCGGGGCTGCCTGAGCGAACTCCCCTTCCGAGAGCTGCATCGCCATTTCTTCCGTCACCAGCTTCCGTTTGAGCTCAAGCAAAACCTGCTGGCTGCTCTCGAAGTCAGTCTTGGCATCCGCGACACTCTGATTTGCTACCTTGCTCTTTAAGGCATCAGTCGCGTCGTGCGCTTCAATCCTGCCCATTTCGTCCAATGAGCGCCCGTTACCGTCGGGAAAAAAAGCGATCCTCTCGTCACGATTGAAGTGAGCCAAGAACTTCCGCTTGTCATCCACCTTGTCCTGCTGAGCCACGACGGCCTTGCGAAGTTCTTCCAGTGCCTGCAAGCGATCTTCGCGGGACGGGCCCCGCTCCATGACCTCGGCTGACGACTGCATGGCGAACGCCTCCGTGGAGGACTTGCCCACGGAATTCATCAGCGTCCAGCCGCCGAAGCTCACGACGGTGCATGCCGCGATGGCCAGCAGGGCCTGGCGGCCGGTGCGGCGGATCGACGCGCGCTTCCTTGCGGTGCGGATGGCATCTTCTTCCCCGTCGGAATCTTCGTCGGTCAGGTCAACCGGCTTCTCCAGCAGCTCCTCGATCTTCACGCGCTTTTCCGCGGGCAGCTTCCACTCGTCGTCGGGGCCGGCCTTCCGGTCCTCCGTGATGAATGCGTGCAGCACCCGCAGGCGCTGCTCGAACAATCGCGCACCGGCATCCCGGGCGCAGATCTCCTCCAGCTCCGCCGCTTCGAACGGCGAGGCCTCGCCCAATACCCACGCGGTGATCCGCGCCTCCAGCGCAGCGTCACCCACCGGGTTCAGTGGCTTGTCCATGTCATCGTTCATAGGATTGTTTGCAGTCTTGCTTCTTGAGTCTTGAAATCTTGTGCCTCTAGCCGTTCGCGCTCTCGATCCCCATGCGTCTCAGGTTTTCGCCCAGGGACTTCAGCAGGTGGTGGAGCTTGTAGCCCACGTTCCCCACGCTGAGGCCGGTGCGCTCGCTGATCTGGTCGTATTTGAGATCCTCGTGGTATTTCAGTTGGAGCAGCGCGCGGTCGTCATCGCGGAGTTCCGCGAGCAGGAGTCGGACGGCGCCGGCGGCCTCCAGGCGGGCCACGGGGTCGTGGTCGTCGTGGCCGGCGGCGGCATCCCACTCGGGAGTCTCGTCCACCAGGGTCTCGCGCTTGTGGTCGCGCAGGTGATTCAGGGCCAGATTCCGGACGGAGCGGTAGAGCCACGCCTTCGGATTCGCGACCTCGTCCCAGTGGGAGTGGAGGCGAAGGAAGGCCTCCTGGACGAGGTCTTCCGCGCACTCGCGGCGGCCCACCATGCCGTGGGCGTAGCGCAGGAGCGGACTCTCCTCCGCCTCGAAGATCTGCCGGAGCGTGGGTTTCTCCTCGGTCATCGTGGCGAAAGGAAGCACCTCCGGGGCTTCAGCCCTGGGCTTGGATGCGGTTTCCATGCGGGGTGTGATTCATGGCTTCATTACCAAGGACACGGCACCGCGGAAATCCTTGGAAGAAATTTTCACCCGTGGGAACTTTCCCGCCGTGCCGCCGAAAAAGAAGCCGAATGCCAAGCCCCTGACCGGCCCCGCGCTGGTGAAGGAGGTCTGCCGCCGCATCCGGCTGGCACGCAGCCTCTGGGACGCGCACCGGAATGCCGCCTGCCGCGGTGAACGCGAAAAGGCGATCGCCCTCTACGAGACGCTGACCCCGGAGGAGCGGGAAAAGGTCCCGCAGGTACTCCGCGTGTGGCTGCGCTACCGCAGCGAAAAATATTTCGGCGAGGGCCGCTGATCAGCCTCCCCCGCCTGCCGCTTCACTCGGCCTTCTTCGCCCGGTGGCCAGACTTGGCGAGGATCTCGACATAGGCTTCCTTCCCGCCTGCCGTGGCGATCTCCGCGACGGCCTTTTCCAGATCTCCCGGGTGCGTGGCAGCGGCCTCCGCGGCGGTCGCTCCGACCCGGCAGTCGAAGTCCCAGAAATCCACGCCCTCCGGCAGCGGCTTCCGGCGCTCGCGCTTCAGGTACTTGCGCAGCTCGTGCTTCACCGCATCGAGCACCAGCGCGGGCTTCCGGTCCGGGACATCGAGGGAAAAGGTCTTCTTCATCGGGCCGCCTTGTGTCGTCAGCAGCCCGGATTGTCGATGTCGATTCACAACTAACAGCCGGTCCCGTGATCACGTAGCCCCATACTCCGCGATCCCGGTATGCCTGACTACGTACGTATGTCGCATCTTGCCTGCATATGAAGCGCGCCCTCCTGACCGCACTGATCATCTCCGCCTTCCCTCTCTCCGCCCAGCAGGTCGCCAAGCCGGCGGCCATGCGTGCGAACGAGCATCGTGAAGTGACCAGTGCCAGCGCCTCCCTGCTCGCCGGTGCGCTGAACTTCCGCCCGGATGGCACCGCCCACGCGACCCACAAGGTGGGGAACTTCAGCACGCGGGTGGAGCTGAAGGACCTGAGCCTTCAGGAAATCATCAAGCAGCCGGTCACGAAGGAAGACCAGGCGAAGGGCATCACCCGCCGCTACCACGCGAAGCTCGTCTGCCGCGCCCACCGCATCTGGGAAGGCTCGCAGGCCAGATGGTCGGAGTGGCGGTCCAGCAGCTACGGCTTCTTCCCCTCGACGATCGTGGTCGAGGAAGTGAACGGCAAGCTCGTGGCGAGCGCACGGCGCCTGACGGATTTCAGCCCCGGGACCGATGGCGCGATGACCGTCTCCACCCGGTGACCTTTTCTGTGTGTGTGTGTTTCCGGTGGGGGAGGATCCCAGGCCTCAGGTCGGCCGCTTGGATTTTCCTTCACCGGATTCCCCCCCCGGGCCTGCCAGCTAGCGGGCCAGCTTTGCCCGCGTGGCATCGTCGATGACGAGCGGCTTGCCGTGGGCGTCCACCCGCACAGTGGTCATTTTCCCGTGGGCACAGACTTCGCCGTCCCTCAGTACCTCGAAGACCCAGCTCACCGATGCCGCACCGAGGCGCTCGATGCCGAGCTGCACCTCGATCCGGTCGCCGAAGCGCAGCGGGCTCTTGAAATCGCAGGCCACATGGACCCGCGGCCAGCCGCCTTCCTCTCGGCTGATGATCGTGATCCCCTGCGCTTCCAGATACGCGTGCTCCGCTTCCTCCACATGACGAAAGATCTTCGGGAAGTGGATCCACCCGCTGCAGTCGGTGTCGCCGAAGGCAATCTGGGACTGGTGCACATGAAGGGGCTTGAGCATGCCGATGGTATGAACCGTGGACCCGCATGCCGCAAGGGCGGGCGCGTCCGGAGGAGAAAGCGGAGATGCCCCGCTTTCCATCTCCACAATTCCAAAGTGGCACGCTCTACTACCGGCAATGAAACTGGATCGCGCCGTCATCCTGTCTGGAGTTCTCGCCGGGCTCATCCCGCTGGCACTGGCGCAGGACCTTCTTCCGGGCCCGGAAGATCTGCCCCCGCCGCTGGAGGATGAGCAGATTCTCCTGCCGGAATCCGGAGAGGATGGCGTGATCGACCGGGTGAGGCCCGGCTCCGGCGCAAAGCCTCTGCACTCCGCCAAAGGCTCCGGGCCATCGCAAGTCATCGGCGAAGGCGGCGGCACGCGCCTGCTCCACTACCGCACCGCGAATCCGGCATCGACGAAGCCGTCCTTCTTTCACCGGCTCGTCGCAGCGACTGCGGACGGGCGGCAGTTCCTTGTCTATCACGACGAATCGAGGTCACCCGAGCCGCTTGCCCGCGTGAATGCCCGCGGTGATGTCGCCACCGTCTCCCGCTGGTCCTGCATCCGGGCTCACTTCGCTCCCGACTACAAGCCGGTGAATATCCGCAAGCTCCGCGGCGACCGCTTCCTGAAGACCGCCCCCGGATTCGAACGCTTCACCATCCGGGACATCGCCTGGGGAGAAAGCGTGCTGATCTGCAGCGGCCATCTCACCATCTCGGGCGGCGACTACCCGTTCCTCTCCCGTCTGCTCTTCACGGACAAGGGTGAGGTCAGCGACCACCAGATCCTATGGACCACGTGGAAGTCCGGTGTCGCCACACGTCTCCAGCGGAATTCCGCCGCCGACAGCATCCCGCGAAGCCTGCACCAGCAAGACCAGCTCGTGCTCTGGAAGAACGCCGGACCGCGCTCCTCCAAGGACTTGCCAGCGGGCTTCGAAAAGTCTGCCTGGCAATGCACCGACCTGACCACCGGCACGACACGCCTGCTAGCAGAAACGGATCCGGTGGACCGGACCCGTCTGGAGCAAATCGAGCAGGCGATCGGAGCCCGTTGAAGCGTCGGCTTAGAAGCGCTTCACGATCAGCGAGGCATTGTGCCCGCCGAAGCCGAAGCTGTTGCTGAGCGCCACGTCCACCTTTGTCTCGCGGGCCGTATTCGGCACCACGTCCAGATCGCACTCGGGATCCTGGTTTTCGACGTTGATGGTCGGCGGCACCACGTTGTCCACGATGGACATGATGGAGGCGATGAGCTCGATGCCGCCTGCTGCGCCGAGCATGTGACCGGTCATCGACTTCGTGGAGCTGACCATGAGGCCGTTCGTCGCGTGCTCGCCGAAGGCCAGCTTGATCGCGCGCGTTTCAGCGATGTCGCCGAGGCCGGTCGAGGTGGCGTGGGCATTGAGATACTGCACGTCTTCCGCATTCAGCTTCGCGTGCTTCAGCGCCATGCCGATGGCATAGGCCGGGCCGCTGCCATCGGGAGATGGCGCGCTGAGGTGATGGGCATCCGCACTCACGCCGTAGCCGACGAGCTCGGCATAGATCTTCGCGCCGCGGGCCTTCGCGTGCTCGAGCTCCTCGATCACCACGACACCGGCACCTTCACCCATCACGAAGCCGTCGCGGTCCGCGTCAAAGGGACGGGACGCTTTCTCCGGCGCGTCGTTGCGCGTGCTCAGCGCCTTCATGTTTGCGAAGCCGGCCAGACCCATCGGCAGGATGGTCGCCTCTGCACCGCCGCAAAGGAATGCATCGGCATCGCCGAATTTGATCATGCGCCACGCCTCGCCGATGTTGTGGTTCGAGGTCGCACAGGCGGTGACGATCACCATGTTCGGGCCGTAGAGGCCGTGCTCCATGGAGATGATGCCACTCGCGATATTGGAAATCATCATCGGGATGGTGAAGGGCGAGACGCGCTTCGGTCCCTTCGTCAGGCAAACCTCGTGCTCGCGCTCCAGCGTGCCGAGGCCGCCGATGCCGCTGCCCACCATCACGCCGAAGCGGCGGCGGTCCACCTTCTCCAGATCCACGCCGCTGTCCTCCAGCGCCATCTTCGACGCGGCCACGGCGAACTGCACGTAGCGGTCGGAACGGCGGGAGTCCTTCGGCACGCCGAAATACTGATCCGGCGAGAAATCCTTCACCTCACCGGCGATCTTGCACTCGTACGGCGCGGGATCGAGCAGCGTGATCGTGCTGATGCCGCTGCGCCCGGCTTTCATGCCGTCCCACGTGGTTTGCAAATCGTTGCCAAGGGGGCTGACGCAACCGATACCGGTGATGACGACTCTTCTTTCGCTCATGATTTGTGACTTAGGGCGTGTGGCGTGACGGGAATTTCGGGGGTCCTTAGAGGGTGCGGTCGTGGGTGGCAAGCCTCATCCCTGATTCGAGATCGCGGCTTCACCTCGTGGCTCCACGGTTTTCAGCCGAGGCTCTTGTTACGACCCCTCTCATTGTCCGCCCCGCAGTGGGGACACCGGAACGTACGCTCGCGCCCCTCATCCTCAACCACCAAAAGGCACAGGCGGCAGGTGACCCTCTTCCGCAGCGAGCGGCGCTCGGCACCGGCTGCGGACCAGCGCGAGATCCACTCGAAAAGGACCACGATGCCCATCGCGATCCCGATGGTCCACGCGGCGAGCTCGGTGAGGGTGACGTCGATCATGATCCGCTCGCGATTTCGACCGCGGTCCATCCGCCGCCCTTTTCCCCGCCCTCGATGATGATCTGGCGGAGCCACTGCTCGCCGCTGTCGTCCGGGACCGGCTCGGCGGAGATGAGCATGGTCACGCGGTTGACGCGTCCGCTTCCGTCATAGCCGAGCAGGTAGCGGTTGCCGCGAGCCAGCGTGGCAGGCGGCATGGTGGCTGGCGTGATCGCGCGGATTCCCGCACTGGAAAGGACGAGCGGCCGCAGCGGATCCGGCAGCGGCGGATTTTGTGAAGGAGGCTCCGGCACCGGCAGGGGTGGCAGGATGCCGGGGGAAGTCGAGGCGTCCTCGTCCTTCATCGCCAGCGGGATCTCCACCTCCACCGGGCGTAGCTCCGGCTCGTAGCGATACCCCGGCTGACGGGCGGTGGCCATCGAGCGGGCGATGGCCTCCTTCACCGTCACATCACCCGCGGGATCCGGCCGGCGGGGCATGGGCCCGGCTTCCAGCGCCATCAGCTCCAGCGATTGCCACTCCTTCCCGTGCGGGACGAGGATGAGCGAGCCGCGCTGCTCCGGCTGGCGGGGGACATTCCCCACCCGCACCCGCACCGTGGCGGCCAGCCCCGCGGTGATCAGAGAAACCACGCCGACCGCCATCAGGAAGCGCAGCGTGTGCCCCACCGGCAGGCGCCACTGGAAGACGAGACCGCTCTCGCGGTCGCGGCTCGTTCGCTTGTGGCGGGAATGGAACATCGGTGGACAGGAGGCGCGGGATTCAAGCCGCAGGGACGATCAAAGGGGCATCGCCCGGGAGAAAAGGAGGGCATTCATGGCGATTCCTTCGGATCGGCGACGGCCTCGGGCTGGCCCAGCAGGTAAACCCGCAGTCCTTTTTGCAAGGCGACCTCGGCGACGGTCCGCTGGGTCTCCACTGGCACGCCCTTGTCCACGCGTAACAGCACCGTGGTTGAGGGCCCGGACTCGCTGCCACGGCGGGCGTCGAGCCGCTCGGAAAGCTGCTCCAGCGTCACCGGCTCGCGCTCCAGCCAATAGCCCGGCGGATCTCCCGCAGTCACGGTGACGACCGACGCATCCGTCTGGCGCTCCATCTGAAAGCGCGAGACCGGCAACTCCACAGCCACGCCGGATTGGTTCACGAACTGCCCGCCGAGCAGTAGAAACACAAGCAACAGCCCGCACAGATTGAAAACCGGCACGACGAAGAGGAACCCCGGCCGTTCCGGCAGCGTGGATTCCAACTTCATTTCTTCCGTTCCTCGCGCCGCCGGGCTTCGAGTTCATCACGCATCGAGACGATTCCCGTGTCGATCCGGGCGTCGCAGATCATGTTTACCATCTCGATTCCCGTCCGCTCCAGGCGATGAAGGAGCCGCTTCGTCCGACCAAGGAAATACAAATAGAAGAGGTAGGCCGGGATCGCGATGACCAGGCCGACCACGGTAGCCACCAGTGCAGTGCCGACACCGGAGGTCAGCTCGACTGGTCCGGCGTAGCTGCCGTTGGCGCTCATCTGCTCAAAGGTCTTCCACAGCCCCAGCACCGTGCCCAGCATCCCCGTCATGGGAGCCAAGACCGCCACACCGAGGATGCCCCGCAGGTTTTTCTCGATTCGTGGCACCTCCAATTGCCCCGCCTCCTGCGCGATGTCGCGTAGGTCAGGACGCTCCATCGAGTGGCGCAGCAGGATGGCATGGGCGACGCGGGCCACCGGACCGGGTGCGCGGGCCGCCTCGTGCATCGCCTCGGCGTAGGCTTTCCGGCGAACGTGATTCGAAAGGCCCACCAGCAGATCCCCGACATTGATCCGGGCGCGGTGGAAGAAAAACAGCCGCTCAACGACAAAAACGGCGCCGAAAAATGCGAGCGCCGCCTGTAGCCAAATGATCAGCCCTCCGTTTTCGAGGAGGCCCGAGGAATTGAATTCGGTCGGCATGTGCGCGTTCTATAAACCACTCCGAAGCATCTGGCCAGTCCGATGAAAGAATCATCGGTCAACCGACGGCCCACCCGGCGAAGATCGCCTCCAGCTCCGCCCGGTCCACCTCGTCAAAGGCCTCCTTTTCCGTGGAATCCACGTCGAGGACCGCGATCACCGTGCCCCGGGCGTCACGGACCGGCACCACGATCTCGCTTTCCGCCCGGCTGTCGCAGGCGATGTGGCCGGGGAATTCATGCACATCCGGCACCACCTGCGTCTCCCCGGTTGCCCAGGCAGCCCCGCAGACGCCCTTCCCCCACCCGATCCGCGAACATCCCGGCGTCCCCTGGTAAGGCCCGATCACCAATTGCCCACCGACCACCCGGTAAAATCCGGTCCAGAATGCATGCGGCATCGCCTCATGAAGCACACAAGCCGCCCCCGCCATCCGGGCGATGGTATCCGGCTCCCCCGACCAAAGGGCATGCAGGCGTTCGCGGGCCGCGGTGTAGCGGGATCTCTTTTCGTCGGCGGTGGGGATCACGGGGGATTTCTGCTCCGGTCCAGCCGCCTTGGCAAATGGTTCCCGAGCGCTCATCCGCCTCCGACTGATGGCGATGCCTCTTACCACCAGCCAACCATACTAATTATCGTCAGTGTCCGGAAATGCCTCGAATCCGGATTCTGCAGTTACGGGTAAATATCTACCGATCTCATCAAGATCCACGGCTCTCCGCTTTAGCTGGTAATTTCCCGGAACCTCAAAGATCTCATAAAATTTAACGGGCTTTTGTCGACCGGAAATCGATTGAACAACGGAATGTACGACAGAAGCAGAGACCCTCAACCCAAAAGTCACATCTTTGAGAAGCAGGGGAGAACTTTGAAGACCCTCGTCCCCAATCAAGCGCCACTCTTTCTCGTAACTCCACCCTCTCGCCTTTCGAAGCAATACATCCTGATCGATTTGGCTCTTCGCACTTGGGTCACCCTCAACAAAGGCCCGAACTAAGACGGAAGTTTTGACCCCTCTATTTCCGCAGTAAATTGCTCGGTGGATCTGTGGCTTTGGATCGCGATCCAGACTAAAGCCCAGACATAAGCCGCGATGCTGATCACCGTAGTGACTCCAAAGAACTGGGCTCTTCCACGTAGTCGAAAAACAACACACTCCACGATCATAGCTCAAAATCAGTTCTTTCTGGATCTCCAACGTTAATAACCATTGTTCCGCATCTTCCTTGGAGCACTCGTGGTCGGGGTGACCTGCGTGATCAGCCATCTGAATCAAGATCTCTCTCGCCTCTTTTTGGGCACGGTTGTCGGCGAACGCAGTAGCACTTTCTTGCGAAACGCGTGCCTTCCGAAGAAATCCAAATGTCTCTGTAGAAACCCGCCTCTGGACTAAAAATGAAAGAAGGCCGCGCAACTGCTCTAAGTCGGAGTCGCACTCCACCGTTGGACGACAATCCAGCGGGTCATTGAACCTCCCCGGCGTCGAAAAATACAAAGTGTCCTTACACAGAGAATCTATCGTGAGTGAATCGAAGGCTCGGTATCGGAAAAATCTGGTGGGCATCTGACTCATACCTGCAAAGAACGAACTTCGGAGCCAAGGGCACCCCGCATTGAGGTAAAAGTCTAAAATTCAGCGCAATCCGCCAATCACGAAAGGACACCTTCGGCGACCACACCTCCACAGAGAGCCTCGAAATGCGCATTGAAGGCTTTCTGAGCTGAATGACGATCCGAAAAAGGATTCCACACTTTCCTTCCCTCCAATCCCCCCTCACCTTCCGCGCGTGAGCTACCAGGTCTTCGCCCGGAAATACCGCCCGAAAACCTTCGACGACGTCCTCGGACAGGATCATGTCGTGCGGACGTTGAAGAACGCCATCGCCCAGAAGCGATTGGCGCATGCCTACTTGTTCGTCGGCCCGCGCGGCACCGGCAAGACCACCACGGCGCGCATTCTCGCGAAAGCGCTGAATTGCACGGGCGGCCCGAAGGCGGACTTCGACCCCGACGAGGAAGCCTGCGTGGAGATCGCGGAGGGCCGCTCGCTCGACGTGCTGGAGATCGACGGCGCTTCAAACAACTCGGTGGACGACGTGCGGAATATCCGCGAGTCCGTCCGCTTCGCCCCGGCCCGCGGGCAATTCAAGATCTACTACATCGACGAAGTTCACATGCTCTCCACGGCGGCGTTCAATGCGCTGCTGAAGACGCTCGAGGAGCCGCCGGAGCACGTGAAATTCATCTTTGCGACCACCGAGGCGCACAAGGTGCTGCCGACCATCCTGTCCCGCTGCCAGCGCTTCGACCTGCGGCCGATCCCCACGGAAATCATCGCCAGCCACCTGCTGCACATCGCGAAGGAAGAGGGCGTGAACCTGCACGAGACCGCCGCCTGGGCGATCGGCAAGGGCGCGGACGGCGGCATGCGCGACGCGCAGTCGATGCTGGACCAGCTCGTGGCCTTCTGCGGCGACACGATCACCGAGGCGAACGTGCTGGATATCTTCGGCTTCACCTCGCGGGAGACCGTGGCGTCGGTCATCGGCAGCATCCTCGCCCGCGATACCCCGGCGGCGCTGACCACCGTGCAGCGCGAGTCGGAGGCGGGCCGCGAGCTTTCCCAGCTCCTCGGCGAGCTGATCGGCTGCATGCGGGCGCTGCTGGTGTCGAAGCTCGACTCCTCCGCAGGCGGCGACGGCATCCCCACCGAAACGTGGGAAGCGCTGAAAGCCGCTGCTGAAGCCTACCCGCCCGAGCGACTGCTTTCCGTCATCGACGTCTTCGCCGAGACCGAGGGCCGCATGAAGTGGGCGTCGAACAAGCGCCTGCACCTGGAGATCGGCATGATCAAGGCCGTCCAGACGCTCGGCGAAGTCCGCCTCTCCGATGTGATCCGCGTCCTGGCCGGGGCCACCGATCAGCTCACCTCGCCGGTCACAATCGCTCCCACCGCAACCGCGCCTGCCCCGGCAACAGCCGCACCGGCTCCGGTGGTAGAAGCAACACCGGCCCCGATCTCCATCGCGGAGCCCGAGGCGAAAGCCGAGGAAGTGACGCCCCCGGCCCCGGTGGAGGTCGAACCCGAGCCACCTGCTCCAGCAACCGCCCCACAACTCCTTCAGGAAGAGCCGCCACAGCCAGCCGCGAAGCCGGAGAAAGCCAGCTCACTGGACGACCTGATCGCGATGGCCGACGAGGGTTCCGCCTTCGATCTCACGCCGGAGCCCGTCGAGTCCGAGCCTCCGCCATGGAAGCCCGAACCGGACGCACCGCCGGAGCCCGCGGCCCCGAAGGTCGATCCGATGGAGGAATTCTACAAGGACCCGCTCATCCAGACCGCTCTCGAGATGTTTGCGGCCACGATCAAGAAGTGAAACTCCAAGCAGGAGGTGCCGCGTGCCGGAGAAAGGCACAGGACTTTTCACCCGGGATCTGCCATTCTACATCCACCATCCTTTCCCAATGAATATCCAGAAACTCATGAAGCAGGCGCAGCAGATGCAGGCCGGTATGGCCGCTGCGCAGGAAGAACTCGGCAAGCGCACCGTCGAAGCCAGCGTCGGCGGCGGCAAGGTCACGGTGGTCTCCACCTGCTCCGGCGACGTCGTGTCGATCAAGATCGACAAGTCGGTCGTCGATCCCGAGGACGTCGATTTCCTCCAGGACCTCGTACTCAAGGGCGTCCAAGAAGCCGTCAACAAAGGCAAGGAAGTTGCTGCGGCGGAGATGAAAAAGCTGACAGGCGGCATGGGGCTGCCATTCTAACAGCACCTCATCCCGTCCCTCCCCCCGATGAATTCCTCCCGCCTACGTCGCCGCTCCGGGTGGACGCTCGTCGGGTGCTCCTTGCTGCTGCACGTGGTGACGGTGTATGCCTTCGCCGAGCAGCCTGACAAGCTGGCCGCTTTCACCGTCATGCCCATCTGGGTGTGGGGGGGGATCGGCCTTCTTTGTTCCACGGTCGCCTTCTGGTTCCTGCGCGCGCCGCTGTCGCTCATCGTCACCGGCATCTGGGCCATGACCGTGCTGCTCGGGGCGGATGAGGCCAGGGTGATCGCGAATGTCGGCAAGTCCGCCCCCACCCCGGGTCCGGCGGGCGATCTGGATGGCCGCCCGCTGGTCCGCGTCCTGACCCTGAACTGCAATTTCTTCCAATACGGCGCGCACTCCGCCGGCGGCGGCGACCCCTCGAATGACATCCGCCGCTGGGACCCGGACATCGTCCTGCTCCAGGAAGTCCACCCTCATCAGGTCCGCCAGATCGCGGACCTGCTCTACCAGGGCCGCGGTGACTACCGCATCTACTCGTCCAATGGCGTGGTCTCCCGTTGGCCGATCATCCGCGAGGTGAACCCCAAATCGCGCGGCTACCGCATCCAGCAGGTGACGGTGCGGAAGCCGGACAAGCAGGACATCGAGGTGGTGAACATCCACCTCAGGAGCGCAGCCACCGACCTGCGCCTGTGGAAGCGCGAATGCTGGGTCACCCACGCCGCGAACCGTGCCCAGCGCCGGGAGGAACTGGCAATCGCGCTTTCGATCTTCGCGGAGACCGCCTCGGGAACGCCCGCGATCTTCGGCGGGGACTTCAATGCTCCACCCAGTGATCCTGTCCTGAACCTGCTCCGCGCGGATTTCCGGGACTCCTTCATCGAGGCTGGCACCGGTTGGGGAAACACTTACCAGCGCCGCATCCCTGTCCACCGGATCGACCAGATCCACCACACCAGCCACTTCAAGGCAATGCGCTGCCGGGCCGTGACCACCCGCCGCAGCGATCACCGCATGGTGGTGACGGATCTACTACCTTCCCCGTAGAAAGGCATCAGCGGTCGGCGGCGGCTTCCTTCGCCAGGCGGATCGTTTCGAAGATCAACGGAGCAGCGAGTGCCTTGCTCAATCCCATGGGCGTCTCGATCTTCCGGGTCTCGCGCTCGCTTTTGATATTCTCCACGTGATTGATGCGGGAGATCACCAGCCCGACCACCTGCGGCTTGCCACCGCCGGCGTCGATGAAGACCGGCCCGCCGCTGTCCCCATCCCACGCCGTGGCATCAATGATGAATTCGGGATGCTTGGCCATCGGTTCGGCGGGGAAGCTCCCGACCACCGCCTGCCGGGCGAGCGGGAAGCCCGCGCCATTCGCCTCCACCCGCGCAGGGTAGGTCAGCAGCATGACCGGGTCGCCGAAGGCCGGGAAGCCCTCCGACTTCACCACGTCGAGCGGCAAGGAGGCACCCTCGGGCAGATCCAGCTTCACCCGCATCACCGCCAGATCCTGCTTGGGATGCTTTGTCCACAGTGCCTGGTCGCCCTTGCGGATGGAGATCGTCTTGTCCTGACGCTTCCAGACGCCGTCTTGGTCCACCTCGCGCAGCACGAGGATTGAGGTCTCGCCGCTGGCCCTCTCAAAGGTATGCGCAGCGGTAACGAGATAAACCTCCGCGCCATCGCGCAGCAGGAAGCAGGTCGCCGTGGAGTCCTTGTTGAAGAGCTTGAAGGTCGCCCGCATCATCGCTTCCGCATGCTCCACGGCGCTGGCCGGTGAAAGCTGGAGCACGAGCGCCGCACAGGTGGAGAGGATGAGGGATTTCACGAACGGGAAGATGGAGTCGCTTCACTCGAAATGCGCGCCGGAAAAATCGATCCGGCTGATCATGCCTTCATAGCCGACGACATAGAGTTCGCCCGCCTCATCCTCGCAGAAGGAAACGACCCGCTGCGGGGCGGTGCCGATCTGGCGCGCGGTTTTCAGGACGCCATTCTCCACGGTGATGCCGAAGAGGATCTTCGACGTGTAGTCGGAGAAAACATAGACGCCTTGGAAAGACGGATTCGCCTTGCCGCGATAGACGTGACCGCCGGTCACGGAGTTCCCGTATTTCCGCCGATAGGCGAAGACCGGCCGGGTGAACTCGCGCCCTTCCTTCCGATACTGGCTGGAGAAGGACTCGAAGCCCTCGAAGACATTCCAGCCGTGATTCTCGCCACGGCGGACGATGGCCACTTCTTCCAAGCGATCCTGCCCCACATCAGCCAGCCAGAGATCCCCCGTGGGGCGATCGAAGCTGAAGCGCCAGGGATTCCGGAAGCCGTATGCCCAGATCTCAGGCCGCGCCCCCGCTTGGTCGGCGAAGGGATTGTCCGGCGGGATCGCGTACGGGCGACCGCCTTCCTCGCGATCCACATCGATGCGCATGACCTTTCCTAACAGGAGGCCGAGATCCTGCGCGTGGCCGTTCGGATCGTGATGCGGTCCGGTATCGCCCATCACGAGATAGAGGAAGCCATCCGGACCGAAGTCCAGGCAGCCGCCGCTATGGTCCTCCGCGACGCTGGCGATGGTCATGAGCAGCCGCGGAGCATCCCCCGAATCGCCTTTGAATGCCGGGTCGAATTTCTTCTCCTCGATCCGCGTGATCACCTCGCCCTTCTCCAGCGTCTGGTAGAAGAGATAGTATTTCCTGTTCTCGCGGAACTTCGGGTGGAAGGCCACGTCCAGCAGTCCATTCGGCCCTCGTTCACTGAAGACCACGTCGGTCAGGTTCGCGAAGACCTCGCTCTCTTCTCCCGTGGTCGTCTTCGTGACACGCCAGATCGTGCCGCCCTGGTGCAGGAGCAGGAATGCGCCCGGCGACCCGGGAATGGCGCGCAGCGAGGTGAGGCCGCTCTCCGCACGCACGCGCGGGAGCTTGAATTCCTTCGCGAAGAAGGGCTCGACCTTCACCGGCTTCGCCAGCTTCGGGATTTCCAGCGGCATTCCGCGATCCCCCGCCAGCGTGGATTCCTCCTGCTTCAGGGTGGTCAGATACTCGACGAGGTCGGTGAATTCATCCGTGGTGAGTTGAAGATGGAGCCCCTCGGGCATCAGGGAGACAGACGATCCCGACTGCTCCTTGATGTCCGCGGCGGCGATGGAGACCTGCTTTCCATCGAGACCCATGATCTCCACGCCCGCTTCGTTCTTCTGCTTGAGCGTGCCCTGGAAGGTGGTGCCCGACTTCGTCTCCACGATCACCGTGCCATAGCCCGGGGCGATGGTCGCGGAGGGCTTCAAGATGGACTCTATCAGATCGCGCCGGCCAAAGGCATCGCCCGCGGCAAAGAGATCCGGCCCGGCCTTGCTGGCGCTGCCATCCACCGAGTGGCAATGCGCGCATAGCATCCTCTGCTCGTGGAAGAGCGCCTTGCCTCGTGCCGCATCGCCGGAGCGGGTCAGCGCATGACGACGGTACGCCGCCTCGTCCGGCACCTGCGCGGAAGCAGATGCCGGCATCAGCATGGCGGCCGCGCCGATGACCGAAGCGACTTTTACCACCCGGGACGATTGTTCCGCTTCACGAATTGCGCCGCCTGCGGGCAGTTCGGCGAATGCATGCCCGGGCCGTCCCAGTCCATGCGGACACCCTCGCCGACGCGCAGCGCGATGCAGCCGAGCAGGATGATCTCGGTGAGGTAGCCGGCGATATCGAAATTCGAGTAAGCGGGCGTGCCGTTCTTCATCATGTCGAACCACTCCTGATTGTGACCCGGCGAGCGAGGGATGCTCTGCGGCACTGCCTTCACCGCCTCGTGGTCCTCGCCCTTGGTGAACTTGGTCTCGCCCTCGAGCTGGAGGAAGAACTGCGCACCGTAGTCGTCCGGCGAGAAGAGGATGCCCTTTTCCCCGATGATGAGGCAGCCGCTCGGGGGCAGGCTGCCCTTCATCGCGACGACGTCCTTCACGATATTCGGATACGGGCGCAGTGGCTTGAACTCCTTGTCCGGAGCGCCGTCATACCACCAGAACTTGAGCGGCGGCAGGCCGTCGCGCTCGGGGAATTCGAAGCGGATGCGCGAGGTGAGCGGGTAGCTTTCCGAGTAAATGCGCGACGCCATTTCACACTCCACCACGGTCGGATAGCCGAGCTTCAGCGCGCGGAAGGGCATGTTCACCGTGTGGCAGGCCATGTCGCCGAGCGCGCCGGTGCCGAAGTCCGTCCAGCCGCGCCAGGCGAAGTCGTGATACGCCTTGTCCACATACGGGCGCTCCGCGGCAGGTCCCAGCCACAGGTCCCAATCCAGGTGGCCGGGCACCGGGCTGGATCCCTGCGGGCGGTCCATGCCCTGCGGCCAGATCGGGCGATTGCTCCACACATGCAGCTCCTTCGGCGCGCCGATGACCCCGGCGTGGATTACCTCCACGGCGCGGCGCAGGCCATCGGCGGCGCTGCCCTGATTGCCCATCTGGGTGGCCAGCTTCTTTTCCGCGGCGATGCGTTTCAGCTCGCGCGCCTCGAAGACGGTCTGGGTGAGCGGCTTCTGGCAATAGATGTGCTTGCCCATGCCCATCGCCATCATGGCCGCCGGGCCGTGCATGTGGTCCGGGCCCGAGATCGTCACCGCGTCGATGGACGAGCCGAGCTCGCTCAGCATCTTCCGGTAGTCGGCGAATTTCTTCGCCTCGGGGAATTGGCCCGCCTTCTTGTCGAGGAAGCGCCGGTCCACGTCGCACAGCGCCACGATGGTGCCACCGCACTTCGCCGCGTCATTCACATCGCTGTCCCCTTTCCCGCCGACGCCGATGCAGGCGACATTGATGCGGCTGTTCAGGTTTTGCCCGCGCACGATCGCGGGAAAGCCGAGCAGGAGACTACCGGCACCGAGGCCGGTCTTTTGGAGGAATTGGCGGCGATGGATGGATGGCATGGTGGGAATCAGGGTTCGACGGGATACCCAATCAAAGCGCCGCGTCTTTCGATCCGCAAAAATGATGTTGGGACTTTCTCTGTCGTCCCTTTAAAACAGGGGCGTGTTCGTCTGGTCAAAACTCTCCGCCTCCAAGTGGCTCGACGCTTGGGAAGATCGCTTCCACGGCAATCCGAACTTCGTGCTCCACGTCCTGAAGGGCGGCAAATCCGTCCGGGTGGAGGTCTTCTGCGCCACGAAGCCGGAAGCGGAGGCCATCGCGAAGCAATTCGGCGGCTCCGTCCGCAAGCTCTCCGCCGACTGGAAAAAGGCCGGCCCGGAACTCCCGCCGCCGCTGAAGGTGCGCGACAAGTTCATCGTGACCCAGGCCTCCGCGGCGAAAGACCTGAAGGCGCTCGAGAAGGAATTTCCCGGTCGCGACATCATCAGCATCCCGCCGGAAATGGCATTTGGCACCGGGGACCACGCCACCACCTCGACCTGCCTGCGCTTCCTCGTGGACATCGCGAAGTCCCGCCCCGCCGGGTGGACCTGCGCCGACCTCGGCACCGGCAGCGGCCTGCTCGCCATCGCCGCGAAGAAACTCGGGGCCGGTGACACCTTTGCCTGCGACTACGATCCCTTCGCCCTGGCCGTCGCCGAGCGGAACTTCCCCCGCAACCACGTGGAGGGTATCGAGGCCAAGGAACTCGACATCCTGAAGTGGAAGCCGCGGAAGAAATACGACGTGGTCCTCGCGAATATCTTCTCCACCGTCCTGATCCAGGCCTTCCCGGTGATCATCAAGACGCTGAAGCCCGGCGGGGACATCGTCCTCTCCGGCATCCTCGCCAGCCAGGCATGGGACGTCTTCACCGCCGCCGCCTCCCACGGCCTCGGCTTCCCCGAGGTCATCAAGAAAGGCAAATGGGTCACCGCCCGCGGCGGCTGGATGAATGACCTGACGGCTTGAGCCGCGGGTCCGAACTCATTTATCGAAGATCGCCTCCACCTCCCCGCCTTCGGGGACTGTGACCTTGGCGACCCTCCGGTACAGTGATTCGCCGAAATCGAATGTCACCTTGATTTCAACCTCACCAGCAGGGACGGAGGGGAGGCGAAACTTGCCATCGCGATCGGTCCTGAATTTCAAGACAGGGTCCTGAAATCCGTCCAGAAGGACCTCGCCGTCGGCGAAAGCCCAAGGCCCGGTAATTTTGGCGAGAAGAGCGGTCTTTCCGGAAACAATGCCGCATCCACCGAGACGGACTTCTCCGATATCGATGTTTTCATCTTTCAGGGTAATCGAGCGACGCTGTGGGACTGCCCCGGCACAGAAGATCCTCAGCTCGTAGGGACCCGGCTTGAGATGATTGAAAACGAGCATTCCTCCGGGCTTGAAGGACTCCTTCAATGAACCGAACACCTTGCCGGGCGACTGCTCCCCCGGCAGCAGGGGAGTGAGTTCCGCAGTGACCAGACCAGTCGCTGTCGCAGGAAGGATCACCGAGGCCAACAACGAGCGCCCCGATACGATCCCCAATTCGAAACCGCCCTTCTTGAGCTGATCAAGCGACACCAGTCCTTCCCATCGGGCGTATCCTGACGACTCCACACCGATCCAAAGCTCCTTTGCATCTTTCGACACGTCCTTCGGCGAGAATGAGAACCGCCCATCTGCCGCGATCACATCAAGCGACTGCCAGAGGCGGGTCGGTGCCGACCCGGAGCTATAGCTCAATCGGTAACTGGCCACCGGCCGACCACCTACGTCCAAGACACGACCGGTAAGATTAGGAGGGACATCCATGGCAACATTCACCCCTGCCGCATCGATTTCATTTACCTCCAGCGTGACAGCCTCAAACCCTTCCTTTGAAAAATACAGACGACAGGTGTTCTTGACCGCCCATCTCGACAAACCGGCGAGCCGGAACTTTCCTTCCGCATCGCTCAAGGTCTCCTTGCCGATGTCACCGGACACTTCGACGCCCTTGAGAGGGCGTCCTGAGGCATCCGTTACGATGCCGCCGATGGCCTCGCCTCGCTCCAGCACGACGAGCAAGGAACCGTCGTCTGACTTCCTCGCTGAGGATATCTCCACCTTCTGGCTTTCGTGGTCGGGGTGATCCACCCACAAGGATCGCTCCACGCCTCGGATCTCAAACTTCCCTTGGGCATCAGAAACGACCGGGCGACTTCGCTCAGGAGTAAATATGGGAGGGGTCAAGACCATCGGAAAGACCCGTGCTCCCACCAAGACCTCTCCGGTCATCGCATCGGCCACTGTTCCCACAAACTTCTGACCGCGAGCAAACTCCAAGTTCAGCTCTCCAGCTCCATCAATCCTCATCTCGGACCTACCCGAGTAGTAGCCACGGGGAAAATCGGGATGTTCCGGCCGCAGATGAATACTGCCATTGAGAGGTGCCTTGATCACCACGACTCCTCCGTCGGCCAACAGTGGAGTGACCAGAAGCGGGTCCCAATACCCGCTCTCATTCAAGATCCGATAAGTGATCCCGAATCCCTCGGGAACCGGGCCGAACTGGTCGCCGAGGCGCAGGGTGACCTCGGTCCACGCGGGATCGATTTTAAGCACCTCGTCTCTCGCAGCCCAAGTCCCACCCTTTTGGTCGGTCCAGCCTCCGTTTTTGCCCGGAGTCAGGGTCAGGGGAGCTACTCCATCTTGGACAATCCGCACGGTATCTCCTTCTTCCTCGATCTCGGCAGGCCGGACGTCTCCCCCATCGTGGTAAAATGCATGTTTCCCCACGGTAATTTCCAAACGCTCACGAAAAGCCGGTTCCTCTCCTCCATCCCTGATCCACACGCCCGAAGGCAGGGCAAGCGCTTGGGAGAGAAGGAAAGGCAGGAGATAGAGCCGAAATGCCGACGACATCGCATCCCGAGTACGAAAATCCCCGACTCCTGTCCAGAATCCAGCCCTCCGGACCGGCATCCGGTGGACCATTTCACTTGCGCCAAAGCCTCCTGCCCGTCAGAAAAGCCGCCCGCTCCGACCGGGGGCCGCGCGAAAAGACCGTGCTCCGCCCGACCGGGCGAGAAACACCATCCGCGCGCTTCCATGGACAGCATTTCATCACGTATCCAAGAGGTTACCCCTTCCCTCACCCTGGCCGTCACGAACCAGGCCAAGGCCATGCTCGCCCGCGGCGAGGAAGTCTATGGCCTCGCAGGCGGCGAACCGGAGGTCGATACCCCGGAGCATATCAAGGCCGCCGCCATCGTCGCCCTCCAGGAGGGCAAGACCAAGTACACCGCTTCCGGCGGCATCCCGGAACTGCGCGACGCGCTCGCCGCCAAGTTCATTGCCGACAACAACCTGGCCTACGACCCCAAGCAGATCTGCGTCACCGCCGGTGCGAAGATGGCCTGCTTCAATGCCATCCTCGCCGTGGTCGAGGAAGGTGACGAGGTCATCATCCCGACCCCCTACTGGGTCAGCTACCCGGAGATGGTGAAGATCGCCGGTGGCAAGCCGGTGCTCGTCGAGACCCAGGAGTCGAACGGCTGGAAGATGACCGCCGAGCAATTCGAGGCCGCCATGACCCCGGCGACCAAGATGGTGATCCTGAACACACCATCGAACCCGACCGGCGCCGTTTACACCGAGAAGGAACTCCGCGAGATCGGCGAGGTCGCCCTGTCCGAGGACATCATCATCCTTTCCGACGAGATCTACGAAAAGCTCGTCTATGGCGACAACAAGCACGTCTCCATCGCCTCGCTGAGCCAGGAGCTCTACGACCTGACCATCACCGTGAACGGCTTCTCGAAGGCCTACTCGATGACCGGATGGCGCCTCGGCTACACCGCCGCGCCGAAGCCGCTGGCCGAAGCGATCGACAAGATCCAGAACCACACGGTCTCGAACGCGACCACCTTCGGCCAATACGCCGCGATCGCCGCGCTGCAGGGCGACCAGACCTTCATCAGCGACCTGCGCGACGAGTATGACGTGAAGCGCCAGTTCATGTTCCAGCGCCTCAAGTCCATCCACAACATCCGCGTGGTGGAGCCGAAGGGTGCCTTCTACTTCTTCATCTACACCGGCCAGCTCGGCCTGAAGTCGATGAACCTGACCGACAAGCTGCTGAGCCGCTACAAGGTGGCCGCCGTTCCGGGCGTCGCCTTCGGCTACGACGACGGCATCCGCATGAGCTACTGCACCACGCTGGACGTGCTCAACGAGGGCCTGACCCGCTTCGAGCAGTTCTGCCGCGAGCATTGATCGCCTGTCCGCAAGGAAGCGCCTCTAACAAAAAGCCCGGGACCGAGAGGTTCCGGGCTTTTTATTGTGCCCCGGTATCGTGGTCCGCATCGCTCCGCGTGCGGTCGAAGTCATCTGACGGCGGGCTTCACCTCCGGCTCCCGGACCGACTGACGATGACAGCGGACTCCAACCACAGCTTCCCCGACCGGCGAACCGCACGCGGAGCGATGCGGACCACGATGGGCGCAACCTTTCTCCAGGCCGAGTGTTCACCCCTCGTCTCTCTCCTCCGGGGCTGACTCGAAGCTCCATGAAACTCTACCTTTCCGCTGCCGCCCTCTTTCTCACTCCCCTGCTCGCCCAACAACCGCCGGAAGGCGGCCCGCCCGATGGAGGACCACCGGGCGGCTTCGCCGGTCGCGGCGGCCCCATGCAGCAGGAGAATCGCAAGATCCTCGCGCAATTCGACAAGGACTCGAACAAGCTCCTCGACAAGGAAGAGCGCGCCGCTGCCCGTGAATTCCTCAAGGCAAATCCCGGCCAACAACGCGGCGGACCGGGAGGCCCCGGCGGCTCGCGTCGCGGTCCCGGTGGACCCGGGGGCTTTGGCCCGCGTGAAGAAGACAGCACTCCGGCCACGCCCGGTGCCCGCATTTCTCCCGCCGACGTGAAACCGGAGTCCGGCGATCTCTACGCCGCGAACACCCTGCGGACCTTCTTCCTCGATTTCGAGAATGCCGACTGGGAAGCCGAGCTCGAGGCATTTCACGGCACGGACGTGGACGTGCCCGCGACGATGACCGTGGACGGCAAGACCTACCCCGGCGTCGGCATCCACTTCCGCGGCATGTCCAGCTACATGATGGTCCCCGCCGGAAAGAAGCGCTCTTTCAACGTCTCGATCGACCACACCGAATCGAAGCAGCGCCTCGCCGGCTACAAGACGCTGAACCTTCTCAACAGCAATGGCGACGGGAGCTTCCTCAGCGCCGTGCTATTCTCGCACATCGCCCGGCAATACATCGCCGCGCCGAAGGCGAATCTCGTCCGGGTGGTCATCAATGGCGAGAATTGGGGCGTCTATGTGAACCAGCAGCAGTTCAACAAGGACTTCGTCCAGGAGAACTACCGCACCTCGAAAGGCGCGCGCTGGAAGGTCCCCGGCTCCCCGAACGGCCAAGGCGGGCTCGATTACATCGGCGACAACATCGAGGACTACAAGAAGCGCTACGAGATGAAGTCCGGAGACGACGAGGACTGGAAGGCGCTCATCAAGCTCTGCAAAACGCTGACCGAGACACCCGCCGATAAATTGGAGGCGGCCATTTCCCCTCTCCTCGATGTGGAGAGCGTGCTGTGGTTCCTCGCACTCGATTGCGGGCTGCTGAATAGCGACGGCTACTGGACACGCGCCAGCGACTACAGCCTGTACCGGGACAAGGAAGGGAAGTTCCACGCCATCCCGGCCGACATGAACGAGGCCTTCCGTGCCGCGGGCGGCCCCGGCGGCCCGCGTGGAGGTGGCGGCGGTGGTGGCAGAGGCCCCGGACGCAATGGCGGAGGCCCGCCACAGGGCGGCCCGGATGCGGGCGGTCCCGAGGGCGCACCCGCTCCCTCTGCCTCACAAGGTGGCGGCCTCAAGCTCGATCCGCTCACCGGACTCGACGATGCGAAGAAGCCGCTGCGCTCGAAGCTCCTCGCCGTGCCCGCTTTCCGCGAACGCTACTTGGCAAATATCCACACGCTCGCGGAGAAGGACCTCGACTGGAAGAACCTCGGAACCGTTGTCGCCCGCTATCGTGAACTCGCCGGCAAGGAAGTCGCCGCCGACACGCGGAAGACCTCCACTACCGAGGCCTTCGAGAATCTCACTTCGGATTCCCCCGGAGAGACGGAGGCACCCCGAGGCTTCGGCCACGGAGGCATGCCGCTGAAGAGCTTCGCGGACCAGCGTCGCGAGTATCTCCTTTCACTCCCGGCCACCGCGGCAGCCGGGAAAGACTGATCTCATTGGTATAAGTGCACACCGCCCGCGGTGGGTCCGGAAGGGCTCGCCGCGGGCGACTTTCTTTACAGCTTCTCGATCCGGAAGACGACCGGGGTGCTATTGATGCAATCGAGCGCAGCGATCTTCTCGAGGGTCTCCTGCAACTGGCCGAAGCGGCAGGTGTGAAGGAGGAAGACCATGTCGAGGAAATCCGCATCCGGTTGGTCGGGCTTCACCGGCGAGTGGGTACCGGAGATGCCGATGCCGGCATCCGCCAACACGCGGGCCACCTCGGCGATGACGCCGGGGCGATCCGTCACGTCAAAGCGCACGTAATAGGCGGTCTCCGTGTCCTCCACCGGCAGCAGCGTGCCATTCTCGCGGTAGGGCAGGAAGCCGCGGTGACCGGTCGCCTGGCGCAGCGAGCGCCCGGCTTCCACTAGGTCGGCGACTACCGACGAAGCGGTCGGGTCCTGACCCGCGCCGCGACCGTAGAAAAGCGATTCGCCCGCGGCATCGCCATGGACGGCCACGGCATTGAAGACACCATTCACGCTCGCGAGGATGTGGCTCTTCGCGATGAAGGACGGCTGGACCCGCAACTCGACCTCGCCACCCGGATGCTCGCGCACCACGGCCAGCAGCTTCACGACATAGCCTAGGCGGGTCGCAAACTCGATGTCGATCGGGCGGACCTGCTCGATGCCCGCGACGTGAACCTTCGCGGGGTCGATGGGAAATCCATAGGCCAGCGTGGCAAGCAGGATGGCCTTGTGAGCGGCATCCCAGCCATTCACGTCGAGCGCCGGATCCGCCTCGGCGTAGCCCAGCGCCTGCGCTTCGGAGAGTGCGGCGGAGAATTCCAAGCCGCCGGTCGTCATCCGCTCCAGGATGTAATTCGAAGTGCCGTTGATGATGCCGGTGATGGAGTGAATGCGGTTCCCAATGAAGCTCTCCTGCACCGTCTTGATGATCGGGATGCCCCCGGCCACCGCGGCTTCGAAATGGATCGGCACGTCGAACTCCCTCGAAAGCGCGAACAACTCCACGCCGCGCTCGGCGAGAAGGGCCTTGTTCCCCGTGACCACCGGCTTGCCGGACTTCAGGGCGGCGGCGACGATCTCAAAGGCATCCGTAGTGCCGCCGATCAGCTCGACGACGATGTCCACGGCGGGATCCTCGACCAGCTCGCGCCACGAGGTGGTAATGGTCTCTGCGGGCAGGGTGACGGGGCGGACCTTCGCGGGATCGCGCACGAGCACCTTGGCCACCTCCAGCTTCACCCGGCCGCCGGTCCGGCCGCCGGTGCGGTCGCAGATGAGGCCGGCATTCCGCTCCAAGGCGAGCACGACACCCGAACCGACGGTGCCGAGCCCCGCCAAACCAATACCCAGAGACGAACAGCTCACGGGCCGGACTGTCGGTCCGCACCCGTGCCGGGAAAAGCCCAAAGCGGGTCAAGATCCCTCGGAATTCACCGCAGCATGCCAGTCGCCGTCCTGATCGCCCGGCAGGCCTTTCGAAACGCGATCCATGTAGTTGAGATATGCCGCCTTGGCGACGTCCACGGGCGGCTTGGGAGCAGCCTTCACGGCCTTTGGCGCGGCTGCCTTCTTGGCGGCCTTGGCAGCTTTCTTCGCTGCCTTCTTGGCGGGCACTTCCTTGACTACAGGCACTTGTGGCTCTGCGACTGGCGTTTCCTGGACCGGGATCTCCTGGGCGGACACATCCTTCTTCGCGGCGGCTTTTTTGGCAGCTTTCTTGGCAGGCATGGCGGCGTAAATCAGCACAGGTGGTGCCAAGCCGCAAGTTGCTTCGCAAGCAGGTGATTGTCACGGTGCCGTCGCGGCGTATAGTTGCGCCGTGGACGACGGCTATAGCTGGCGCGAATCGCGCGAATCGATGCCGCTGCGCCTGCCAGGTGCGACCGACAAGCTCGGCTGGTGGGCCGGCGTGGCGTTCTTCATTGCCATCATCCTCCACGTCGCGGCCTTCTTCGCCCTCGGCCACATCAAGATCGGCATGGGATTCGTCCCCAGCGCCGAGATCGAGACCGGCCCGGTGCAGATCGAGCAGGTGGAAATCCTGCCACCCGACCGTGATCTCACCCCGCCGGTCGAGGACAATACCCCGCCGCCGGACACAATGGCGCTGATGGAGGAAATCGACATCCTCGCGAAGCTGCCCGAGGACACCGAGATCGACCTGAAGCCGGACCTCAGCGATCCGGAATTCGCCATCCGCCTCTCGAACCCCGCGCTGGAGGGCGAGTCCTCCGGCGTGATCGTCGATCCCTCGGCGGGCTTTGACATCGATACCGCCCTGCCGGAGCTGGGACGCACCGCCGAGCCCATGCCGCTGGCCGCGGATGCCCAGATCATCGTGGACCCGGGCGCGGCCGTCGTCTCGGACAATGCGATCGACCGCTTCGCCGAAGACCTGATGAAAAAGGGTGTCGGCGGCACCGCAGCGGCAGGCACGCTGGATGGTGTCGTTTCCCTCGATGACATGGCAGGCCTGCCCGCCGACGTGCTGGTGGGCAAGATGACGATGCTACCGAGCGATCTCCTCTTCGAATACAACAGCGCCGAACTCCGCGAAAGCGCCCGCGTCGGCATGATGAAGCTGGCGATGATCTTGGAAAAGAATCCGCAGCTCTATTGCTGGATCGAGGGCCACTCGGATCTTTTCGGCACGGATCACTACAATCTGGAGCTATCCAAGCGGCGCGCCGCCGCGGTGGAGAACTACCTGACCCGCACCTTTTTCCTGCCCAGCGACAAGATAGAGACGCGTGGCTTTGGCAAAACCAAGCCCCTTCTCAAGCAGGGCAGCGTAGACGAGCAGGCGCCGAACCGTCGTGTGGAAATCCGCATGCGCCGGAAGCCCGCGCCACCGCAGATCGTGATCGCGGCGAAGGAGCCCGCCCCCACCCCGGCTCCACCAGTGGCCGAGCCCGCTCCGCAGCCGCCGAAGCAGACTATGCCGCCGCCCGTGCTGGTGAAGCCGCAGCGCGCCCTGCCCGTGGAGGAGGATGATATCGCACCGCCTTCCTCCCCGCGCGCGAAGCCGGTGGAAGAAACGGCACCCCGCATGAAGCCCCTGCCCGAGCCTCCCAAGGCGCGTCCTGTGGAGGAGCCTGCCGAGGAAGAGCCGCCGCGCGCCGCCGAGGTGATCGAGGAGCCCGAGCCGGAACCTGAGCCCCAGCGGGCCATCCCGGTGGAGTGACCGCTTGACCCCCGCTCCCGGGCCGCTATCCCGGGGCCATGAAGCCGCTCGAAACGCCTGCCCAAGCCGGAGCCATCCTGTCCTTCGACTTCGACGGCACCCTCCACGACCCCGCGGGCAAGCCGCCGGTCAGCCAGCGGTTCTTCGACACCATCCAGCGCCTGCGCCGGGAGAAAGGTGCGATCTGGGGCATCAATACCGGGCGCTCCATCGGACACGTCGCCGAGGGACTCGCGGATTGTCGCTTCCCCTTCGTCCCGGACTGGGTGGTCGCCCGCGAGCGGGAGATCTGGCTGCCCACCGCCTCCGGCCGCTGGACGCCGCTGGCCTCGTGGAACAACCAGTGCGAGCAGGAGCAGCACGCCTTCTTCAACGAGATCCAGCACATCCTCGACGCAATCCGGAAGGAAGTGGAGGAGCACACCGGTGCGACCTGGATCGAGCAACCGGGCGACCCCGCCGGACTCGTGGCCCGCACGGTGGAGGAGATGGCGTGGATCATCGGCCGGGTGGAATCGCTGGCGGCAAACGAGCCCTATCTCGGCTGGCAGCGGAACTCGATCTGGCTGCGCTTCGGCCACAAGAAGTATCAAAAGGGCAGCAGTCTGGCCGAGGTCGCGCGGCACTTCGGCCTGACCCGCGAGCAGACCTTCGCCATCGGGGACAGCCACAATGATTTTGAAATGCTCAGCCCCGAGGCTGCCGCGATGTTCGCCTGCCCGTCGAATGCCGTGCCGGAGATCCGCCAGCACGTGACATCCCAAGGCGGCCACGCCTGCCTGCTCGACCACAGCTACGGCTGCGTCGAGGCGCTGGAGCATTTCTTCGGAACGGGGGAGTAGCGGTCTTCGGGAGGAGCCGTCTTTCTCAATGTGGCATTCTCAACGTAGCTGGGCGACTGCGTCGCTCAGGCTGGGTGCGGCTTGAAGATTGATTCCCGGGCGCGATCCATTGTCGGGCTTGAAGATGACTCGTAAGCGGCGATCTCCAGCGACGCGCGAGACGCCGGAGCGACGCAGTCGCTCCGCTACGTGGCAGAAAAAAAGGCCGGCCCGTGATGGGCCGGCCTTTGGATAAAGAGAACGTGCAAGCGCACCGGGCAATCAACCACCCGTGCGCGGCGGGCGCTTCTTGCTGGAGTTCGGATCGTCCGTGCCGGGCTCGACGACGCGGCCGCGGGCCTGGCGCATGCGCTCCATTTCGGCCTGCTTCTCGGCCATGCGCTCCACCCAGCTCTTGCCGGTGCCACCACCGGCCTTCGCCTTCAGCTCGGGCTCTGGCATGCGGTTCGAGATCCAGGTCTGCGCGATGGAGAAGACGTTCGAGACCGTCCAGTAAAGCGCGAGGGCGGATGCGAAGTTGTAGCAGATGATGAGGAAGAAGAAGGGCATCATCTTCATGATCCGCATCTGCGTCTTGTCCCCGCCGGTATTCGGCATCATGGCCATCTGCAGGAAGCTCGTGATCGCCATCACGATGGGCAGCGGGTTGATCGCGAGACCCATGAGGTGCGTGACGGTATCCGGCTGGGAAAGATCCTTCACCCAGAGGAATTCCTGGCCGCGCATTTCGACGGCGTGCAGCAGCATTGAGTAGAAGCCGAAGAAGATCGGGAGCTGGGCGAGCATCGGGAGGCAGCCGCCGAGGGGATTAATGCCGTACTTGCGGTACATCCCCATCATCTCGGTGTTCATCTTCTGAGGATCGTCCGGATACTTCTCCTTCAGCTTGTCCATCTCCGGCTTCAGCTTCGCCATCCGCTTCATGGTGCGGTTCGAGCGATTGTAGAGCGGCCAGATGGCGAGACGGAGAAGGATGGTCAGGGCGACCACGGCGAGACCCCAGGACCACTTGCTGGAGATCTTTTCCATGCCGGAGTGGACCCAGAAGATGGACCAGCTCATGAAGCGGCTGAAGGGGCTGAAGAAACCGTAGTTCATCAGCTTGCCCCAATCCTCGCCCATCTTGCGGAGCACACGGTTCTGCTTCGGCCCGGCGAAGACGTGGTAGCTCATGGTCCGCGAGTCCTTCGGAGCGAGGGTCACGGTAGGGAGCTGGAGACCGGCGCGGACCGCCTTCAGCGGCTTCGCTCCGGGCTTGAGATTCACGTTCGACACCTTCGCCCAGATCATCGCAGGACCGGGCTCGGCGGGCTTCATGGCGGTGGCGAAGAACTGGTTCGCCACGCCGGCGATGTCCCCGCGTTCCATGGTCTCGGTAATCAGCTCGCGCTCGTCCTTGAACCACCCGCCCGCGAATTCCGTGGCGGCGGTAAAGGAGAAGCTGCGGTCATCCACGCGGACGAAGCCGGTCTGGGCGGCGGTCTCCACGGTATCCAGCGGCGAGGCGACGCCGAGGAAGAGACTGTAGTTCTCGAGGTTGATGTTATTCTGCGCGCCGTTCTCGAGTTGGAGTTTAAAGTCGAGCGAGAAGGGATCGCCCTCGTTGCCGGTCTCGCGGAGGGACCAGGTCTTCTTCGCCCAGAGGCCGGAGGACAGCTTGCCGCGGAAGACGATGGACTTGTAGTGCTCGGAATTCGGGAACTTCATCGAGTCCGCTTCCACGAACTCATAGGCGGTGGTCTCCATGCGGTCCGGACCGTCGGCGAGCGCGCCGACCGGGCTGCTGCCGTGGCGATTCAGCAGCACGGGGCCTTCCAAGCCGGGAGTCTGGTTCTTGAATTCAGCCGTCTTCAGGCCACCGCCGATGGAGGTGAAGGTGTAGATCGCCTCGGGCGTCTCCATCTTCACGAGCTGCTCGACCACCGAGGGTGCGGGCGGCTCGGCCTCGACGAGCGAGTTCGGCTTGTCACCGGTGGCGGCAGGAGCGCTGCCATCGGCCGGGGTGGCAGGAGCGTCCGCGGGCTTCGCGGCGGCTTCCCGGGCGGCTTGCTCGCGCTTCTGCTCGGCGAGCATCTGGCCGTTCTTCTGTTGGTAGAAGATGTTTACCGCCAGCAGCAAGCTGCAGACGATGACGACGATCCAAGTCTTGCGGTCGTACATGGGAAATGAGGAAAAAGGAGAGGTCCCGCGGTCAGGTCAAAGTCGGGTCGGTATCAGGCGTCGGGCCCGGCGGGACGGTGGGTGTCGTGGTTTTCTGCGGCACCCCGTTTCGGCGGGACGGGGTCATAACCATAGCCCCCCCACGGATGACAGCGGAAAATCCGGCAGACCCCGAGCCAGGACCCTTTCAGCGATCCATGGGCCTCGACTGCCTGCAAAAAGTAATTCGAACACGTCGGCGTGAAACGACACCCGCTGCCCGGACCGCACAATGCCTTCAGCACCGGATTCAGGAAAATCTGGTAGCCGCGGATGGCGATGCGGATGAGGCGCTTCAAGGAAGTTCCAAGTGAGAAGTTCGAAGTTCCAAAAACCGACTGTCTGACGAGCGATTCCAAGGGGTCATACTTATCCTTGGCACTTGAGACTTATTACTTGGCACTTCCCTCCACCTGCACTTGGAACTTTTCACGCGGAAAGTAGCCCGAGGCGCTTCGCTTGCTTCAGCCAGTCGCTCTCCAGCTCGGCATAGCTCGCGGTGGCGGAGCCGGGGCGCGGGATGGTGACGAGCAGGCGCCTCGGATCGGCGAGGCGCGCTCCGTGGAGCTGCAGGATGGCGCGGATGCGGCGGCGCAGGAGATTGCGGTCGTGCGCCTTGCCGACTTTCCGCGTGGTGATCACCGCGTGCTTCAGGTGAGGCAGCGCGGGATCGGCGAGCGTGCTGAGCACGACAAAACGGCCGGCTTTCGCCTGGCCGTCTTTCCGCGCACGGAGGAAATCCGCGCGCTTCGTCATACTGTGCGACCGCGGGAGGCGCATGGGCCGTGCGCGGCGCGCAGTGAGAGCTATCAGACCCCGTGCTGGGTGGTGTGACGGGCGTACTGGATCTCAGCACCCTTCGGAATGAGGCGCTTGCGGCCCTTCTGACGGCGGCGCTTGATGATGTCGCGGCCGGCCTTGGTCGCCATGCGGGCGCGGAATCCGTGCTGACGCTTGCGGGTGCGCTTGGATGGCTGGAAGGTGCGTTTCATGGCTGTCTCGGAAAAAAGGCGTTACTGGTATCCGCGCCGGGCGTCAGGCTCGGGCGGGCGCGCACTCTAGGAACCGAGGTTCGCTTGTCAATGCGCCAAATCCCCGGAATGGCGGAAATTTTTCCACGATGCCCTTGAAATGGCGTGCCGCTCCCCGGCGACCGTGCCACCGTCCGCGCGTGAGCCAAGGATCTTCGCCCAGCATCATCGCCAACCGGCCCAAGGTCGTGACCGCGACGATCGAGGACCTGCAAGGCCTGACGGATCTGGTGATGGATCTCTTTTCCGAGTCCGATGAATTCACCTCGAACCACGACGTGCAGGAGCGCGGGCTGGCACTGATCCTCGAGCAACCAAGCCGCGGCCGCATCTTCGTGGTGCGGAACGAGACCCGGATCATCGGCATGGTGAACCTTCTCTTCACCATTTCCACGGCCATGGGCGGCTTCGTCATCCTGATGGAAGACGTGATCGTCCACCCGGCCCACCGCGGGCAGGGCTACGGCTCGATGCTGCTCGACCACGTGATCGAGTTCGCGAAGCAAAAGGACTTCAAGCGCATCACCCTGCTGACGGACAAGATCAGCGCGGAGTCGCAGAATTTCTTCCGCAAGAACGGCTTCGAGTATTCGAACATGATCCCCATGCGGCGGATCATCTCCGCCTGAGAGCGATGAACCTGGGACTCATGCACCCCGCCGATGGCTTTGCCCTGGCGATGGTGGTGATCCTCGTTTTCAGCCTCGGCATCGTGGTGCTGCTCGCCGTGGGCATCTACCGCAGCGGAAAGCGCCGCCCGAGCGAGGCGGAAGATCTCATCGAAGAACTGCGCCTCGAGGAAGAGGCCGAGCGGCAGCGCCAAGACGAGCAGAAGCACCCTGCCTCCCCCACCCGCGACGAGGAACGCGAGCCATGGGAAAAAGAAGCGGACTGGTGGAAAAAATAAGGAGCAGGGGCGTCCCTCATCCCGTCCCCTCACCGATCGGGCCGACTTCAGCGGTTGTGATCGTCTTCCGCCCTCGGCTAGAAAACCCTCATGATTCTCGAGCAACTCATGCTCCAGCACCGCGACCCGAAGAGTGCGCTCGCTGTTGCATATCTGGCAGCACCAGATGCCTTCCCCGGCCTGCCCCGACGGATAGGCAACATCCGGGTGAAGCTGCTCAAGATTCCATCCTTTGAGCCCTGCACCGCTTGGACCCTTTTCGAAGATCAGGGCACCTTTTGCGTTCGTCGGATCGAATGGAATCAGCGAGAGGATCCCGAAACTTCACCGGGAGCTCAAGGCTCGGATGCGGCAATCAACTCCTCCATTGCGACCACCCTTCTTGATGGACTCACCGCACTCACCATTCCTGTCGCCCCGAAAACAAGAGAAGCCGGCATCGACGGAGTGAGCTATTCGGTCATCATCGGGGATTATTGGTGCAATTCGGAGTTCGCGTGGTGGGTGGAGCCGCCCGAAGAATGGAAGAAACTCGCAATATGGTATGACCGCGCCATTGCCGCCTTTGAAGCAGTTCTCCCCGTCAGGACCCCGGAGAATCCCGAGGCGTAAAGCCGGAAGTTGCGACCGGGATTCAATTGAATAATCCTGCGGGATGCTGCGTCTCCCGAATCTGCGGGAGATACCGATGAAGCAGGATTCGCGGACGATAGGACCTTGTGCCTCCGGCCCAATCTCGGCATTGTTTATCTCACGAGATCATTTTCCCCGAGTATCAGGCCTTCCTCTTCCATGTCCTCATCCCCACCTCGGAAAGCAGGCATTCACGTTTGGTTCGTGGTGACCTTGGCGATTGCCGTGCTGGCTGGGTATGGGACGGGCTCGATTCAGGAGCGCACCGGAACTGTGGCGAAGGAGTCGGATGACAGCCCGGGCACGAAGGCGAGACAGAGGAGCGAGGAGAGCAGAGAAGCCAGACTCACGTCGCGCGATTTCTTGCAAGGGGCCCTTCGAGGGTCGATCGACGGGCGGCAGCACTGGCGGCATGTCCGCTCGTTCACTGGGGAAGAGGTGAAGGCCGCCCTCGCCAAACTGCAGCGGTCCAGCGACCCGCTCAACGTCCACCGGGATCTGGAAGAAATGCTCTTTTACCGGTGGGCGGAACTCGATCCGGTCGCGGCCAATGCGGAGGCGAAAGCGAGGTATCCGGAAAGATTTGCCACAAGTCGCAAGGCGGTGATCGCGGCGTGGATCAATCAAGGCGGGGCTATTGCAGCCTGGAACGCGGTGAAGAATGAGGGAGACATGTGGGACTGCACCCAGTCAGTCGGTGGAGAGGTCGCGGACATGCTGGTGGCCAGCCTTTCCGACGTCGATGACGCGACAGCCTTCAGGGAGGTGAAGCGCTTCGATGACGAGAACTGTGGTATCGCGCATCGCCTCTGCGAGGCCCGCGCGGCAAAGGCGGCGGAGACGCCCGAGGCCCGCGCCTCTTTCCTGGCCGCCGCAGCCACTCATCCCGATCCCTACGTGATCAGTTGCGCCCGGGATTACTTGTTCAAGGAGTGGGCGAAAAGAGACGCGGAGGAGGCAAGGGCGGCAGCGATGGCCATGACTCTAGATTATGACGCCCGTCAGTCGGTGCTCTGGAAGATCGAATCCGTGAAACAGGACGCGGAAAGAGCCAACGGCGAGTCCCGATGAAGTCCGACGTCATGTCTCGACTGCTGATGATCTGCGCTGTCGCCGCGGCATTCGCCACGGGCTACACGACCTCGCGCGTCTCATCGGGAGGCCGCGATTCCGGCGCGGATTCGGCAGGAAATCCATCGCCCTCGCGGGAGTCCGACTCCAGGGCGGCAGCAAGCCATTCGACCGAAGACCGCCCGTGGAAAGAAGTGCAGCAACGGATCGTCTCGCGATGGGAGGCATCACCGGGGATCACGGTGGATTTCGAACTGCGGGATGAAACGGAGAGAGCCCTGGAGCGGATCCCACCCGAAGATCTGGAGACCTGGATGCGGAATCTCCGGTCAACTATGTGGACGGACAGAGACGAGGATGTGCCGTACGAACTCTGCAGGATGCTCCTGAAGGTGCTGGCCCAGCGAGGCGGCGGCGACTTCATCCAGGCGCTGAACCGGAACCCGATGGAACATGACCAAGACGACGTGAGCGAAGCAATGGGCCACTGGATCACCCACGATCCCGCAGCGGCGCTCGATTGGCTGGCGGGCGAGGTGCCGGAGGTGATCTCGGAAGACCTCGATGATCATCGAGCAGATGCCTTGATCACCCTCGCCGGGAGGGACCCCGTGGAGTTCGAGAAGCGATTTGACCGCGAGACCGACCCGGATCTTCGGGAAGTCGCCCAGGAGGCCCATGCCCGCCTGTGGGGAACGCCGGAAGAGCGTGACGAGCTATTGGCACGGGCGGAGACAGCCTCCCATGGCGAAGCGATGGCGATCCGGGAAGGCGTGCTAATGCGCGAAGGAATGGAGGATCCGGAGCAGGCATTTGCGACCTTGGCGGCGCTGGAGATTTCTCCCGAGGACCGCGATGACTTGGACGAGCGACTCGTGTCCTCGCTTTTTTACTGGAATCCGTTTACCCGAGAAAAAATCGACCGCTCCGCAGTGATGCGAGCATGGACGACACGGCACCCGGATGACGAGCTACCCGGGAGCATTCTCGGGGGATTCTCAGACTGGAGCAGGAGCGATCCGAACGGGAGTATAACTTGGCTCGCAGAGCTGCCGCCCGGAAATCAATACGACACACTCGCAAAGACCCTCATCGAAACCGGGACCCGGGAGCACGAGGGAGTCGCCAGCGTGATCGAGCGCATCAGCGACGAGGAAATCCGGGCGGAAATGCTGCGGCGATTGAAGGAGTCGTGGCAGGCCGACAATCCCGATGCCGCGGCGGCGTGGGAAAGCGGATTGCCGGAGAAAGATCGGGCGGGATTGGAATGAGGAACCAATCGGGAGACGGGCATGATTTTCAGGGATGGCTCCGGAAGGGAATCCACGTCCCGGACCATTGTTAGACCGCGGGGCTAATCTTCCATCGCCCTTGCCTGCGAGCCCATCTTGTCCACGCCGGTCCAGTCCTCGTCCGGCCGTGCGGTCAGCTCGATGACCTCGCTGCCGCGAGCCGTGATCCAGCCGCGGGATTGCCAGTCGGAGAACCAGCGCTGCACGTCTTCCGGACCCGGCTCGGGTTCGACGGGATCGGCGAAGAGCGCTTCGAGACTCCGGCCTTCCTTCAATCTCTCCAGCAAGACGAACTCCACGGCATCGAGCCGCACGCGGCGGGCACGTCCATCCGGACCGCGCCACACGGCGAGGCGGACGGGCGACTCGCCCTGCGGGGAAAAAGCATCCCATTCAAAGCAATCGTCCGCGGGCACGGGGAGCGCCATGAGGCGGACGTGCGGCTGGAGTTCCAGCACCTCGGTGGCGATGCGCTCGGGCGGCAGGGGCTCGCGCCCGGCAGCCTCGTAGATCTCCATGCAGGCATACTCGATCCCGGCGATGGCGGAGAACCAGCGCTGACGGTCTTCATCAAGTCCATCCCAACCCGCGACGAACTTCGACATCGAGCGCCCGAGATGCCGCAGCGTGTAGCTGCCGGACGGGCATGCCTGGAGGTAGGCCTCCAGCAACTCCCAGAATTTCTCCTCGCCCGCCATCCGGCGCAGCACGGGAAAATCCTCCGCCACGGAATCCAGCACGCGGAACCAGTACTGGCGGTGGTAAAGCTCCAGGCGCTCCGCGGAAGACAGGCTCGCGGTCGGCTTCATCAGCCGGTCGGCCGTGGCGAGGAAGTCCGGCGAATGCCCCTCGTCGGTCGGCGGCAGCTCCGTGCTCCGCCGGCTGGTGCCGCGCAGGGGTAGCTGCAGCGCGGCGAAAAACTCCCGCTGGATTTCCTCAAGCGGCTTCATCGTTCGCGCGTTTGGCCAAGGCGGCTTCGCGCCAGGTCTCGGACTTCCTTGCCTCCGTCCACACCTCGTCAAAGGACGGGATGCGTCCGTCCCACTCCAGCAGCGTGGCCACGGGCCCACTGCGCTCGATGGCTCGTTCGTAAAGCTTCCACACCGGGTCGATGACCGGGTGATCGTGCGTGTCCACGATAAAGCGCTCGTAGCGCGAGTGCCCCGCGATGTGGATCTGCGCCACACGCTCCGGCGGCACGAAATTCACGTAATCCAGCGGCTCGAAGACATTGTTCACCGAGGAGACATAGATGTTGTTCACGTCTAACAGGATACCGACGTCGGCCGCCTCCGCGACCTCCGCGAGGAATTCCCACTCGGTCATTTCGTCGCCATTGAATTCGCCGTAGCTGCTCACGTTCTCGACCGCCAGCGGCACCTCAAGGAAGTCTTGGGCGATGCGCAGATTCTCCGCCGTCTTCCTCACCGCTTCGAAGGTGAAGGGAATGGGCAGCAGGTCATGGCTCATGGTGCCATCCACGCTGCCCCAGCAAAGGTGGTCGGAGATCCACGGCGTTTTCGTCCGGCGGATCAAGCGCTTCAGCCGGCGCAGGTGGTCGAAATTGATGCCGCCCGCATTCCCCGGATACATGCCCACGCCGTGCTGCACGACGCGGTATTGGTCGAGGATGCGATCCAGCACCGCGAGCGGACGCCCGCCTTCCACCATGTAATTCTCCGAGATGATCTCGAACCACCCGACGGACGGCTTTTCAGCCAGGATGTGGGCGTAGTGCGGCACCCGCAGGCCGATGCCCGTGGCCAATTCCACGCCGGAAGTAAATCGGGGGTCGCTCATGCGTCGGGGCGAGACGGATCAGGGCACGGAAAAACCCCGCGGCACGTATGACAGCCGCGGGGCATTCCATGGCGGGATCAGGTCAGAGGATTTCCTTCTCTTCCTTTTCCTTCTCCTTTTCCTTACCGGGGCAGTCGTCCTTCTCCTTGTCGCCGGAGACGATGGTTTCTTCCTTCTTCTCCTTGTCCTTCTCCTTGCCCGGGCAGTCGTCCTTGTCCTTATCCTTGTCGCCGGAGACGATCACCTCCTCCTTCTTCTCCTTGTCCTTGCCGGGGCAGTCGTCCTTATCCTTGTCCTTGTCGCCGGGGATGTAGGCGGCGGAGGCGACGGTGCCAGCGGCGAAGACTCCGGCGAGTGCGGCGGTCACAAGGGCATTGGTAGCTTTCATGGGTTGGTTGGATTTGATGTGGTTTTGAGCAGCCATGGGACAAACGCGACCCGAGGCCAGACGATACGATTCCCCGCCTCGTGGATTATTCCAGTGATTTCCGTGTCGCGCTGGAGATACCCTCAAGTAAGGCACGAAAAGTTTTCGCCTGTTGTCCCTGCATGCGCCAATTTCAGGTCATGGTCGTGCGCCCCTTGAATCCCGGCGAGGTAGATGCCGTGGCAGAACTGATCCACCGATCCACCAACGATTGGTACAAGAAGTCCCTCGGCAGGGAGATCTTCAGCGGACGGCCGCGCGACTGCCGGATCTTTCCGGAAACCTACGAGTCACTCGACCCCGGCTGCGGGCTGGTGGTGGAGCTGGATGGGAAGCTCGCGGGCGTGTGCTTCTACCACCCGCGCGAGACGCACGTGGGCGTGGGAATCATGGCGGTAGCACCGGAATACGCGCGGCAGGGAGTCGCCCGCATGCTGCTGGACAAGGTGCTGGCAGAGGCCGGGACGCTGCCGGTGCGCCTCGTCTCCAGTGCGATGAATCTCGATTCCTACTCGCTCTACACCCGCGCGGGATTCGGCGCCGTGATGGCGTATCAGGACATGCGCATCCCCTCGGACGCGCCGCTGCCGCCGGTGCCGATGACTCATGGCAGCGTCCGCCCCGCGACCACCGCGGATCTCTTTCCCATGGTTGATCTCGAGGAAAATCTGGCGGGCATCCGCCGGGCGAAGGACCTCGCGCACTTCATCCAGAATCCCGGCGGGCACTGGCGAACCATGGTGTATCGCGACCAATCCGGGAAAATCGACGGCTGGCTCACGTCGGTCGATCACGCGGGCTGCCGGATGATCGGTCCCGGGGTGATGGCGGACGAGCACGTGGCGCTGGCGCTGCTGCACGCCCAGCTCTCCGTGCCGCGCGGCGGGTGGCCGATCTTCCTGGTGCCAACCCACGAATCCTACATGATCGCCGAGCTCTATCGCTGGGGCGCGCGGAATGTGGAGCTGCACCTGATGCAGGTCCGCGGGCCCTACACGCAGCCGACCGGACTGGTGATGCCGAGCTTCCTGCCGGAGAGCGGTTGAGAGGGTCAGTGCGGGTGATCCCGCTGCCATGCGATGAAGCGAGCGAAGTCGTCGCGCCGCGCGACCAAGCGGTGGTGCAGGCTTCCGGAGCGGATCGATTTGATAGGCTTGGTGCGGCGCATCTTTGTGAAGACCGGTGAGAGGAGTTCGATCCTGTCTTCGAAGACCTCGAAATAAGTTCGACCCCGGGCAATCACACCCAATGCGATGTTAGCCACGCCCGAAAAAAGGATTGCCCAAGCGGCGACGGGATTGAAATCGATGATCCTGACTCCGCAGTCCACCATGATCAGCCCGGCAATCGCAAGGCCGATGGAGTAGGCCAAACCGAACCTCACTCGCATCACCAGATTGTTACCGAACTCGGGAGATGGCCCGGAAGATTGGGGAGATTGATAGGGATTCAATACGTCAGGACTTTAACGCAAGTCGCCGCGGGTGGCAATTCATCCGGTGGTGCGGGTGAAGAGGACGGCGGTCGGTGATCGCAGCTTTAATAAACAGCGCCCATTTCCGCCGCCCCTGCCGGGGCGGGTTGATTTTTCCACGGTATGTCCGGTGGCTCACGCCACCGGCTACACTCCCGTGTCCCTCCGGGACAGAAAGGCATTCACATGTATTCGGAGTAGATGCCACCACTTGGCCCCCGCCCGGCCCTGTGCCAGCCGTCAGCGGAAAAGATCCCCACCCATGCGGCTTTCCTGGGAAACGGGGAAGACAGGCACGTTCTCCCATTCGAATTCCCAGTTCGAGAAATCCTTCTTCACGCGCTCCTTCGTCTGCTCGCTGATCGTTTCGGTGGTGAAGAGCGGGAGGATGGGCTGGCCGTTGGCCATGGTGCGATATTCGACACCCTTTTCCTCGACCATGAGCACGAAGCCGACCTTTCCACCCGGGCACTCGCCGATGCCGATGTCGAGTTGGACCTTCTCTCCCTTGCGGATCTTGATCCAATCGCCCTTCGTCACAGGGCCACCTGCGAGGGGCGTCGGGCCGCTGTCGGCGATGGGCTCGGCGGGTTCCCAGTCCCCGATGACGTGCGAGCGGACGCCCGGCCATGCGGCGACGAGGCGGCAGCGGCCTTTCACGAAGACGCCAAGATAATCGTCGCCCGTGCCGACGAAGCGGAAGGTGATGTCGCGATTGCAGACCACCTCGCCGCGATAGTGGATGAGCCATCCCGAGGGCTTCACCTTGTCCGCCACATTGAAGAACTGCGGCGCGGTGCCCGCATCGGAGAGCGGGATGGCGATCTGCGTGAGATACAGCGTGTCGGGCGACTCGAAGAATTTCCGGAAGGCAGTCGCGCGGTAGTTGCTGTCCTGGATCTTGATGATGCGGCTGCCGAAGTGGTCGTAGTTCGCGACATCGTAGTCCTTCACCGGCTTCGCATCGCGGGTCTGCTTGAAGTCGTAGAAGCGGCCCGGCATTGCACCCGCCACCTGGTCACGGCTGCCGAAGGGCGTGGTGTCGATGAAGCCCTTGCCCACTCCCGGGCCGGAGCCGGGGCCTGTGCCAGTCCCGACGCCTGTGCCGAGGCCACCGCCCTTACCCCCTCCCCCGCCGCCGCCTTCACCCGCGCTGGAGAGCGCGGACGGCATACCGACGTCCATGACCTGGGTGCTGGATTCCGGCAGCGAGAAAGTAGCGGCACCCGTGGAAGCGATCACGGGGCGGTGCGTGGGGGTGGCCATGGCACGGGCACGGGTCTTCACCTTGTTTGCCGTCTCGCCCTTGTTGCCACCGCCCCCGCCACCCGGGATGAAGTTGGGCACGGGCTCGTTGGGCTTATCGATCCACGAAATGAAATAGAAGACTGCCAGCAGGAGGAAGATGCCATGGATGAGCACCGAGATGGAAAAGGCACCCCAGCCCACGCGGCGCTGCTTTTTCCCGGGCTCGTATTGGATCGGAAGGTCGTCGTTCATGATAATGCTGGCGGTGCTCCCGCCATTCATCATCAGAAACGGATTGGCCAGCGGCCCCTTAGAGCCATCTGACATTTTACGTCAAATTATCCATCAATAAGGCGCTTTCCCAACATCAAAAATGCGCCTATCCCACCACGAGTGATGTGGGAAAGCGCGTCCAGAATGATGTGGGGCGGACTCGTCTCCGCCTCCTGTCATCATCGTGAACGCACCCGCCCGGAATTTCTTGGAAGGCCCTGTGTCAGGCGCAAAGCGGCCCGCACAGCTTCATGATCGCGGGGTCGATCTGATATTTCGAATCGACCACCGTGTGGATCGGCAGGTTGCCGAAGGTGCCGTCGCGATAGACCATGATGGAATTCGTCTGCCCGGCGACGAGGGAATCCACCGCAGCCACGGCGAACTTGTAGGCCATGATGCGGTCGTGGACGGTCGGCGAGCCGCCGCGCTGGACGTGGCCGAGCACGGTGAGGCGGGCTTCCATCCCGATCGCGTCATTGATGTAGCGGGTGGTGTACTCCGCCATCTTCGTGCCTTCCGCGACGATCGCGATGATGTGGTCGCGGCCCTCGTGCTTGATCTCGTGCTTCAGCTTCGCGCCGATCTTCTCGAGATCGTAGGGGATCTCGGTGGTCAGGCAGAGCTCGGCACCGCAGGCCAGCGCGCTGACCATGGCGAGGTAACCGCAGTGGCGGCCCATCACCTCGATGACGAAGGCACGGGAGAATGACGTGGCGGTATCCCGGATGGAGTCCACCGACTGGCGGATGATATTCAGCGCCGTATCCACGCCGAGGCAGTAGTCGGTGCCGGCGATGTCATTGTCGATCGTGGCCGGGATGCCGGCGAAGGGAACGCCGAAGTCGCTGTAGAATTGATTCAGCGCGCGGAAGGAGCCATCGCCGCCGATTACGATGAGCTTCTTGATACCGCGGCGCTCGAGATTCTCGAATGCCTGGCGGCGGTACTGGATGTCGAAAAACCGCTGCGACCGGGACGACCGTAGGAAGGTGCCGCCGCGGTGGAGGATCCCCGAGAGGAGCTGGGGGGTGGATTCGACGATCTTGTCATCGATCAGACCGCGCAGGCCGTCATAGACGAGCCATGGCTTGTAGCCGCGCATGGCGGCATAGTCGGCGGCACATTTGACGGCGGGGTTCATGCCGGCTGAATCGCCGCCTGAGGTGAAAATCGCTAGGCCTTCGCTCATGAGGTGCGGGCGGAAGGAAAGGGACCGCCCGGTGTGTGGCAAGCACGGGTTGTGCCCAGCCACCATGCAGCTTGCACCCAACGGTGCCTCAGCGGGAGCAGGTTGCACCGGAAAGCAGGGCCCACCCCGGATCCCGAATCACCGTAAACCACTGATCTTCAATTATGAAAAATCAGAAATCCAAGATGGCTGGATTTTTGCGAAAGCTTATTCCGAACAAATCAGCATAACCCCATGCTTCACTGGACCATCACTTTTCTGATTCTGGCGCTCGTTGCCGGGCTCCTCGGCTTCACCGGCCTCGCAGGAGCTTCCTACCAGATCGCCCAGATCCTTTTCTTCGTCTTCCTCGTCCTGTTGATCGTCTCTTTCCTCAAGGGCGGCCTCAAGGGAGCACGGTGAAAAAACCGTTTGCAAAATCCGGGAAGAAAACGAACGTACGATTGCAAGCCGACCAAGACGGTAAGCCCCCCAAGTTGACAGCAACTCCTCCACCGAATCATTCGCTTAAACGTTGATTCATGACACCTGACAGTGGGAGAGAATGCGGACAACAAATCGGGCAAACCGATCCGCCGGTCCGGCACTGAAGATTTGCTGCAGTTAACGCTGTAGCGGGGCGGGCACTCGGGGAGGGGTGCCCGCCCCAACTTTTGTACTCCGGCATGAAAAGTCCCCTCCCCGGTTCCAGCCTGACAGTGGCGCGCATCGTAGCGCTGGCCTCTCTCTTCATCGCGAGCATCGCGCGTGCGGACCGCGACAGTCCCTTGCCCGACTGGGGTGGCGGCTATCTCACCTTCTATCTGGATAACGACCTCTTCGCGAATACCGACCGCGACTACACGAATGGCGCGCGGCTTTCGTGGATCTCGTCGAACCGCGACATCAAGGACCTCGGCTCCGTCCAGCGGATGCTGCGGCGGCTTTCCGGCGATGCCGATAGCTTCTGGCTCTTCCAGAAGGTGACCGGCTTCGAGGACCCGTCGAACATCCAATACAACTTCGGCTTCTCCCTGACGCAGCTCATGTACACGCCGGAGCGCGCCGGCCCCTACGTGCAACCGCCCGGTGAGCGCCGCTATGCGGGATGGTCCGCACTCGGCTTTTCGCTGCATGCGAAGGATGACTCGGTCCTGAACTCCGTGGAACTGCTGCTGGGCACCACCGGGTCGAATTCGCTCGCGGAGAACTCGCAGGACTTCGTCCACAGCACGCGGGACATCCCGAAATTCAACGGCTGGGACTACCAAATCCCGAACGAGATCACCGCTGACCTCAGCTTCGTCCAGAAGCGCCGCTCGGACCTGCTGAACCGCGACCACGGACTGATCCGCATGGACGGCCTCACAGAATGGGGCACGCGGCTCGGCAGCTTCCGCACCTCGGCGCATGTCGGCGGATTCTTCCGCGCGGGCTATCACCTGCCGCCAGACTTCTCCGACCCCCGGCTGACGGAGACCGCTTACTCGAATCTCTACTTTGACTCGGATGATCCGTATCCCGGCCATTGGTCGCTGTATGTGCTCTTCGGCGCGACTGCCCGGGCGGTCGCTTTCGACGCCACGCTCGACGGTCCGATGTTTCATGACTTCGAGACGGGGATCACCCGGGAGCCCTTCGTCGCGGAGGTCTTCTGCGGGGGCGGCATCCGCTACCGGCAGGTGGAGGTGAGCTACGTCCACACGTGGCGGAGCCAGGAATACGAGGAGCAGCGCGATGGCCTCGCCGACTTCGGCTCGCTGGCGCTGCGGCTGAGATTCTGAATTGTCCTCCCGCCGACGGCGTGCATCTTTGCCCCATGTCCGGCACCATCCGTCTCGGCCTCGCCCTGCTCAGCCTGTCGCTCCCGGTCATCGCGGACGATACGGCGGACCTCGCGCGCCTCCGCACCCTGGTGCGTGAACACGCTGCGGGCATGACCTTCCCGAGTGTGAAGGCCAAGGACGGCAAGGTCTTCAAGGACGTGACCGTGACCGAAGTTTCGGCGCAAGCGGTGAAGTTCCACCACGACAAGGGCGACGCCACACTGCCCGCGGAGAATTGCCCGGAGATCTGGGCGGAGCTCTTCGGCTTCGGGGTGAAAACTTCGGCCACCGAGCCATCGGCCAAGCCCACCTTGGCCAAGCATTCGGACACCGCCGTGGCGGAAGCGATCGCGGTGATCGAGGGTGACCGTGGCACCGGCACCGGCTTCTTTTGCCGCGATGGCGACACCACCTACCTCTACTCTGCCGCGCACGTCCTCTCCGGAAATTCCCGACTGAAGGTGAAGCTGCGCGACGGCACCGTGATCCGGAAATTCGGCGCACTGGAAGCTGCCGAGGGAGCGGACCTGATCCGCCTGCCCGTGAATGAGCCGGTGCCGATGGTGCTGGAGATCGCCGCCGCGACGGGGGTCTCAAAGGTCGGTACCCCGGTCATGGCCTCCGGAAATGCCGGTGGCGGCGGCACGGTCGGCTTTGAAAAAGGCGAGGTCAAAGGCGTGGGCCCGGAGTCCATCGAGATCGACGCCCAGGTCATCCAGGGCAACAGCGGCGGGCCTATCCTCCATGGCGAGACGCAGCAGGCGCTCGGAGTCGTGACCCACCTCACCGCGGAGCGGAAGGACCATTGGGCAAAGGGCACGCGCTTCGCCGATGTGCGACGCTTCGGCTGCCGTCTCGACCGCACGTGGAAGTGGAAGCAGGTCCCGGTGGAAGCTTTCCTCAAGGAGGGAAAATCCATCCTCGCCGTGCAGCAACAGACCGAGTTGATGATAGCCGCGATGCAGCCGGACAAGTGGCAGGACGACATCTTCCAGCAACTCCGCGGCAATCCCCTCGCGCGGGACATCGCGGCGCTCCAGAGCTTCATGGCCCAGCAGCAGGCGGGCACCCAGCGCATGAGCGAGAGCGACCGGAAGAAGCGCCTGCGCGGCATCTTCGAGGGAGCCCGACACCGCTCGCGAGCGCAGATGGCGGAGTTCAAGAGCGACAGCTTCACCTGGTTCCACCGCGAGACAGCCCAGCAGGAGGTCAAGACCCGCGAGGAAATCGACAAGGCGTATGCCGACGCGGTGAATGAGATGCGCTGAGCATCTTTTACCTCAGGTAACGGCAAGATATTCATTCGGGAATTGACCCCTAACGGGATTCCCGTAGTCTCGCGGGCGTCACCGGAATGATATTCATATCTGGCGATCAAGGCACTCCCCCCATGCCGAGATGCAACCTGTATTGCCACGCCGTCCTTCCCCGGTAGGCCTCCATATCGGAGGTGCATGGTTGTATTTCCCTCCGCCGCTTGTCCGCGCGCGGTTATCCCTCCCTCCCCGATCCTGAATATCCTTCACGGATCGTGGTCCTGCCCCCCCCACCCCTCCCAGCAAGACCCCGATGAACCGAAGAAAACGTGTGATGGCCATCGCTTCCGGCGGCGGCCACTGGGTTCAATTGCGACGTATCATGCCAGCACTTGATGGTATGGATGTCTTTTATGTTAGTCTGGATAAATCACTGGCAGCCGATGTCCCGGGTCATGATTTTTATACGATCCGCGATGTCTCGCGCCGTGACCGCTTCGGATTTATCATCGTCGCTTTCCAGTTGCTGAAGATCCTTTTCAAGGAGCGTCCGAAGCTGGTCATCACCACGGGCTCGGCCCCGGCGCTGATCGCGCTGCTGCTTTCGAAGTATCTCTTCGGCAGCAAGACGATCTGGATCGATAGCATCGCGAATGCCGAGAAGCTTTCCTCATCGGGCAAGAAGGCCGGCAAGATCGCCGACCTGTGGCTGACGCAGTGGCCGCAACTCAGCGGGCCGGGAGGTCCACAACACTGGGGGGCGGTGCTATGATCTTCGTCACCGTGGGATCGATGTTCCCCTTCGACCGCCTCATCCGCATGATGGACGAGTGGACGGCGGCGCATGGCCGCCAGGATGTCTTCGCCCAGATCGGCAATGGCACCTACGAGCCGAAGCACATGAAGTGGACGCGGAAGCTCGACCAGCTCGACTTCGCGAAGACGGTGGAGGACTCGGCAATGATCGTGGCGCATGCCGGCATGGGCTCCGTCATCATGGCGGACCAGTATGGCAAGCCGATCGTGCTGCTGCCACGCATCAAGGACCAGGGCGAGCACACCACCGACCACCAGCTTGCCACGGCCGCATGGCTCCGCGGAAAGCCGGGCATCCACGTGGCGGACACCGATGCGGACCTCGCACCGACCATCGAGGTCGCCTCGACCACGGCTCGCGACACCTCCGGCAAATGGGCCGCGTCCGCCGATCCGGAATTCCTGAAGAAGATCCGCCAATACGTCATCGATTCGCTCGGGTGAGATCTCCCGAGTTCCCTCCCCTCACATTCTGTTCCCCCCTCGCAACATCCCCCCCACATGATCAAAGTAGGAGTAGTCGGTCTGGGGAAAATGGGCCTGTCCCACTTTTCCATCGTCAATGCTCACCCGGACACGGACGTCACCGTGTGCGACGCCACGGGCTACCTCGTGGACGGCCTGGTGAAATACACCAAGGTGACGGCCTACAAGGACTTCGACGAGTTGCTGGAGAAAGAGCCGCTCGACGCCGTGATGATCGTCACCCCGTCGAAGATGCACGCCGGCATGGTGCGCAAGGCGCTGGAGAAAGGCCTGCACGTCTTCTGCGAGAAGCCCTTCTGTCTCGACTGGAAGGACTCCGAGGCGCTCACGAAGCTGGCCGAGGAAAAGGGCCTGGTGAGCCAAGTAGGCTATCACTACCGATACGTCGGTGCCTTCCAGGAAGTGAAGCGCATCGTGGACAGCGGCGCGCTCGGCCAGATCACCCACGTGCTGGCGGAGGCATACGGTCCGGTGGTGCTGCGGCCGAAGGGCTCGACATGGCGCACGCAGCGCGCCGAGGGCGGCGGCTGTCTCTACGACTACGCGGCGCACGCGATCAATCTGGTGAACTGGTATTTCGGCGAGCCGTCCGGAGTCTCCGGCACGGTGCTCAACAGCATCTTCTCCGCGGACACGGACGACGAGGTCTATAGTACTTTGCTCTACCCCTCCGGCATGAGCGCGCATCTCTCCGTGAACTGGAGCGATGAATCACAGCGCAAGATGTCCACGCGCATCACGATGACGGGCACGAACGGACGCCTCTATGCGGACCGCCAGGAGTGCCAGCTCTACCTGCGCGAGGCGGTCCCCGCCTTGCCCGAATACCAGAAGGGCTGGAACGTGCGCTACACCACCGACCTGACGAAGGAGGTCGATTTCTACCTGCGTGGCGAGGAGTACTCCGCGCAGATCGATGACTTCGTGAAGGCCATCATCCAGAAGCGGAGGAACACGAACAACACCTTCCGCGAGGCAGCCGCGACGGACAAGACCATCGCCATGATCATCGCGGACAAGGACCGCTCGCCCTCGAACTCCCGCGCCACGCCCGTGGTCGCAGCACCGAAGAAGTCCTGGTTCAGCCTCAAGTGATCACCCCTCCCCCCACCCACCCATGGACAACCTACTTTTCGGCGACAACCAGTTCTTCGGCGTGAACCATATGTCCGAGGAAAAGGCACGCGCGCAGGCGATGCAGTTCCAAGACACGTCCGCAATCATCGACGTGCTCGATGCGGCCTACGAGGAAGGCGTGAAGACTTTTATGTGCACCACGCATGACCGCATCTCCGAGGTCTGCGACCACGTCCGTGCAAACCCGGCGAAGTACGAGGGCTTCCACTTCTACCCGTGCATGCCCTACGCGCACAAATACAACAATGCCGTGACCGAGCACGGCATGCTGGGCGCGATCAACCAATTCCTGCCCGACGACGGCCTCTTCAAGACCGCGCTCAAGGGCGGCATGGCGGTGGCGAAGAAGGATGTCGAGGGCCTCGCGACCATCCTCATCGACATGGAGATGAAGATGTTCAAGGGGCTCTCCACGCCGGTCATCTTCCTACAGAACGTGGTGGTGGACCTGCTGCTCGGCATGGGCTTCCACGAGGCCTTCCGCATCTTCCACGACCACGTCCGCAGCAAATACAATGCGGAGGCCGGCTTCATCACGATGAACATGCCGATGCTGCTCGACGCGCTTGAAAGCGTGGGCATCGAGAATCCGATCATCTGCTCGAACATCAACAAGATCGGCTTCCGCATGTGCGGCGGCTTCGACAAATACGTCGAGACGATGCGCAACCGGAAGGTGCGCGCGATTGCCATGTCCGTCTTCGCCTCCGGTGCCCTGAAGCCTGACGAGGCCATCGAGTGGGTATCGAAGCTGCCGAACCTGAAGTCGGTCGTCTTCGGTGCCTCCAGCCGCCGGAACATCCGCAGCACCCGCGAGCTGGTGGACAAGCACTTCGCCGCATGCGCCTCATAAGAGCGGCCTCCCCTTTCCCCCCGCCCCTGCGACACGACCTCGGCACGTCCGGGGTCGTGTCTTTTTCGCTGACGCCATGATCATGAAAAATGCCCCGGCCTTTTCAGACCGGGGCAACGCTCATGACCAAATCTCTGGGGATAGTCGATCAGCCGACCTTGGTGAAATCGCCACACCAGTCGTCGGCGGAGGTCACGGGGAACATCGACTCGAATTGGATCTCATCGTCCACCTTGAAGGAGATGGTCTGCGGGGCATGACGGCGGCATTCACCGGCGTCGCCCTCGAGTTTGTTCCAGTGGGCACAGGCTTCGCAGGCGCGGGTGTTGGTCTTGGTTTCCATGGTGATAATCGTTGAAAGGATTACCCCAACATGGCCCCACCAGACCGGAAGATCAAGGAAACTTCGACATGAGAAACAGTCTCATCTCAATGGCTTTCAATGTATTGCGACTCAATCTCAAGTGATCCACCGATGGTGATGCGATCCAACCGTAGTGCTACCTCACCGGTTGGTGACGACGATTCTCACTCCGCCTTGGAAAGGGCGGCACCGCGGCCGTGGTCACAAGCGTAGAGCACGTTTTCAGCACCCAGATACAGCAGGGTGAGCGCTTGCGTGGGATGCTGAAAGACCTCCGCACCCGGTTCACCGTCAATCGACGGGAACCAGGTGGGAGGTGCCATGTACTCCGGGAGAATCGGCTTGGGAGGCCCGACGGGAATCAGGCCGAAAGTGGTGGGGTCCCTGAGATCGCGAAGCAGCGTTTCGCTTGGCTGGAGCTTCATGAACCATGCCCAGCGGCTGACGCCATCCTCTCCGGACGACTCGATACGGAGCGCTTCCAGAATGTGGTCATCTGCCGATGGCTGGCGCTGGAAGCCGCGGTGGAAGACCTCTTCCGGAGCCCAATCGCTACGGAGCGTCTCGCCCGGGGCCTGTGGCATCATTTCCGCCACTCCCACCTCGTCCCCCGCCGCCCAAGTCTCCCCGCGCAATGCCAGCCAGCCACCGATGGCAGCGACGGCTGCCAGGGCGATGCCTGTGGTGACTTTGGCGGGGTGGTTCATGTCAGCGGACTGAGCAGGAGCGGATGGAGCCGCGGGAAGCACTCCGGGGTTAAGATGCTTCCAGATGGTTAAGAAACGCGAACCTTCGGCCCGCTACGCAAATCGGATCGTGAAACCTGCGCACCAACGCACGCCGTCTTTGACGAATGCGGCAGAATATTTAACGAATCGGGCAGAGGGGTGAGGAATCCCACTTCCGGGTGAGGAAGTGGTTGGCGGCTTGCCCCTGCCACGTCATGGAGTCTCCATCGTGGCACAGCAAAGCACGGCCGTGATTCGAAAAGCGATGAAACTCTTGGAGGCGGGCGCAGCCACAGAGGCGTCCGCACGGCGGAGGCTCTTCTGGACCTTGCAGATCAGCGGCTGGGCGACCGTGGGGGTGATGTCCCTCTATCCGCTGCTGCAAATCTTCGATGCCGGGACCATCGTCGTCATCCTCGTGCTCCGCTTCATCTCGGGCATCCTGGTCACGCTGGGGATGCGGGAGATTTTCCGCCGGCTGCCATGGCGCGAGTGGGCCTGGTGGAAGCTGGGCTCCGGCGTGCTGGTCTTCTGCATGATCGTGGGTCCGCTGGACTCCCTCGCCACACACTTCCTTGCCCGGTTCATCACGGCGGACTCCGTGCCTTCCGGGATCTTCTCCTTCCTGCTGACGATGAGCATGCTGCTGCGGGCGAGCATCCTCACGATCTGGAGCCTCCTCTACTTCGGCATCAAGGTGTGGCTGGAAACCGCGGAGGTAAAGCTGCGCGCCGCCGAGAGCGAGGCCGCCGCGCGCACGAGCGAGCTGAGGCAACTCCGCTCCCAGGTGAACCCGCATTTCCTCTTCAACGCGCTCAATTCCATCCTCGCAGAGAAGGACAACCCGGATGCTGTGGAAAAGCTCACGCAGGAGCTGGCGGGCTACCTGCGCTTCTCGCTGAGACCGACGGGTGACTGCCAGTTGCTCGGCGAGGAAGTCGATGCACTGCAGCACTACCTGAGTGTCGAGAAGGCGAGATTTGAGGAAAAGCTGCTCCACTCCGTGCGCATCTCGCCCGAGGCGCGGAACTGCCGCGTGCCCGTTTCCACGGTGCAGCCACTGGTGGAGAATGCGATGAAGTATGGCTGGAAGACGAGCCCCATCCCGCTGCAACTCCAGCTCTCCGCGGAGATATTGCCCGACTCCGGAGCGCTACAGGTGACCGTGGCGAATACAGGACGCTGGCAGGAATTTGACGCCACCCGCTCGCATGGCATCGGACTGTCGAACCTGCGGCGGAGACTGGAATTGCTTTTCGGCAGCGAGGCGCGTCTGACTCACGAAGCCACGGGCGACGGATGGGTCAGGGTGAGCGTCCTGATTCCCCGCGAGAGCCTGCTACCCTCATGATCATGACCAAGCCGTGCAAAGCCCTGATCATCGATGACGAGCGCCTGGCCCGGAAGCGCCTGCGCGATCTGCTGTCGGCGCATCCACGGATCAGCGTGGTGGGCGAGGCGGACGGGGTGCAGGCTGCCGCCAGTCTCTGCGCGGAGCTCCAGCCGGACCTCCTCTTCCTGGACATCGAGATGCCGCCGCACAATGGCTTCGACCTGCTACCGCTGCTACAGGATGGGCCCGCCGCGCCGGACGTGGTCTTTGTCACCGCGCACGAGAGCTTCGCGATCCGGGCTTTTGAAGTGAGCGCGCTGGACTACCTGCTGAAGCCGATCCACCCGGACCGGCTGGAAATCACCATCCGGAAGCTGGAAGCAGCGCCTAGACCCGGCATACCGGAGAAATTCGCCGATCAGGATGCCTGGACCATGACCTCCAAGATCGCACTGGGCGACAGAAGTACGACACATCTCGTAGTTGTCGCGTCGATCGTGCATATCCAAGCGTTGGGGGCCTATTCGCGGGTCCATCTGACGGACAAGCCACCGATGATCGTGCTGCGTAGCATTTCCGAGTGGGAAAAGCGTCTCCCCTCCTCCGGCTTTTGCCGAGTGGACCGCTCGCTGATCGTCCAGTCGGGCATGATCCGGAAGATGGCTACGAAGTCCCGCGACGAGACCGAGATCGTCATGGAAGGTCTTCAGGCCCCCCTGACCCTCGGACGGGCAGCGACTGCCCGGCTGAAGAAGCAGCTCAAGGAAATCGAGTAATCCGCGGACCAGTTCTCCGCGAAGAACCGGCCCGGCGGAAAATCTGCGTTACTCCGGAAGCGGCTCGAAGATCAGGATGACGAACTTCCTCTCCCCGGTCGCCGGAACTTCGACCACATAGTGCTCCCGCTGCTCCTGCGTGAGAGCCGTGATGTCCTGCGGCGTCAGCGAGGCGATGCGGTTTCCCGAGTTCGTGATATCCGCGAGATCGCTGCTCGCGTGCAGATGGTAGTGGCCCACCGGCTTCAACTCGGGACAGACGATCTGGATGCCGGTGGCGGTTACCGCGCATTCCAGGCGGAAGGTCAGGTCGTCATTCGGGTCCTTGGGATCCATTCCGAGACGATACTCGGCGAAGTTGTCCAAGCCCCCGCCGTCCGCATCGGGTTCCGATTCGCCGGTTAGCTCGTGTTCCTCCAGCCAGTCCTCAAAGCCCAGGGTCTCGATAGTGACCGTTGCGGGCTCGGAAAGCCGGTTCGCCGCGTCCTTCGCCCGCACCTCAAAGGTGTAGGACGCGCCTGTGGCCAGGCCTCCGATCGTGTGACCGAGGGTGGTCACCGTGGCGATGGGCAGGGACTCGCCGACCCGGGTGATCTGGTATCCGGTCACGCCGACATTGTCAGTGGCTGCGGTCCACGAGAGATGCACCGCATGATACTCCGGCTCAGCGGCGAGATCACCCGGCGGCGAGGGATTCTCCTCATCCGAAAGCGTCGTCACGGTGAGCAGCGCGGGATCGGAGATATTCTCTTCCTCGTCGATTGCCACGACCTGGTAATGGTATGCGATGCCGCTCTCCAATCCTGTGTCCTCGAAGGCGAGGCCGTTGACCGAGCCGACGACGTCGCCATTCCGGCTGATGCGGTAGCGATCGACTCCAGTGCCGCCCTCATCGAACGAGGCTGACCACGAAAGCAGGACGGAATTCATCGTCGGGACGCCTGCCAGATTTCCCGGCGTCGTCGGCGCTGCACTGTCCGGCAGGGTGGTCGCCACGATCGTTGCATCCGGCGAGATGTTCCCCCGGGCATCCACGGCCCGGACCACATAGGAGTATGGGATTCCGGGATCGAGACCGACATCGGCATAGCTCGTGCCGGTCACCGTTGCGATGGGGTCCGTAACGCTATCGCGGTAGATCCGGTAGCCAGTGACGCCGATGAAATCGAAAGGCACCGTCCATGTCAGGTCGATGGACGTGACATGCGCGGTCGCCGCCAGATTCTCCGGAGCATCGGGAGGAGTAGTGTCGAACAGCGTCGTCACCGGAATGCTCGCCGCCCCGGACTCGCGGCCCGAGGTGTCGATCGCGATCACCTTGTAAGAATAAGCGGTCCCGTCATGGAGACCTTCATCAAGGAAGGTGAGACCCTCCACCGTGCCGAGGATGACATCGCCGCGTTCGATGCGGTAGCCATCGACCGCCACATTGTCGGTCGAGGCGGACCAGGAAAGCCCCACCGTGGTCACAGTGGCAGTGGCAGCCAACGATTCAGGAACCGACGGCGGAAGGAGATCCGCATCGGTGATGATCGCGACATGGGCCTTTGAGGAAAGATTCCCCGCACCATCCACCGCGGCTACCCGGAAGTCATACGAGGTGGCAGGATCCAGACCGGTGACCACGTAGCTCGTGCCCGTCACCGTGGCGATGGGCAGCGTGTCTTCCCCGCGATAGATGCGGTAGCCAACGACTCCGACATTGTCCCCGGCAGCATTCCAAGTGAGGGACACCGACTGCAAATCGGGATCTGCCGCAAGACTGCCAGGCTCCTCCGGGGCGATGGTGTCGGGCACGACGACCACCGCGAGCGGCGTACTCGCCCGGCTACCCTTGCCCAGACGCCCCTTCCCGATCTTGAAGACCGGATCGGCGGCATTACCCGCGATAGAAACTTGCACCGAGGTCGATGCCGCCGACGGGGAAATACGGGCCACATAGTAGTAGCCGGAGCCACGGAACTTCTGGACCGTGCCGCCAGTCACCTGGAGATCGGATGCAGCGAAATTCTCGACATCCATGTCGAAGGCGATCGTCACGTCGAATGGCCCCATGACCGGTGCGACGGGGCCGGTGACGTGCACGCGGGCGGGCCGTTTGTTGTAGCCGGGATTGTATTCCTGAGGGTCAGGCGTATTCGGCCAGGTGCCCGAGTTCAGCGTCGTCCACGTGGTGCCGTTCGCGCTGTAGTCCACGACATACTGATAAATCCGGCCGTCTTCGGAATTGAGCCGAGGGAAGTATTTGAAGCCACCAATCTCCCGCGTCTCCCCAAGGTCGAAGACGAGGTAGTGCGGATGATTCGGGGCGGTGTTCCCTCCCGGATTCGTGGACTGCCAGAAGTTCGTGGACGCCCCGTCATTGCCATCACTCGCCTCGCCGGGAAGGGCCCCATCGGCGGAGATACCCGGATCAAACCCACCGCTCCCATTCTCGCGCAAATAGCTCACGCCGACCTGATTCGCCGGGATGCGCTCGCCCTTGTAGTCGAGGATGGCGAACTCGGCCACGGCAGCGTAGCGACGGCGACCGGTGATGGACTTCAAGCGCACGTAACGCGCCTGCGGACCATGACCCAGCGTCGGCTGGAATTCCTGGGCGGTCAGCCCGCCGATGTAGCCCTGCAGGTCCGCTACGCCCTGGGCATGTGCCATGTTCTTTGCCAGCGGCGGCATCGCATTGCCATCGCCCACCGCTGCGGCACGGACGTAGACGGCGGAGAGAGAAGTATTGCCCGGTTTGATATAGCGGCCGTCCGGACCAAGCTCCTCGTAACGCGTCGGGACCGCATCGATCAGATTCTGCTCCACAAGCGACGTGGCCAATCTCGCATCGAAGCCTTCACCCGAGGCACCCGGCTGGTGGCAGTGCGAGCAATTCGTATCAAGATACGACCGGATGCGATGCTCCAGCGGAGCGGTCTCGTCGTCGAGAGCGCGGGCCTCGATGAAGTCCTCGATCTGCGTCGCCGTGAGTGTCACGTCGAACATACCCAGATCATTGAGCGTCGAGAGTTGGTTGGCCGTTCGACCGGTCGCCGGGTAGAAGGAGAGCGTATTGAGATGAGCCGTGCGCACGCCGAGCGCCTGCCCCGCCACGTCATTGTGGCATACCATGCAATCGCCGCGCGAGGGGTAGCTCCACGTCTTGTGCTCCGTGCCGCTGCCGGTGTTGTAGTCGTAGGTCTCGTTGAGGCCGCCTTCCATCAGCTCGGCGTCGGTGCCGGCGGCGTTCCACTTGTAGGTGACGCCGTATTTCTGTCCGCCGGTGGTGCAGATGAGGAAGCGCGTTTCCAGCCGCTTCACCGCGGATGGATTGTTTGCATCGATCGGTGCCTCGAAGTGCTTCACGAAAACGGTGCCCGCGGGGAACACCCAGTTGCCCTTCGCGCTGAAAATCACGTCCTCCGCGGGAGTGTTGAAAGAGCCGTCATTCGGCACGATCATCCAGCGGCGCTTGTGCGAACCGTCCGACCACAGGGGATTCGGCACGTCATACGGAATGACGCCCGGCGCGGGCGTGAGCGTGGCCAGATCCGTGAAGACACCCGTCTGCGAAAGCAGGTGAGGCGGCTCCGCTGAGACAGCAGGCTCGGCCAGCTTCATGATGCGCCCATCGGTGCTGCTTACTCCACCGAGATCCATCATATAGATCTCGCCCTCGGCATCCGTGGAGAAGTTCGCGAGACCCTTCTTCGTCCCCGTGCGGAAAGACGAAAACATTTCGGTGACGACCGGCGATCCGCCACCCGTGGGCAGCTCGATACTCCAGATGCGGCCGCGACCGTGGTCGCCGAAGATCACCTTGCCACCGAGGAAGGAAGCCCAGCGCGCGCCGCGATAGCGCATGCCGCCGATGATGCTGTTTCCCACCGAGTGATCATAGGTGTGGGTCGGTGTGGTCTCGACATCGACGAGGATATTCGGATCGGTGCGCGAGTCGCTCTGCTCGGGACCTTCCTTGTAGGCCCATTGGCAATTGCTGCCCTTCACCACGCGGCTGAGTTCTTCCCAGCTCGTCTGCCCCACATCGCCTACCCAGATATCCCCGGTCGGCGGATCGTAGTGGGCGGAGTGAGGGCTGCGCAAACCGACAGCATAATATTCCTCCAGGACACTACCGCCGGCATCGATCCACGGATTGTCATTCGGAATGCCATAGCCTTGCGAATAACTTGCGGGCCATCCGGAGGGCCGCGGCACCGGCGTGCCATAGATCGCCCAATTCGGATCATCCTTCGGCTGCCGCACGATGGCATGCGATCCGGGCTTGCCGGGATAATAGTCCACATCGATGCGCAGGACACCGGAAAAGAAGCCCATGTTGATGCGCTGGGCATTCTTGAGCGTATCGGCACTGCTACCACCGTCGCCGAGCGTCACATACAAGTAGCCGGCGGTATCGAAGAACAAGGCTCCGCCATTATGATAGCGATGCGGGTCGTATTGCGAAATGAGGATCTGCTCGCTGCCCGGGACGATGGTGCCGGTCGCGGGATTCCACTCGAGGCGCGACAGCACCCAGTAGCTGCGGTCCGGATCACTGACGCCAGCATTCGCCTTGCGGTTGTAGCAGGCGAAGACCGAGTGCTCTCCCGGTTGACCGGCCTGGCCGAATTTCGGGTGGAAGACCAAGCTGTAGAATCCCTGGTCCTCCGATACTTGCGTGACCGCCGTCATGTCCATCACCTGGACACGCTGCGCCATCGTCGCGGCCGGATTCTTCGGGATTCGCCAGGCAAGGCCGGTCTTGCCTGTCACCAGAAATTGATTCTGCCCCGGGATCTCCGTGAGCATCATCGGGTCGGTGAAGGTCAGGCTGGGGAACGCATTCACCACGGCCCAACCGGACGGATCGCCGGGAGCAGTGGACGGGAATACGCCGCCGACATAGGACGCGATGGGCACGGGGGTGTCCAGGCCGGGGGTGGTTACAGCTTGCGCGGCGGTTCCACTCAGGGAGAGGAGGAGGGACGCGAGCAGACGCAGGCTCCGCATGTGTGACATTGGGGGGAAATGCACGTCGGCAGCACTATTCAGCTAATAGGACTATGCAACTCAATTATCTATACACCCATGAATACCTGAGGATTAATGAACATCAAAACCATCAACCAAACTTAAGAAACACACATCCGCGAAAAATCCGAAACGAATTGGCACCCGGTTAAAAAAGCTGGTTCATGATAACACTTTTTCTTACAGAGCAGCCGTCCGCCGCTCCGCAACGGACACCCTCCCACCCCGGATTTCCAAGTCCGGGTTATCCCCCCCCTAGGAAATGAAAAGACATCCCGGCGAGCTTCCACGAGCTTCACCCTCAGAGGAACCGCGCACGAACGGCACATCGTATCTGGCGTAATAATTGCTTCCACGCCCGACGGCCTGAAGCATTCCCGTCCGAGTCCTCCCCCATGTTCTCGCGCCTCCCCCGCATTCCATGCATAGGAATGACCGGCATCCTTTTGTGGATATCGGGCAGTACGGATATGATATCGGCGCAAGTGCCGAATACCCTGCGCCACTCGCTCTATGCACCGCGCACCGCTCCACAGAAATTTTGCAAGCAGGGCGCGTGCGTGGCTCTGGATGGCGGCCTCGCGGTGGTCGGTGCGCCGATGTATGACCAGCATGAAATCACCAGCCCGGACATCGGCGCGGTGCGCGTGCATGACGTGGCGACCGGCCTGCTGCGCCATGAATTCAAGAGCCCGGAGCGCACGCCCTTCGGCTACTTCGGACAAGCCGTCGCCATCTCCGGCAATCGCGTGGTGGTCGGCTCGGACTTGCCGGTCGGCGATTCGCAGCGCGCGGGAAAGGTGCATGTCTTCGACCTGAGTGCGGCCACGCCATCGACTCCTGTAGTGACGCTGACCCACCCCGATCCCACGGCGGATGATTTGTTCGGTCACTCCGTCGCGATCCATGGAAACATCGTTGTCGTGGGTGTGTGGCTCGATGATGAGGGAGCGGAGAATTCCGGCAGCGCCTTCGTTTACGACCTCGGCTCGGCGACGCCGGATGTCCCCGTTCATCACCTCGAGAATCCGACACCAGCGGAGAATGACAGCTTCGGCGTGGCCGTCGGCGTCTCGGGAACGCGGGTGGTGGTCGGCAGCCATGGCGACGACACGCTCGCGAGCAATGCAGGAGCAGCCTATGTTTTCGATCTCCTGTCCGGCACTCCCGGTGTGCCGGTGGCGACGCTGACGCTCCCAAGCGGCGCGCAGAATGATGGCTTCGGACACTCGCTCTCGATGTCCGGAAACAAGGTGGCAATCGGCGCAGAGGGTGCGAATGCAGGAGCGACGAACGCGGGCAAGGTGGCCGTCTTCGACCTCGCATCACCCTCGGCTCCCCCAATCGTGCTATCCAGCCCGGCACCACAGGAGCATGGCTACTTTGGTACCTCGGTCTCGCTTCACGGGACGCGACTCGTCGTGGGCGAGTATCGCAAGGATCTCACGGTGGAGGATGCGGGCGTCTGCCATGTGTATGATCTCGCGGGAAGCACGCCTGGCACGCCGACCCATACCTTGAAGAAGGTCACCCCCGAAGCCGCAGACTACTTCGGCAATGCCGTGGCGGTCTCCGGCAATACCGTGCTGGCAGGTGCCTTCCATGACGACACCGGGGACAGCGAGTCAGGCAGCAGCTATCTCTTCGATCTGGGATCAGGCACTCCGCTCGTGCCCACCATGGCGCTTAGCAGCCCGTTGGCGAGTTCGGCGGATCGCTTCGGAGCCGCGGTGGCCATCGCGGGAGATCTCGTAGTGGTCGGTGCGCCGGACAGCGAATCGGGAGCATCGAAAGCCGGGCGCATCCGCCTCTTCGACCTTGGATCGTCCGACCCAAAGACGCCGCTCGCGACCATCGAGAATCCATCGCCCGCTGCTGACGATGCCTTCGGGTCCGCAGTCGCCGTCTCTGGAACGCTCTTTGCCGTGGGGACACCAGGCGACGACACGGGAGCCATCAATGCGGGCTGCGTGCATGTCTTCAATGCTGCGGCCATTGATCTAACAGAGCCGTCGCTTTTCATCCCCAATCCCCAACCGGGTGCTGGCGATGAATTCGGGAAGGCCGTGGCAATGTCCGGAAACCTGCTGGTGGTCGGCGTGGCTGCGGACGATGGCGACGGCACCGACTCGGGCCGCGCGTATGTCTTCGATCTCGCAGGCAGCAACCCGGCAACGCCAACCAGAATCCTGAACAATCCCAATCCGGCGAACGGGGATCGCTTCGGCGAATCCGTGTCCATCTCCGGCACCCGCATCGCCGTGGGAGCGCCCGGTGATGACGCGACGGGAACCGACAGCGGAAAGGCCTACGTCTTCGACCTCTCCAGCCCGACGCCGACTTCGCCGTGGCTGACCTTTGACAACCCAACGCCATCCGCAGACGACAAATTCGGAAGCTCGGTGGCCATCTCGGAGGATCGCGTCGCGATCAGCTCGCCGGATGATGATGCGGGCGCTGCGAATGCGGGGATCGTCCACGTCTATCTGCTCGCCACACCGACAGCCCCGGAAATCTCGCTGCAGGTCCCGACGCCCGCGGCGAACGATCGCTTCGGCAACTCCGTCTCGATCTCCGGCCCGCGCGTGGTGGTGGGCGCTGCGCTACGTGACAGCCCCACGGATTCGGGCCGTGTTTATTCCTACAATCTAACAAATCCAACTCCGGGCACGCCCTCCGCGATCAACTCGAAGGGCAGCCCTTCATCCGGTGATCTCTTCGGCTCGTGCGTGGCAGTGGACGGCACCATCATGGTGATCGGCACGCCATCGGACAACCGCACCGCCACCGACAAGGGCGCGGCCTACATCTTCGGCCCGGCCGCGCCGGAGATCGCAGTCACTCATGAAAGCGTCGAGATCACTACCGGCGATGCCGCGGACTTCGGTGCCGTAGCGATGGGCATTGGCGGCGGAGGCAGCACGGTCTTCACGATTTTGAACACGGGTATCACCGGTCTCTCGATCTCCGGCATCACGATGCATGGCGGCAATGCAGACGACTTCACCGTGGTGACCACCGGCATGACGCCAAACATCCCCGCCGAGGACGACACGACCTTCACCGTGATCCTCACGCCATCGCAGCCCGGACTCCGCACCACCACGCTGCGGATCGCGAACAGCGACGCGAATGAGAACCCCTTCGAGATCCATCTCAGCGGCCACGGACTCTCCGCGGACAATGACAGTGACGGTGACGGGCTGAATGACGTGGCCGAGCTGCGGATGGCAGCACTGGGCTTCCGCTGGCAGCACGCCGACCCCGAGTTGGTGGCCATCTTCCAGTCGAGCATGTATGCCGCCGGATTCCATGATCCGGACGACATCGGCTCGATCCGCGTGGTGCAGCCCCGCATCGCCCCGTCAGGCAGTGGACTGCGCGTGTCGTTCTCCATCGAGAAGGCCGGGACATCCGGCATCTATCAGCCGTTCCCATTCACGCCGCAGGGGATCTCGGTGAATCCTGCGGGTGAAGTCCGGTTTGAGTTCATCGACCCCGGCGGTCCACCATTCTATAAACTGGAACCCTGATGGCGATGCTCCCTCCCCCCCCGAGCCCATTGGCCAACGCCTCGTCCCGCATTTTTCCTTGGAAGCGAGCACTGCTGGTCGCAATGCTGGCACTCGCGACGGGCACACTCCCTGCCGGTGCAGCGGCGATTCCTTACTCCAAGTCGAAGGTCTTTCACTCAACCTCCGCCTCGCGGCAGAACGACACCCGGATGGGCATCAGCGCTGCCATCGGGCAATCACTCGTGGTGCTCGGCGCGCCCTACGACAATGTGGGCGGCGAAGACAGCGGCGTGGTCTGGGTCCACGACGCTGCCAGCGGGGCCATGCTCCACCGGCTCGACAATCCCATACCTGCAAAGGCCAGCTACTTCGGCTGGTCGGTGGCAGTGTCCGGATCGCTGGTGGTGGTCGGTGTGCCGGAGGACAACTCCGCGGCGGTCGATGCGGGCATCGCGTATGTCTACAATCTCGCTTCGCCGACTCCCGCGGTCCCCGCTTTCACCCTCTCCAATCCTTCGCCCGCGAGGAACGATGGCTTCGGTTGGTCCGTCGCGATCTCCGGGAGCAAGGTGATCATCGGCGCTCCAAAGGCCGGGGCACCGAGCAGCGATGCCGGTAGAGCCTACGTCTATGACCTCGGCTCGGCCACGCCGACGAGTCCCGTGGTCCAGATCGACAATCCCGCAGCGACGATCAATTTCGGCAGCACCGTTGCCATCGAGGGAAACACCGTGGCCGCCAGCGCCATTCAGGAGACCGGCACCGGCGACACCTGCCGCGTTCATGTTTACAATCTCGCATCGCCCACTCCCGCACTGCCGCTGCTGACGCTCGCTGACTCCACTCCGACGACGAACGATCACTTCGGCCACGCGCTGGCGATCAGCGGGACGCGGGTGGTGGCCACCGCTCCGCTTTCCGACAACGGCGCGGACAACTCCGGCTCGGCCTACATCTATGATCTGAATTCCAGCACGCCCGCCACACCGGTCCACACGCTGCAAAATCCCACCGCCTTCCTGAACGACAACTTCGGCAACTCCGTCGCGATCTCCGGAACGCGCCTGGTGGTGGGCATCTCGCTGGACGATCTGGGCGGCACCGATGCCGGGGTGGCCTGCGTTTACGATCTCGGCTCGGGCTCCCCCACTACTCCCGTGCTGACCATTCAGCAACCGGGAGCGGCCGCAGGTGATGAATTCGGCCAGGCGGTTTCGCTTCACGGCAGCCGCCTGCTGGTGACCGCGCCGGATGACAACAGCGGCATTTCCTCCGATGTGGGCACGGCCTATGTCTTCGACCTCGCAAGTGGCACGCCCTCCACGGCTCTGCTCACCTTCAATAACTCCAGCCCGTCGGCCCACGAGGAATTCGGCTATTCGGTCGCGATCCATGGGAACCTCGTCGCAGTGGGTTGCCAAAAGGACGACAAGGTCGCGAGCAACGCGGGCAGCGTGAGCCTCTTCAATCTCGGATCCGCGACTCCGGAGCTCCCGTGGCTGGTCATCGATAATCCTGCTCCTACGACCAACGACTACTTCGGCACCGCGGTCGCCGTGTCCGGGACGAAGGTCGTGGTATCGGCGTATCAGGACGACACCGCGGGAAACAACACCGGCACCGTTTACATCTACGACACCACCGGGCCGACTCCGGGAACACCGGCCCACACGCTGCTCAATCCCTTCCCCCACGCGCAGGACCAATTTGGCAATGCCATCGCGATCACCGGCAACATCGTGGTGGTGGGATGCGCGAAGAACGATGCGGGGGCCATCCTGGATAGCGGCAGCGTTTACATCTACGATCTGGCTTCCGCGACGCCGACCGTTCCAGTGCTGACGATCGATCATCCCTCTCCGATGGCGGAGGATTGGTTCGGCCATTCGGTGGCGATCTCCGGCAGCAAGGTAGTGGTCGGGGCGAATGGCCGGGATGCGGGAGCGCTCGATGCGGGCACGGTCTACATTTACGACATCGCGTCCACCTCGCCCACCGTGCCGATTCGCACGCTGAACAATCCGACCCCGGCAGCGGAAGATGAATTCGGATTCTCGGTCGGTATTTCCGGAAACAGGATTCTCGTCGGCTGCCCCTACAAGGAAGGCGGTGCCACGGATGCAGGCGCGGTGTATCTCTACGACCTGAGCTCGGCCACTCCGGGCTCACCCGTGGCGACGCTGGTCAATCCCGACCCGGAGAATGAAGACTACTTCGGCATGGCGGTGGGCATCTCCGGGACGCGACTGGTAGTGGGCGTGCCCGAGAGTGAAAGCATGGGTACGGACAGCGGCTGCGGCTATGTTTACGAGATCGTTTCGGCCACCTTCCCCATCCCGGCTGACAAGCTGACCGCGAGCACGCAGAAGGAAGGCGAGCAGCTCGGATTCTCCGTGGCGATCGAAGGCGAGAATATCCTGATGGGAGCGCCGCTTCACGATGCGAATACCTCCGGGCGCGGTGCGGTGTATCTCTTCGACCCCGATCCGCCTGCGCCGCAGATGCAGGTGGAGCACCCGGCGGGCACCTCGCTGGTCGCGGGCGAAGCGAGCATCCAATTCGGCAACGTTCCCGTGGGTAGCCAGGGCAACAACCAGGTGGTGACCATCCGCAACGTGGGCACGTCCCAGCTCGATGTGACTACCATCTCGATCTCCGGGGGAAACGCCGGGGACTTCACGCTCGGACAGGTTTCGCTCCCTGCCTTCCTGCCGGTGGACGGGGTGCTCCAGTTCAACCTTTCCTTCACCGCGCCAACCACCGGCACCCGACTCACCACCCTGACCATCGGGAGCAATGCGAGCGTCGAGCAATTCGATGTCGCACTCACCGGACAGGCGCTCTCGCCAGCGGACGACACGGACGGTGACGGCATCAATGACGTGGCCGAGCTTGCCCTGGCAGCGCTGGGCTTCGACTGGCAGGTGAATGACGAGGAGCTGGTGCTGATCCTGCGTGCCGGAGCAAATGCCGTGGGACTGTATGGTGAAAGCCAGGTCGAGCAAATGCATCCGGGCACGCCAGTGATTGCGGTTCATCCAGGCACAGGCCGCCACACCCTCACCCTGCCTTTGAAGAGGTCGGTGAACCTCTCGAATTTCGAGCTCTATCCCGTGACAGCTCCCGCGGTCACCATTGGCAACGGTGGAGTTCTCCAGCTCGACCTCACGCCCACCGGACCGAAGGGATTCTTCCGTATCGAGCCTCGCTGAGCCGATCCCCGCGATATCGCGAGCCCCCTGCTGTCTGGCTGCTTTTGGAGAAGGCTTTCTAGCATGCGAGCAAGCAGGACGGAACTTCAGAAGAACAGGCGGAGAAGTAGCGACCTCACGTCAGCATGGACGGCCATTGATGCACTTCCTCTGACGGCTCGCTGCCCACGCAAAAAACCGGGGCAGCCGACACGTGGATCGGCTGCCCCGGCGGGACTATTTCTGATGATTCAGGCGATCCTCACGGAACAGCCACGGTCACCTTCAGGCGGGCGAATTTCGCGGTGTCCGTTCCCTGCGGGATGGTCACGGTGATGGTGTCGCTTCCTTCGCCGTCGGTGACCACCACGCCTTCGTCAGACGCGGCGGTATCGATGCCCACTTCATAGACTTCCGGCCATGTCGCGAGCGTGGTGCTCACTTCCACGGCGATGCTGATGTCCGGGGTGAGGGCAGCGTCATCACGGGTGAAGGTGAAGACCAGATTGCCACCCACCAGGCTCGCCGTCGGGGCGTTCGCGGAGGCCGGATCAGTCGGGTCGGTGCCGAGCACGTATTCCACCGCATCCTGCAGGCCGTCTCCATCCTCGTCATCCGTCGGGACACCGCTGAGATTGTAGGTCTCGGCGAAGGAGGCGAAGCTGCCACCTGTGACGGGCGCGACATCGAGGCGGATCTGCTTCAGCTCCGCATCATAGACCACCTCGTAGCCGGACGGCAGATCGACCACCTCGAAGGTGCCGGTGAGGTCCGTGGTGTAGCTGGCGATGATGTAGCTGTCCTCGGTCGGTGCGGTCAGCACGTCGAAGTTCAGCGTGGCACCCGCGATGTCGAGCGAGCCGGTAACCGTGAGACGGTCGGCGGTGGCACCGTCGATCTCGCAGGCGTAGGTGCCGTCGAGCACGGTATTGCCCGCGCTGAAGGTGCCGACGCTCGCACCCGGAGCGATGGTCGATCCCGCTGCAGCCGTGAGGGTGCTGGCGGTGCCGCCGGTGCCCTTCAGCGTTCCACCCGCAGCCACCGTCACCGGGCTGGCCGTGAGAGTGGAGTTCACCACTAGGGTGCCCGCGTTCACCGTGGTCGCACCGCTGTAGGTGTGCGTGCCGCTAATCGTCTGCGTGCCGAGGCCAGTCTTCGTGATCGCGATGGTGCCGCCACCGGTGCCGCCGTCCACATTACGGATCTGTCCGCCATAGACATAGCTGGCCGCTTCCGCGACATTGATGATGAGCGTGCCGGCATTGTAGGCGCCGCCGTCTCCCAGACCGCGGTTTTCGATCGCAGGCTCATTGATGTTTCCGGCGGAAACGAGTCCACCCACGGTTTCCGTGTGACCGTTCAGCCGGAGGTAACCCGCCTGCTGGACACCGCCACCAAAGGCAGTCGGCGTCCAGGTGATGACCGAGGTATTCGCAATCTGCTCGTCACCGGCCAGCACGATACCCGCATTGTTCGGGTTCGCGTTGGCAGCGCTGGACATGTTGATATTACCCGAAATGGCGATGGCTCCACCGGTCTTGGCGAGCAGGAGCTTGCCATTTCCGCCCAAGGTGGTGACTCCCGTGTAGGTGTTGTTCGTGGCACCGTTCAGCGTCACCACGTTGCTGGCGACCTTCACGAGACCGCCACCACCGCTGATCGGACCGCTGATGGCGAAGGGCATGCCGCCGCCAATACCGCTTTCCGTCGCAAGCACGATGTTGCCACCGTAGGTGATGTTGGTGCTGGCATCGTTCGCTTGCAGCGCACCGTTGCCGCCGCCCAGACCGTTCAGCTCGAAGTTCTCGAGGATGGTTCCGATCACGGCCCCACCTGCCGAGACACGCGCGTCAGCAGCCACCACCGTCTTGCCGACCGTGCTGCCGAAGGACGTGAGCGTGCGGAACTGGACCTCCGCCGTATTCACGAAGGTGTCGCCGTCATACGTGCTGTTTCCATTCAGGATCAACTGCCGCACACCGATCTTCGTGAGCGATCCGGGGCCGGAGATGACGCCGTTCGAGAACAGGAAGTTGGTGGGCGTGTCGGTATCGATCGTCCCGCCGCCCGCACCGAGCGTGATGTTGCGGTTGAAGGCACCATTGGAACCGGCATTCGTGTAGCGGAAGGTCGTCCCGTTCAGTGCCAGCGTGGTGCCAGCACCAATCGACGAGTTGAGCCCGTTTGCCGCCAGATTCAGCGCGGCAAGGACGCCGCCATCGACGCTGGTCGTTCCGGTGTAGGAACTGCTGCCGGAAAGCAGCAGGGTTCCCGGACCGGTCTTCGACAGACCCTGCGTGCCCGCCAGATTGGAAACAATCGTGCTGGTCACATTCTGGACGTTGATCGTCGGCGTCCCGGTGGGGACGGCGAGGGTCAGCACGCTGGTATTGCTTGCGGGATTCGAGATGGTCCAGGTGAAGGGATTGGTGTTCCCGAAGGTCAGGCTGCCAACGGTCCGGCTGATATCCAGTGAGACCACCCGGTTCGCCGTCTGCGGTAGGGTGAAGTCCACCGGAGCCCCGATGCTGCTCGGGATCATTCCGTTGTACCAGTTCCCGGAGCCGGACCATGCGCCATCCGCATCGACCACCCATCGTGGATTTGTCGCCGTGCGATAGACAGCGGTGCTGATCGCGCTGTTCGAAAGGCCGCTGCCCGCAGCAAAGGCCTTGAGGGTCACCACCGAGTCAGTCGCAATCGAGATCCCGGTGACCGGGCTCGTTCCAGTGAGGGTTGCGGGTCCATCGACCACCGGATCGGAGCCATCGATCGTGTAATAGATCGTCGAGCCCGGATCCGAAGCGATGGTCACCGACTGGGCACCCACGTAGCTGCCGCCATTCGGGCTGAAGCTGGGGAGGCTCGCCGTATTCACCACGGTGATGCGGCCGGTGCTATTCAAGCTCGTGGTCTCCCAATTCAATCCCGCAGGAAGGGTAGGAAGACCGGTGATGCTGGTGAATCCACCGGCATAGCTCCCGCTTGTTCCCGGCTCGAAGAGTTGGAAGCTGTCGCCAAGAACGAGCGTGTCACCCGTGAAGCTGAGGGTCAGCGTTCCGCCGTAGGTGATGGTGGTGAAGCCCTTCAGCTTGTCGTTCGTCAGGGTGGCTCCAGTCTTGTTCAGTTGGAAGGTGGAGTTACCGGCGAGCGTCACGGAATTGTTCGTGTTCAGCGTCGCGATGCTGGTCCCGCCGGGCGCGACTTCGGAGCCTGCCTGGGCATTCACCGCGCCGGTGATAGTGCCGACACCGCGGAGGATGCCGCCATTCCCGATGGTGGCCGATCCACCCAACGTCGAAGTACCCGCCAAGGAAAGCACACCGCCACTTCCCACGACCGGCGAAGAATTCAGCGTGGCCGTACCGGTGAGCGAGATCATGCCACCATTCCCCACCGTCACCGCGCCGCCTGCGATGAAGGTCCCTGCAGCAGCGACACCCGGGGAAAGCACACCTCCGGAGTCGATGGTCAGGGCACCGGTGACGGTTCCCGTACCCTCCAGAATGCTGCCGCTGCCACTCACGGCAACAGTCGCCGAAGCCAGCGAGCTGTTCACACGAAGGGTGCCGCCAAGCACTTGTGCAGGTCCAGTCGCGCCGGTCATGGTGCCACCCAGGATCTGGGTGCCGGTCCCGGTCTTGGTGAGGGCGATGGCACCGCCATTGCTGCCGCCGTCAATGTTGCGGATCTGACCTCCATAGGAATAGCTGTTCGTTCCGGTGACATTGATGATGAGAACGCCATTGGGATAGGCCCCACTGTCGTCTCTGCCACGATTCTCGATCACCGCCAGACCATTGTTCGGAGAAACCAGGCCGCCGACCGTCTCCGTCTTGCCGTTCATCCGGAAGAACGTGTCAGCCTGACTGGTATCGCCGTAGGCCTGTGAGGTCCACGTGAGGATCGCGGAGTTTGCGATCTGCTCGTTCTCACCCAGGACGATACCCGCGGCGTTCCCGCCGAAGTTGGAAGACGAGAGGCTGACATTCCCCGGGATGGCGATGGCACCGCCGGTCTTGGCTAGCAGGAGCTTGCCACTGCCACCCAGAATGGTCAGGCCGGTGTAGGTATTGCTCGTGGTACCCGTGAGCGTCTGGGTGCCACCACCGACCTTTGCCACCGTGACCGCTCCGACACCGTCGCTGATGGTGCCGCTGAAGCTGGAATTCCCAGCCGAGCCCACCTTCAGGGTCACCGGCGTGGCGACGCTGTTGATGACCGATCCACCGGCTCCGCCCGAGTCTGCCAGTCCGGCTGTGATGAAGGGGTGGCCATTCATGTCGAAGCTCGCACCCGTGGCGATAGCCAGTGACGAGGTCACAGGGATGGCCTGGCCAAGCGGATATGCATTGCTGAAGCCCGTGTTCGCAGAGTTGTTGTTCACGCCGTAAGTGGCAAGGTAGCCGGACCAACTGTAGGTCGTTCCGGGCCCTGCCTGATCCGCCGTCGAACGATCATCGATGACCGTGTAATTGAGATCGTCATTACTTGCTGAGAGCTTCCAGCGGCGAGGGTTGCGAGCAGGAGTTGAGTCGTTCCCGCTGGACCAGTTGTAACCATCGAAAGCCGTCGGCGTTCCGAAGTCGAACCTCAGGAAATAAGGGAGCGTTCCCACCCCGTATTTCGTGAAGCCATCATTGATGTTCGCCCCTTTGTTGTCGTTCGCATTGCTCCAAAGCTGCTCACCTGTTCCGGAGCCGGTCTGGGAACCGGCGATCGCCGCTGTCCTCACCCCGTTCTTGTAGTAGTGCAGCTCGCCGATCTGGTTGTATCCGTCGGATGGAGTGGTCTTGGTCAGCACCTCAAACCTGTAATACCGGTAGGTGGGATAGGCTGGCACTGACTTCAACGTGCCCGCCAGAATGGTGGTATTCCCCGTATAGGTGCTCAGGCCGGTCAGCGTCAGCGTGCCCGTGCCCGCCTTGGTGAGACCGGATGATCCGGTGATGACCGAGCTGACGGTGGCATCGACTCCCGGGGCAGTAGTGATGCTGCCGGTTCCGACCGCCAGCGTGCCGCCTTGCACGGAATATCCGGTCGTGTTGAAGGACACATTGGCCGCGGTGATGCCGCCTGCCGCGATGCTCACGTTGCCCGCAGTGCCGCCGAAGACGGCGTTCTGGGTATTGAGCCACGGGACGGGGTTGCCCGCCGTGACGGCGTCGTCCCAGTTTGCCGTGGTGGCGTCCCACGTGCCGGCACCACCGTCGGCATCCGCGGTGAGGTCGGTGCCGTCCCAGAAGTAGTCTGCCTGAACAACGGCGGGCAAACTGGCAGCGAGAAGGAGAATGGAGCTTCTCAGGATACTATGGTTTTTTTTCATCGGAGCTTTTGGGGAGAGCCTTGGCAGCCAGGTGGAAATTGGGTCCGTGGAAACAAGGCACGCGTCTTCCATACGTGCTCCCCGTTCGTGTAGGTTTAGTGAATACGATGAATATGCAATTTTCTGCAAGACACCCCCCTCGAAAGGGCCTTGCAGCGACATGATGCGCCCACCACAAGTCCCAGATCCTCCATGCCTTGGGATGATCATCCAGGGTTTGTAGTGAAGTGGATGACACGAAAGTAGTGATTCTCCCGATCAAGGAGCGGCCTCGCGATAAACTCGCGGTCGAAGCAGGTCGGCAGATGCTTCCTCGTGGCGGTTCGAGACATGCATTCGAATTGACATTTCCGCTCGATTTGAGAGACCCCTTGTCATCCTTCCCCCCGGATAAGTCGTATGCCCCCCCTTCGACCTTTTCCCGCGAGGTCTCTTCGCGGATTCGTGGCCGCAGCATTTGCTGGAGCGCCGTCTCTCCTCTCCGCCCAGGATTTCTCGCTTCGCGTGAGCGATGGGAACCGCACCCTGACGGACAGCTTCTTTCCCTCTCCGCCGGTCGAAGGCTTGAAAGGCGGATTCGAGTTCGGCCTCGGCGCGAGCCTGACCTATGACTCGAATCTCTTCCTGACGGACGACTACACGAGAAGCGATCTCCACGCGGCGGTCACGCCGTCGGTGACGTATCGCACCGATCCCGATGGAGGCGCGGAGTTCTCTCTAGAGGCCCGCTATGCGCCGACATTCCTCGCTTATCTCGATAATGAAGATCTCAATTCGGTGAATCACGCGGGTGGCATCACGCTGAAGTATGCGGCGACGAGGACGGCGTTCCAGGCCTACGCCGATTATGCAGAAGTCTCGTCCTCAGATCGCTTGGTCGGCGGTTTCATCGAGGGATCCATCCTCAGCTACGGCATCTCGGGCAGCTATCAACTCGGCCCGCGCACCGCCCTGCTCGCAGGATGGTCAGCGTCTCAGTCCGAGTATGACGCCGGTGCCCGCGCCGGAGTGGATGTCTATACCTCAGAAGTCGGCGGCCTGTGGGATGCGACGGAGCGCCTGCGTATCGGACCATCGCTGACCTACACACTCTCGGAGTCCGACGCGACCGGCGAGCGCGATGCCATCGCATTGCTGGTGAAGGCCCGCTATCAATGGGGCGAACGCATGACTCTGGATGCCGCAGGCGGCCTGGAGTATGCAAAGAACTCCCGCAGCAATGACGGCTGGGAGCCCGGCTTCACCGGCAGGCTCGCGGCAGACTACCGGCTGGGCGAATACTGGTCGCTCCGTGCGGGCGCGCGCTATTCCACCGTGCCCTCGCCAAACACGCTGAACTACGTCGTCAACGATCTCTCGTTCACCACCTCCGCGGTTCGGCATTTCGAGCGCTCCTCGCTCGAGATCGGGGTTGGTGTCAGCTTCTCCGACTATGAGTCGGTCGGCGTGATCGCCGCCGCGACCCGGGAGGATGATGATTTCACGAATGCCTACATCACCTATCGGCGGGACCTTTACGCTGATCGGGTGAAACTGGAGACAACCGTGCGCTGCGGCCGGAATGACGGCCAACGCGATTGGTCCCAGTGGCAGATCTCCACCGGGATCAGCGTGAGCTTCTGAGCGGGTCGCGGTCATCCCGTCGACTTTTCGCGAGACCCCGGCAACGGGAGACTCATGATATCGCGGGACGAGACGCCCGCCTGCAAAACTACACTGCATCGGGCCTAAGCACTAAGAAGCCGTCTGAAAAATAACTCATGCTGTAATTCTCGCCAGCATGCGCCTCGACATCGACAGGTGGATGAGG
>NZ_JAPDDS010000014.1 GCF_025950085.1 Luteolibacter flavescens
GCCCTCATCCACCTGTCGATGTCGAGGCGCATGCTGGCGAGAATTACAGCATGAGTTATTTTTCAGACGGCTTCTTATCCCTTTGCAGCCAGTAGTAGAGGTATGTGTTTTCCAAGCACTTCGCCTTGCACCTCCAAGCCATGAAATGCTGACTCACTGCCATTGAGTCTCCCAAAATCGCGCTCTTACCGACCCCAGCATCCCGGGATAAAATCACAGTCCCCTTGGGGTGCAAAACGGCAGACGAGTTCTCCAAGCCAAGCTCACTAATCTCCTTCTCGGTTTCATGAATGAAGAGCCGATCGAGGCTACTGGAATCCGCAAGGGAGACCCACTTGACACCTCCATTCCAGTAGGACGGATTCCTTTTGCTAGGTGTGTGCCCACTGCCCCTTTCTGAGAGGCTATCTAGAAAACTCACCTCCCACTCCATCGGGATCCTGCCCAACGGCGAGTCCTTGAACTTATGGGTTTTCTCGGAGCGGAGGTTGCCGTGCTCATCGATGCCGTGGGTGAGGAGATCCTGCATCAGCCCGGTCTTGAGGCGCTGCTGCTTGGCGATCAGCGCCTCCGTCTGCTCAATGGCCCGGTCCACCGTCGAGAGGATCTCGGCGATCTTGGTTTGTTCGGGTTTGAGGGGCGTTGGGATCTCGACCGACTCAATCGCCGACACGGGCAGGCCATATCGTGTGGATCCGCTCGCCTGCAGCGAAAAATATCGAGCCACTTTTGACGTCGAACGCTGCTTGGCCAAATAGACCGAATCAAGTTCGTCGGCCTTTGGTCGAATGAGGGCGAGGTGGTAGCCGCATACCAAGCCGTCGACCTTTTCAGAGATCACGGCAGGAATCCCAATGTCGTCCGGAGTTTCGGAATCCTTAGTGATAACCACATCGCCAGCGACAAGACCGAAGCGCTCAATCTCTTCGGGTGTCGCGGTCGCGACCATGAAGTCAATCCGCCCGGTTACATACTCATTGGAATAGACATCCATGTAGTTGCAGAGCTTGACGGGCACCTCACTGGGGTAGGTCTTCTTGTCGACATTACTGGCTCGAACATCAGCAATTTGTCGAAGTTTCCGAATGGGCCAAGGCGCACTCATTTCAAATACCCCAGTCCGGTGAGAAACCCATTCAACGTCACGAGTGTCTCGGTTCGCTCCGCTTCCAAGACTCGACTGGAAACGGCGTATTTGTCCCACAGATTCTCGACCGCCCGGATCAGCTCCCGCTTGCCGGCATTGAGGTAGCGGTCGAGCTGGCCGGTCGCGAGGTCGTGGAGCTTTTTCAAGATGAGTGTCTTCGCTTCCTCGTCCGTGAGCTTGCCACCGATACCCGCGAACACCGCGTCGGTCTTGGCCAACCGTGCATCAAGGGAAGCCGCGTCTCGCTGCAGGGCGGCGAGCTTCTTCTTGTCCTCTTTCTTCGTCGGGTCGAGATCGGCCATCTGGTCCGCCACCTGTTGGAGAAGAGCCAAACTCTCCGCCTTGAAGTCGGCGTCCCCCACTCGCTTGAGCTGGAGCTTGAGATCAAGTTCATCGGCCAGAAGCTTGAGCTCGGCCTTGCCGTCCTTGATCCGCTTTTCGAGTGCGGTGATCGCCCGCTCCTGAGCTTGCAAAGCCTTCAGCTCCTTCTTCGCCGACTCACCGGTGCTGCCCTTGAGATCGTCGATGAGCTCCTTGAGTGCCTTCTTGATCACGGCAGCGGTGACGGTCTCGTCTTCCTCCGCCTCATAGGCGGCGGTTTCCTGGGCCGTCTCGACGGCCTCAGCCAGCTCACCCTGGAGTTCGCCGATCTTTCCCTCCAACGCATCGATGGCATCCGCCTCGGCCTGAAAGAAGGCGGCAATGAGGTAGGCGTCCGGGATGAGGGTGTGGTGCCAGCCGGTGGAAACGATGGTTTTCAGGTCGTAGCGGATCTGCTGCCACCAATTCACGAACACGCCGGCGCTCTGGAATTCATCGAGCACCCCGAGCGGGATGAGGCTGGCCTTCAGGCCGGCGAGCAACTCGTGGCGTACCTCCGGCATCTTTTTGCCGCTGCGCAGCAGAGCGAAGTCATCGCGGGCAACCTCCCACCACGCCTCCAGCGTCTCGCGATGACGGGTAAAGGTGAAGCGCAACGCGGGATCTGCCTCCAGCGTTGCCTTGATCGCCGGACGGCCGACGATGGCCGGCAGGAAGCCGAGGTAGCCCGGCCGATCATCAAGCCCCGCGAAGAGCAGGTGCGGAGAAATGCCGAACTTGCCGAAGTGGCCGTGGCAGGCCTCAACCTCGCTTTCCGGCACGCCGCCGATCAGGTGGGCCTGGACGTCCTCCGGCTCCGGGTCCGGCGTGTTGTCCACGTAGCGGCGGATGTTCAGGTTGAAATCGTGCTTTCCGACAATCTCCGACTTGGGCACCAGCCGGCTGTATTTCGGCAGGGTGAGCTTGTGGGTGAAGACGTGGTCGATCTTCTCGATGTCCTCGGGCCGGAGCTTGTTCTGGTTCTTGCCCTCGGCGAACTCGCGGTCGGCATTGATGAAGAGGATCTGCTCCTGCAGCGCGTCCGGCTTGTTCTTGTTCAGGACCAGCACACAGGCCGGGATACCGGTGCCGTAGAAGAGCCCCGGCGGCAGGCTGATGATGGCCTCGATCACGTCGTCCTCGACCAGCAGCTCGCGGATCAGCTTTTCCTTTCCGCCGCGGAATAGGACTCCGTGCGGCATCACGGTGGCCATGTGTCCATCGGCCTTGAGGCTGGCCAGCATGTGCTGGACGAACATGAGGTCGGCCTTCTTCCCGGTCTCCGGGCACCACTCGCGGAAGTGGGCGGGAAACTTCAGGGTGACCCGGCTGTAGTTCTGCGAGAACGGCGGATTCGCCAGCACGCGGTTGAACTTCTTCGGGCTGGCATTCTCCAGGATCAGCGGTTCCTCTAGCGTGTCCCCGTTCTCGATGGTGAAGCGGGTGATGTTGTGGAGGATCATGTTCATCACGCAGATCGACCACACGGTACCGTTGGCCTCCTGGCCGTAGAGGGCGAGGTCGTTCGCATTCTCGCCCTGCTCCTCGACATACTGGTGGCTCTGGATCAGGAAGCCGCCCGAACCGACAGTCGGGTCGTAAATCGTGTTCCCCGCCTCCGGCTTCACGATCTGCACCAGCAGCCGAACGACCTCGGCCGGCGTGTAGAACTCCCCGCCCTTCTTGCCCGCACTGTCGGCGAAGTACTTGATCAGGTACTCGTACGCCGCACCGAGCAGGTCCGGGAACTCGAAGTTGTCATTCACCAGCCGGAAGCCCGGCTGGCTGAAGTGGTCGAGCAGGTCCTTCCACTTATGATCGGGGATCTTGGTCTTCCCCTTCACCGCGTTGAAATCGATGTTGTTCTTCAGCACCCCGGCAAGCGCGTCGTTCTCATCCTCCACCGCAGCGATCGCCTTGTTGAGCATGCCACCGATGTCCTGCTTCAGGTCCTTCAGCGCCGGCACCTCGTCGCCGTTGTCGTCCGTCCACGACTCGTTCCACCGGGCCCGCGCCGGCACGAAGAAGGTCTCGCCGTAGGTCGCCTTGTCCTCCAACAGCTCCCGCAGCAGCGCCGACTGACTGGCAAGGTGCGCATAGTCGCGTTTGATCGCCTCGCGCTTCAGGTCGAACTCGTCCGACAAGCGCTTGAGGAACAGCATGCCGAAGATGAATTCCTTGAATTCCGAGGCATCCATCTTCCCCCGGAGGATGTCCGCGGACTTGAAGAGGAAGGATTCGAGCTGCGAGAGGGTGATCTTTTCGCGGGTCATGGAAGCACGGGAAGCCCCGCCCACCCAGAGGCGGCGGCAGCGCCCAAATCAGACAAATTAGACGTGCATTTGGCAACCATCTAGGTCCGCAAGTAAACTCTGCATCTGGTTCGGAGGTGTAAGCGGTCCACGACCGCTGGGATTACAATTAATTCGAGTGCGTCACGCATGCCGCCTCGTGTTTCCAGCTACGGAATAGCCTGAAGCTTGGCGACGTAGTAATTCCAATAGGTTCCGATGGTCCAGTTTATGAGGGATGACGCCGCGAGAACAAACCTCCATCCCTTGAGCGTCGAGAAGCGGGACGCTTCCCAACAAGCCAACGAATTCACACCAAGGAAACAGTGGTAGAGCTAAGTGGCAGGGTCCTAGCAGCTCATAAAAAACCGGTTAGTCCGCTTGGGTTGTGGGATTCTTACTGTAATGCCAGCTACTATCTCAGGATCGGGTGGTAACTTCCGCTTTGGCGCACGCGGCTCCAATCGAAATCCGGGCCCGGATCCGTCTTAGGAATATCCCTCTGGATGCCTCGGGATATTGCAGAATCTCCAGCGATTTCGTCATGACCTACGACGTGGGTGATTGGGTGTCTCCCGCAAATGTTCAAGAGCAGCGAGCGCAGGGATTCGTATTGCTCCGGAGTGTATCCCTTTCCCTTCTCCGGATCGGCAAGCCTAGGGTAGTTCGATGGATGCATGCCGATCAGCTCGATGCCAATGGAGAAGTCGTTCACCTTGGTGCGATCGTCCGGTGCGGGCATTTTGGAAACTCCGGCGTGCCACGCGGCCAAGCTTTCCGGGACCAACCGGAAGACTTGGCCTTCCCGATCAATCATATAGTGACAGGAGACACCCGAGCCCAGAAAGATGGCCCGGCAGAGTTCCGGAGAGAAGGCCTTCGCGTCACCATGCAGGGTTGCGGCCTGAGACGCCATTTCGGCTTTGATCTCCTCGTTGATTCCCGCTCCGGGCTCATCCCAGTTGATGGCACTGACATGATGGATCACCACCGTGTCGATCTTAACTTCCGAGGGACGAAGCGCGGAATAGGTCTCCGTTTTCCCCCCGAAGATCCGGCTCTCCGGCATCATCAGCCGGTCCGTGACCCCGGCAAGCCCGGGACTGATCGTCGCCGGCGGAGCGGCAGCCACCACGACGTGGCTTACGGTGGGCGAGATGATCGCGAGCTCCTGTTGGTTGATGTAGCTACCAAATGGCTTGATCTCGGCCGCGCTGGTCCAAGGGGAACGCATGGTCAAGTTGGTCGCCGAGAGGGAAGTTCGAGGGCTCCTGAACTCGTCTGCAGGCTGATTGTCATCAGCTTGAACCATGCGGCCTTCGCTGGTGTTGTTCAGGAATTCCGATTCTTGGATCTTCACATCAGTCCCCAGATCGACGGCGATCTCCGAGCCATGCGAAGCCCAAGTTGATTTCGGATTCGCCAAGTGGGCTAGCGCGCGGTTGTTGGTAAAAGTACCGCCCGCAATATCGACCGTCGTCCTGTAGCCGGACTCTGGATTCATCGGCCGGATGGTGCCTTGAAAACGGGGCGTGGAAGACAGGGCATAGATGGCTCCGCCTGCGTTTGAGGCGACATTGTTCTTGAAATGGCAGTCAACGATCGAACAGGAAGCCCAAAAGCCGGCATAGATCGCGCCTCCGCAACTGAAGCGGGCTAGGCTCTGGTTTCCGGTGAATTGGCAGCCACGGAAGTTGATCGAGTGCGAATCCTGCAGGAAAACCGCGCCACCGGGCGAAGCCGTCCGAATCGGCCGTTGGCTTACGGGCACCTGGGCACTACTATATTCAGAGTAGGCTAGGTTCCCCTCGAAGCGGCAGCTTACGAAATGCAGTTCATTGGATTTGTGGATATAGGCAGCCCCTCCGGCCTGAGAGAGGTTCCGGGTGAACAAGCAATTCTCCAACTGAACGCCCTGGGCTTCGGAAAATACCAACCCGCCACCGGCAGGCAGCCCCTTCGGATCGGGAGGATTCGGAGCAGAAAAGAAGCGACCGTCGCTTCCCGCTACCACGGCGAACGAGTCAACATTGAATGCAAGTGGGGTCCCCCGTCCGCAGGAGACCTCGGAGTAGTCGAGCTTGCTTCCCTTGACCCCCGGCCCGCGGAAGAGAATGCCACGCCACCCCTCGGCTGGCGCGGCAGCGGTAAAGACGATGTTTTTCCCGGGTTCAGCCCCACCCTTCGCTTTCAGCACCCCGTGCACCTCCAACCCAGTCCCCGGATCGAAGGAGAGATGTGCGCCCGGCTCGATTACGAGGGTTCCGCCTTGCTCCACGACGATGCGCCGGCGGACCGGGATCTCCGTCCCTGAGAGGGTGACCGTTTGATAGTGTCGAACCATCTCCGGAGCGTTGCGAGTCGTCACCCGGGCATTCAATCCCTCGTTAAAGACATGCCGGTTGTTGTCGCTCCAGCTCCTCTGGAACCGCGACCGGAAGCCACTGCTCCCCTGGGCGACACTTCCAAAGGTACCGCATTCGAGCATCCCAAGGGAGACCATGATTGCGCACACGCTGCCGCCGCTTGCGGTGGCAAGGTACTCTTTCCGGTGTTTGGCGGGATGTTGCGAGATGACCGAAACCCAATGTCCGATCTTCTTTTGCCAACGCGCCAATCCGGTATCAACGGTGGGTACCAAGGTTTGGATGCGCGAAGAACCGGAAACAGCGGCTCCACCAACCCCGCCATTGATTGCTGTGGTGATACTCAGAGGGGGGAGCGGAATGACTTCGGTGCTCTCAGCGTATCGTATCGGACGGAGCTTCTTGTGACTGAGAAGCCATTTCTCGATCTCGTCCGCTTCGATCGCTCCGCGGCGCATGGCGACGTCGGTCGAGCTGCGGTGAATGCCGACAAGCTTGTTGTTCCAGAACACGCCGCCTCCGCTCATTCCAGGCCTTACTTCATCGTCGCCAATGTAGTCAATCAGGCCGGGAGGAGAGTTCCCCTTTGCCTCAAAGTCCTCGGGCGCCGCAGGCTCGATCGGATAGCCTGAGATCCAATAGTGCGCTTTCCCGTGCTCGTCCTTCCTCCTTGCGGCCTCTTTGCCGGCAATCGTACCGGCGCCGCCGGGATATCCGATCACTTTCAAGGATTCGTCCATCTTTACCTGCGCCCAGCCCAAAGCCGAATCCTGCTTCTGGAAGCGTTCTTCAATGCTCGGTGCCTCGTCATCGATCTCCAAAAGGACCCAATCGTCCTGCGACGCCGCTTGCAAACTCTCCGGACGAGCACCCAAAGTTCCGCCGCAAGGTGACAAGCTGGATACCCGTGCCAATCGAGCGAAACTCTCGCTCAATGAGCCTGATCGACGCGAATCCTTTTCCGTCCGCAAATAGCCTTTGCCCGGTGGAAAGCAGACGATCTCCCGAAGCAGCGAGTCATCACTATCACGGCGCACCACATGGGCACAGGTAAGGATATATTTTTTGATTCGTCGGGGGGCATACGAATTTGACTCTCCGTCCAACTGCTCAAGCTCCACGACTACACCGCTGCCCATTTTCTCCGGGTCCGCCGGGGCCATGCCATTTTCGTTCCAAGGCCTGGCCTCGATATACCAAACCGCGCTCGCGGGATACTCAACGATCATACAGGGGGAGGTTTAATGAACTCAGGGGTCGCTTCTTGATCCGGGTCAACACCGCCAAGTGTGCCGGCGCACTCTACGATGTCGATGACTCCGGAGCCAGCATCTCCGAAGTCATACCGCCACTCCCCTTTCCTACCCCGCCCGGCATGAACATGCCCTCAGGGTGCGGAAGGCGACTCCAGAGAACCGCACCCAGTCCGAAAGACCGGGCGGCGCTCTGGAGGTAGGGGAGATCGAACATCAAGCGCTACTGGAGCCCATATATGAAACGGCCCTACAGTGCAATATCGGCGTTGCCGGAGATGAGGCGGATCGGCTGTCCCTCAGCTTGATTCAAGGGGTCGTAGCGGGTCAGGTCGCCGAAGCTGAGGCCGGTCTTTTCAGCCACTTGAGCCAGCGGAAGCTGGTAGGTGCGGAATTCGCCGAACACGAACTCAAGATCTCCCAGGTAGTCGGCTTGGCTGAGCAAGTAGCCGGTGGCACTGAGCTGGCCCGTGTGCGAGCTCACGATCACAACGACCTTCCAGTACTCCTCCGGAATCAGGGCCCCACGGTATTCCCGGTCCGTACCGGCCATTACCGGCCCGGTGAATACGGTGACCTTCAAGTCATGCGTTGTCGCATTGCCAAGGACGTAGTCCTCCAGGCTCAACCAGGTCCGCTGGTTGAGGCGGCTGTGTTGGGGCGTACAGTTCGTGAAGTAGAAGGTGTCCTCCTCGCCACGCTTGGCTTCTTCGCGGCTATCTCCCCACGCAGGGTCCAACCGTCGCACGAGGTGACCGCGGTCCAGCGGGTTGCGCCCGTAGAGATCCTCGCCGATCTGGAAGGCTTCGTCGATCCGCGCGTCGAAGAACCACTGGTCGTTGCCACGGGTGAAGTTGAACATCTTGCCACCATCGATATTGCAGGCCGTGAAGTAGGGCATGCGCCGGCGGGAATTCATGACGATCGAGAAGTGAGTGTACTTGAGCTCTCCTTCCTCCGATCCCGTGACGGGAGCGATGTCGACCGCGGCGGTGATCTCCGGCAGGGGAATCTCGAAGTCTGCCCCCAGGAAGACCGGGTCGTACCCCAAGGTCTCGACCTCTTCCGTAGGCTGGCGTTTGTCCGGAGCCGGTGCCACGGAAGGGATGCTGATGAGCCGGTTCGACCCGATCTCCGCGAGCCGTGCCTTCAGCCAACCGACGGAGACGGCGTAGTTGTTGACGCGGTAGTCTCCCGAGAAATGGAGGCCACAGGCTTTTCCAGTATTGAGATTGAAGACCACCGAGCCGGAGTTTCCCCCGAGCGTGGTGCAATCGTGCATCAGTCGTTTTCCATCGAAGTCCACGCCGCGGACCTTGCCAGGACTGAGCCGCTTCACCTTGTAGACGCCCCGGAAGATGTCCTGCATGGCGAAGGCATCGTTGCGCGGGTCCTCCGCCGGGTAGCCGATGACGGCAATGTCGGTATCGAACTCTGGATTCGCATCATCGAGCTCAACGGGTTCCGGCAATGACCCGCCGTTCGGGGCGAGGCGCACCATCGCCATGTCCGGACGGACGCCTCCCTTCTCCTCAAGATAGATGATTTCCGAAATTTGGGCGAAGGCGGTGTCGCTGCGCTGATACTCCCGCTTGAAGTCCACCCGGGCCTGGAGAACCTGCTGGTCCGGATCCCGGCGGAAGGAGAAGACATTGCCACTGCGCTCGGCGAATACCTCGGCCACGTGGCGATTGGTGATCATCACGCCTTCATCGATCATCCAGCCGGTGCCGACGTAGTTGCTGCGGTCCACGACTTCTACCCGCCCAACCTTTGGGATCAGCTTTTTGAGTGCGTCGGCCGACTTGTCGAGCCGCTTGCGGATAGAGGCAAGCTCGGGAGTTTGCCAAACACCATCCTGGATGATCAGCGGAGGACGGCCGGTCAGCAGGATGATCGCCTCGGTCTGGGTATAGGCGCCCTCGCTAAGCGCGGATTCGTCTCCGCCCAGCAGAACGTCGAGGGTCGATTCGGAGCCATCGGTGGCAGCCTCGGTCCGGGTTGCCATGTTACCGTGGGCGCTGCGGATCTCCTCCATCACTTCTTGATCGGCGAGGAGGTTCTTGAGTGGGGATTTGCTGTTCATCTTACAGTTGGGGATATGAGATTAGGGGGGGAGAATCTTGCGGGGGCGTTCATGGACCTCCATGGACTCCAAATGGATGCACGATGAATCGGTATTGCCGGTGCCGCCGGGACTCCGCAGTGACAACCGCCGTTCATCGGCGATGGCGGGATGTGATCCCAAGCGGAATTGAAGATGGCACCGTTGTCGGGAACCGGCATCGGGAACCTCTCTTCCCGATGCCTGATGGGGGCGGGCTGCTCGCCCAAGGCGAGAGGTCGCCTAGGAATTACTTGATCAGCTTGCTGATCTTGTCCGCCACCTTCGCGAAGTACTCGTCGGTGGGGTGGAACTCATCGTGCCAGCACTTGCCTTCGGTCGGGATGGTCTTCCGGTTGTCGACGAAGGACACCTTGAAGGAGGTGCCATCGGTGGCCTGGGCGATGCCGGACTTGATGGCGGACTGGATGTCATCGACGATGACCTTCATGATGGAGAACTGGAGGGTGCGGTCCCGGATGCCGAGCTCTTCCATCGGCTTGCCGAGCCAAGGACCGCGCTTGCTGTCCGGAATAGCGTAGGCGTAGCCGTGGCAAATCACGTGAATCGTTGGGCTCTCGCGGAAGATCAGCGTGAGGATGTCCTTGTAGAGCCGCGTGATGCGAGCTCGAAAAGCGGTGTAATTGTCGTTAAGGTATTGCGCCGGTTTCAGCTTTGGGTCGTACTTTTTCAGCAGGAGTCGAAGGCCCTGACCATCGACCAAGTCATTGCCGCCGCCGCTAAGCAGGAAATACTTTGGCTTCTCCGAGCGGATCGCTTCCACGAATTGAGGATTCGCCACCATGTTGCTGAGCACGTCACCCGCGGCGCTGAAACAACGAATGGCGAGATCCGGACGCTCACTGAGCTTGTCGATGACATCCCACAGGATCTTCGGATACTGGAACCAGGAGTCGCCCTCTGCGATCGCACGAATCAGATTGGGACCGCCTTTCTTGATCTTCTTCTCATATTCCACCTTGCGCAGCCAAGCAAAGAGCTTGTTGGCGGAATTCATCAAGAGCGCGGATTCCAAAGTCTCTTCCTCGGGAGGAACGATGACCTTCTCGGGATTGAGGATGAACTTCGGCTCGAGACTCTCCCCATCGGGAGGCAACTCGATGAAGTAGGTGCCCAGCTCCATGGTCGAGATATTACCTTCCAGCACTTCCTGCTGGAGTTCATCCATCGTGATAGGTCCTGACTTTTTCTTGGCTGCTTTTTTCATTGAGGAAGAGATTGGTGGTGGTGTTTTTCGGGCGACCCCAGGTGGGCGTGTCTTTTTCGGGCGAGTGGCGGGAGCAGGGGAAAGCTTGTCGTAGTACCACTTGTCGAATGACTTGCGGAGCATCTTGAAAACCTTCGAGTCCGCGCCCATCAGGACGCCGACGCCATCGATGAGTTCGGGGAGGCGTTGGAACTCATTCGCACGTCTTATGATCTCTTGGGCGGTCGCCTTCTGGTCCAGACCGTAGCCCAGCCTGGAAATGTCATCGTGGAGTACATGCCGCGCAATTGTGTCCAGCCACTCGGCCGGAGCATGGGAAATGAGCGAGGTCAGTTGCTTGAGAAAAACGCTGTCTATCCTAAGCACTTGCCGTGACTTTGTGGATCGCGTCGGGACCGAATTGCTCACCGAACGGGAAGGCGTGTACTCTTTGCGCAGGGCAGCATCAACCGATCTGCGGAAGAGATCCTGCAGGGCGATATAAAAGGGCTTGAGCGCTGAAGAGCGCCTCTGATGCAAACGTTCCTCGAATCTACTGCGGGCCATCCTTACCAGCTCCGCCTGGCGCCCCACAGCGGAGAGCAGCTCCCACTCCTTTCGGTCGATCATTTGCATCGACTGCATCATCTCCAGCACCTCGGCAGGCGGCACGGATGAAAGCACCTCATCCAGCAAAATTCCTGATGCCAATCGAAGAAACGAAGGCTCAGCAACTCCCAGTTCGGCCGCCAACTCGCGCAACAAGGAAGGACTGCCACTGAGCAGGGAATCCGGCACGGCGTGGGCTGCCTTGAGCAGGGTCTTGGGTGGGGCAAGGTAGGCCGATTGCTTCCTGCCACCCCTCATCGTGTTTAGCCGCTGTAGACGGCGCACACGGAGTTGAGCGCGCAGATGCATGAGCTTGTCATCCGTTTGACGACTGATGATCACTGCCTCTGCCACCGCTGTACGGGCCTCCTCAAATTCCCCGCGCCGCTCATGAATGAAGCCAACAAGAAGCGCGAGGTCCACCGCCATAGCCTTGGACTTATCGCGGCAGGCAGAAATTCCTTCCCAAGCGATTTCCAGCGCCCGATTGTCGTCGCCGGCGAAAAGATGAGCACGACTCTCCAGGGCAAAAAGCGGACTTCCCGGAAGACGCTCCTCACGCCGTGAAAGGACGTTGAGCGCCCCTTGCGGATTGTTCTCGATCAGGAGACGTTGGGACTCGATCGCCGTTTGCTGTTCCCAGTCGGCTTGGCTCACCTCGGCGGACTCTTCTGAGTTCAGAACAACGTTCAGCTTCTGTGCGAGCCAGAGCTTCTGCCGGGAACCCTCAGGCAATTCTTCAAGCACTGAGCGCAGGAGCTGCCCAGCCTCCGGAATCCAGCGGCCCTGCAGCTTCTCCACATCCTCGCTCAGGCGTAGTCGATGATAGATCTCTTCGGCCCGTGCGATGAAGCCTTCTTGCTTCGTCCACCAGACCACGGCCTCCTTGTGGACCCTGCGTGCCTTGGCGGATAGATGGTTGTTGCGCTCGCGCAACATTATCATGCGAATATCATGCCGGTAGCGGAACCCATCACCCACGTCGCTGCCTGGTTCCACCAGGGTGATCTCTCGGCGCAGGCGCGAGAAAAGTTTGGTTGCGACCTCCTCGCTCAATTCCTCCAAGCCGCACGGACCGGCCAGAACCTCGCGTATTACCGCAGGGCTGATCACACGCAGTTCCAAGCTGGGCAACATGATCTTCTCCAGCTTGCGATCATGAAGATGCGCCACGATGCGGCTCACCAGATACTTTTGGCGCGCTTCTTCCGCAATTGTCGAAAGCTTTGCGGCATTTTTGGCACCTTCGGCGACGAGAACGGGAGCGGCGAGTCTCAGCGTGAGAGGATTTCCCCCGAGAATGTTTGCCGCCTGGGGAATCAACTTGGCCTCGAGCTTGGAAGGTGCGTTGGAGACTCTCTCTTCCTGGCTAACAAGTCGTTCCAGGAGATCAGTGGCATTGGATTGCGGGAGTTCCTTCAAAACGAGCGCATTCAAAGGCGGATCGTCCTGAGCGAGAATAAAGAGCGAAGTGCCCGGTTCCGGTAGCTGCGATCCTTTCTGCTTGCTCGCCACCTCCAGTGTCGGCGGCAAAGCCCGGCCCGAAATCAAAACGCGGATCTTCGGCTGGATGTGGGTCAGCTGGCTAGCCATCGAAATCAAACGGTTGGCCACGGAGTCTCCAAGATACTGGGCTTCTTCAAACGTATCGATCCACAACAGCAGGCGCTGTGTGGACGACGCTAGGATCTGCGAACAGATATTCGCGAACTGCTCCCAAAGATCCGACTCGAAATCGTGCGGGGAAGACGACTCGAGGGAAACCCGATCCTGACGGATCTCCTGGCTTCCAGCCAAATTCACAAACTCCATCAGCCAGCTCGAATAGTTCGGATGAGACCTCATCAGCTGCTGGGCGGCCTGACGGAGCACGCTTGAAGGATTCTCGGGATTCACCATTGAGTGGTGCATGTCCACCCGGACCCAGAGATGGTCGGGCTGATGAATCGACGGCGGCTGGGCGAAAAGATCCACTGTCGGGAGTCGCTCCCACTGCAGCAGAGCCCGGGAGATCAGAGCGGACTTTCCCATCCCGCCGTAGCCGGCGATGAAGCACACCTCGGGAATTGTCGTCATTAGGTGCACTTGTATCCAGTCTATCTCATCCTGCCTGCCTACAAAGGTATCGCTGACAAGACGCCCTAGCAGCGCGCGATCGCGGCGGCTCTCGATCTCGGGCAAAATCGCGGATGGTGGCGGAAGAGGTCTCCCCGGCTCGGTGCCTTCCAACCATTCGGACACCGTTGCGAGCAGATTGAGCTCCGCGACGTCCATGCTTGAAAGGTCGAAGGTTTTCATCCGGATGGCGTGCTCAAGCACCTCTTGGATGGGGATGTCTGTCGCCTGCCCCGGATTGTGGGCGAGTGCTTCCTGCATCTTCGCCGCGGTCTGCAATTCACGCAGTGCCTGCTTGCGCGGACCGGGTGCCAAGCTCCACCTCAGATCCTCGTCTTCTTCAGCATAGGGATTCGGCAAGCTGTCTGCCTGAAGGAAGTGAGCGGCCTCTTCCTTCCGTAACGGCTTCTTCTCGCCAAATGCACGCAATTTCTCCGGATAGAAAGCTGCGAGTACTGCGGCGGCATGATGGAGCCGGGTACTGAGGCTTAACTCTTCAGCCACATTCGCTGAAGCAGAGCGTAAGCGATCAAGGCGAGCCGCGATCTCACCCTCGGCATAGGGAACCGGCCCGGATGAGCCGACGACTGACGCTGGCAAAGCCTCCAGCGCAGTCGAGGAGGAGCCTCTCGAAGAGCCTTTCTCGGACTGCATGAAGTCGACAGCCTCCCAGTATCTATCCCACCCTCCAGATGAATTGGGCACGCCGGAAAAATTGATACCCTGTTCAACAATGCTTGGGTCGCAAGCAAGTAAACCCATAGGAAGTGCCCAGCTGTTCTCCAAGGTTTGCCGTTGGATCCGCATGCCGATGACCTCGCCGCTGTCGACGTCCAAGATCACAGAACCGCCAAACGCACCGACTGTCGAAACATCGCATTTGAGCACGGCCACCTTGCGACCTCCACCGCCGAAGCTGTTGACTTCACCCAGCCCCAGAATCGTTCCAGGCCCGATTCGCTTCACACCAAAAACGCCACCAAAGGTCTGCATCTCCAGATCAAGATACAATGGTCCTTGTGCAGCCGACTTGCCGGGATATCCGATGATCGTGATCTCACGCCCTGAGAGCGACTCCGGTGTCGCGGTAGAAATTCTCAGCGGCTTGATCTCTGGCGGCAACGAATCAACCTCCAGCAATGCCAAATCAAATACAGGATGAATCATCCTGATCCCGGTAATCCGAAGCAATTGGCTTTGGATCGATATGTCATCACTGAAATCCACCCATGCCGAGCGGTCGGAAATGAATTCCGCGGGCCCTCCCTTGCTTGGCCTTCTTGCAAAGACCTCGGCAACTTGCCGTCCGGTCATCACCATCTTTTCACCGACCAAGAAGCCACTTCCGACCGTCATCGGTGCCCCTACGGATTCCGTTGATACTATTATACGCCCGACGGACGGGAGTGCCGATTCAACGTTCCGGCGGACTTCCCCATCATTGAAATGCGTCCACGGAGGCGGCAGATCATTGAAGCGCCCTCGGGAGACGATGGCAAGCGGCCGGAGTTCCCGCTCGGCGATGGCAAGCAAGAGCCATTCCTCCTGACTGGATAGCTGTTCAAATTCGTCGTTCTGGATCTTGCGGAGCGCTTCACCGTCACCTTTCCAAACGGAGTCATCCTCCCACGCCTCATGCTGATTAGGTGGAGCTGAACCGGTCGCCAATGAGGCTAGACCTTCCGATCCTACCGAAGCCGTTAGTCTCTCGCGCAGGGCGACCAAGCGTGTGATCCTTTCGGCACTGGCCGGATCGGAAAGGTTGGGAGAAGACGTCATCATGGCAGTGGCCTCAGAGAACACCGTTCTCCAGTATCAAGGTTGTTTGCTGCGTCACCGCTGCCATCCGTTCTGCGTTGAACGATCCGGTTGCACCACCGGTGATCATCAGCATGAGCATTGAGTGCTCCTGAAGGGACAAGGAGCGGTTCACACCAGCAGCGTAATCCGTTAGAAATTCAGCGACATGCTCGTGGGTGAGTGGCTGTAAGTGCTCCTCTAATACAAATGGCTTTGTCGGCAGATCCGCAGGGAAAGTGCTTCCGGCCAAGATCAAAATCAGGCCACACGATCCGGAGACCGCCTTCAACTCCTCGATTAGTGGTGCAATAAGTTGCTCATAAAGCACCGAATAAGCTCCATCGCCCGTATGAATTCCGTCGACCATCAGAATTGATCGGGGCGGGGGAATTGCTGGCGGAGCGGGAGGTGAGGTAGCGTCTATCAACCAATAAGCGAATTTCTGGCCGATTGTCTCTTCGGTTGCCTGATCCTCGAGCACGAGCTTCTCCATCCCGCTCACATCGAGCCTCAAGTCACGGGCAAGTCTCCTGCAGGCCATCGCAATAGTCTGCCCTGCAGATAGATTGAGCAATGCCATCGGCATTCCTTTTTCCGCAGCCACGTGCCGGACCAGATGAACGGACCAGCTCTTCCCGCTCGCGTTGGGCCCGGTGAGCGAAACGGCCCTGAACTCACTCGCAGGATCACTGATCTTTTGCAGTATTCCTCGGAAAGTGGTCCGGTTGATAAATGGGATCACCGATCCCCTGCCTGGCGATAACGACATGCACGGATTTGACGGTAGAGGCGACGGAGGCAGCACACCACCAACCGGTCCTCCACCATTCCAGGGCCAAAGCCTTACTGGATTGGCCTGGGACAAGCGCTCCCGGATAAGTTCGATGGAAATCGAATGACGGACCAGGATACCATCGCGTGATCCCCGGTGCAGTCCAAGCAAACAGCCGGTGACTTGACCGAACACTCCACCACCGCTCATCCCCGGTCGGGTTTCATCTGGTCCTTCGAGCTTGAGCATCCCCTTGTTCGGTGTCCGTGTTTGCCTGAAGCTTTCAGCGGAATGGGGAGCTACTACATGGTCCGGCCAAGCGGGCGAGTCCAAGTGACCTGCGCCTCCCGGATAGCCGATCACCTGCATGAAGAGATTCGGTTCGACGACAGACCAAAGCTTTACCGCAGGGTAGTCTTGAAACCCTCCGTCCCGGACTTCCAGGAGTGCCCAGTCATTGGTTTCCCGCCGCTGAGATTCAGGCACCGTACCAGCTCCGTGGGGAGAACTTGGATGAATGTCCGCAAACATCGCCTTCTGATGTTCGCCGGATTTCCGGCCACCTTCCGTCGTGAAGACGTATCCTTCATGGGGAGGAAAGCATAGGATCTCTCCAAACCTCATCCCCCAACCATCCTTGTCTCCCGCATCTGCCTTCTGCCGAACCACATGGCCGCACGTCAGCAAGTATTTCCTGACCTCTTTGGTTCCATCATCCCTGATCGATTCCAGCTCAACTGCCACGGCCGACCCCATAGAAGTGGAGTCGGAAGGCGCAAAGTCTGGGTCTTGAGAGCCGTTCTTTGTCGCGAACGGCCTGCACTCGATGTACCAAACCCAATCGCGCGCATCACTCATGGGTTCGGTCGCAGTAAAAGGCGGATGAATCGATGCCGCTCAAAACAGCGGTGCCGAAACCGCTAGAGCGATGGCAACCAAGACGTGTCCGGAAGTAGAACATGGTGCAAACTCTTACCTCTTGACGTCATGCTTCTTACACCAGTCCAGAGACACGAGTCCGCCAAGAGCCGACTCGATCTCCTTGATGCTGACTAGGTGATCTTCCCACTCCTCAGGCAGGATCATTTCCTCGGTGGTGGGAACGCCCGAAAGATCCTGCTCCGGGAGAAAGCCGTAGGCCTTAACGCCATCCGGAGTCATGGCGACAATGATCTTCCAGAAGCGGCGTGGAACCTGGATCTTCAACGGCCCGCTCTCGGTGACCCCCAGGAAAAATCGGTCGTCTTTGGCAAGCACAGGGCCGGAGAAAAGGATCGCCTTCTCCGCCTTCGTCGCTTTCTGAATCATGTTCTCGAGGTCGCCCCAGTTGTAATCGCCAAACGGCGCCTGATTGAACCCCTTCACCTGCGGCGAACAATTGGTGGTGTAGTAGGTGTCGCCGTTTGCCATCTGAATGTCCTCGAAAGAAGATCCCCAGGCCATGTCATCGCGGCGGACGAGATGCCCCTTGTCGAACGCCTTGTTGTCACGCGTGAAGAAAATGTCGGGAAGCTGCTGGTCCTCCGGGATGCGGTCGTCGGTGACCCATTGTTCACTCACCCCTTCCGGTATCCCGCTGAGTTCCCCGCGCGTAGGCTTGCTCCCGTTGACCATAGGGCTGGCCCTTCGCCAATCGAGGTTTGCCGCGGTGAAAAGTGCCAGGCGTCGCTTCTTGTGCATGACGATCGAGAAGTGATGGTACTTCAGCTCGAAGTCCTCTCCTTCCTGAACCCTGGCCACCACCTTTTCGCCCTTGGCGGTGAGCTTCGGAAGTGGAACCTCCGATCCATCCTCAAACTCGAGGAAAGCGGGATCGTAGCCGGTGCGTTCGTCCATTCCATCGTACATCACCGGAATCTGGAATGACTCCAGGGCCTCTGCTCCCGCTGTCGCATCGGACAATTCTGCCGTACCTTGAGTGACTTGGCCGAGGGACACGGACACATTGAGCGGAATGGTCAGGGTGAAATCGTTTGCTGAACCCGTGACACCAAAGCCCATCCCGCGCGAAGGCACGGCCGCTGCTGCCTTGCGCACACCCGGAGTCCTCGGTTTCACTAGGATGGCTTCCTCTGCTACCGGGTTGTTCCAGAAATCATCCCACGCGTTGGTAGCGGGTACGATGCCCTCGAACTCCAAAAGTTCCGTCACCCGACGATCGCGGGCGAGCTCATGCATCGGAACCGAAAAGTTTGCCTCGAGGGTGATCCCCTTGAAGTGCAGACCAAGCACCAGCCCAGAGTCCACCGCCACTAGTGCCGAGCCTGAATTACCCGCCAGCGTGCTGCAGTCATGAATCATGGAGGGCACCTGGTGCTTGTAGCTGAGGGTGCTCTCCCGGCCATCGATCTCCCCCGGGGCGATCCGCTTCACACCGAAGATGTCTCCGAAGTTCTTCTCTTCCAACTCGACCGCTTTCGCCGAACGATCGTTGCCGCGACCGGGATAGCCGATCACGGCGATATTGCGGCTGATCAGTTCCTCCGGTGACTCAACGGAAAGCTTCAGGGGCTTGATGCCCGAGGGCACGTCCGTGACCTCCAACAAAGCCATGTCCCAGAAGGGATGGATCATCCGGATGCCGGTGATTTTCAAAGTCCCCATGAGATCGGTAGGGATGAAATCGCGCTCCCGACCAAAGTCCAACGCCGGAGAAATGCCGGGAATGAATGCCAGCTGTGATCCGGTCCCGACTCCCTTCACAAACGCCGCAGCGACATGGCGGTTCGTCATCATCAAACCATTACCCACGATGAAGCCGGTGCCGACATGCTTCGTGGACAGGCCGCTGGCGGAGAAGCGCTCTACCCGGCCAATCGCAGGAATCGCGGATTCGATGTTCGTACGGAAGAGACCTACATTGAGATGGAGCCAAGGATCCGGCAGATCTTCAAAGCTGCCGTTAATAACGAAGGATACCTGGCGACCGTTCTCTTCCACCACGGCTTCGGTGAGCTCGAAATCGCCTTCGCGCATGGCGTCGAAGTCTCCCTGGACGACTTTGTCCAGCGCCTCGATCTTGGCTCCGCGCAGACCATCGATGTCCATGCTTTCGAGGCTCTCCTCGCCGCCACCTTGGACGAGCGATTCGAGGTCGCCGGCGGAGTTAATGAGCTTTTGAAGTTTCTTACGCCTGGCTTCGAGCCGGGCTTGGGAGGGAGGAGTTTTCATTCGAGCATACTATTGGTGGAGAGTGGCAGATGGGAAACGGAGGAACAGTGGGGCGAGGGCACACGACTCCACGGAATGACTGCCCATGAGCATGGGCCACAGGGACTAGAAGCCGGCGTGACGGGCGGTCTTCGCCACGTAGAGATCCATGCTGTGATCAGAGACGCTCGGCAGGAAGCCCTCCACGCCTTCTTCTCCAGCCGACTCCAGCACGGCTTGCTCCACGCTTTCTTTGTCCAAGTTTGCGCCGCCTTGTTGAGAGCGTGCCAATAGGAGGCGCGCGCGCAACTGGTCGAACTCCGCCTCGGTCATCATCGGCGTATCCGCATTGACGGTGCCGAAATCAATCCCCAAGGACTCCAGCTCCTCGCTGCCAAGGGCATTTTCCAAGCTCCCGTCTTCGGAGTAGTGGATCAATTCTCCAGCATGCCGATACAAGGGTGGAATCATCGGCACGACATCCTGGTCGTTGACAAACCGGTAGTACTTCTCGTCGTAGCGCGCGGTGAGGAAGTCCTTGAAGCTCTTCTTGCCCACAGCCGGCTGCCCAAAGGTATGGATCCAGGATGGACGAATTGAATCACTCCATTCCGCCGCCGCGATAAGCGCCAAGGCTCCACCCAAGCTATGGCCGGTCAGCAGGACTTTCTTGCCGGGATGATTCGCCAGTTCGCCGAGCAACTGCTGCTCGACAACTTTGAATGCCCCAAGAAAGCCACGATGGACCCGGCCATAGGACTGAGTGGTTCCGATCACATTGAGGTTCGACATCCAGTCACCGAGATTCTCCGTGCCACGAAATGAAACCACCACGGCATGCTGCGAGGAAGCGAGGAAGCACTGGGTGTCATCGAAATCGAAGAAGCTACAAGATCCGAGACCCCATCCGCGGGTAACGCGCCTCACCTCCTCCTCGTTCGCATACGCTAGCCTTGCGGCGAGTGCCAGGGAGAGCGCGGCGTGCCAATCAAAATCCCTGCTGGTCAACGAGGAAATGCTGAACTTGTCGAGATACGAGTCCCGAGCACTCTCAGTCGATTCCGCGGCATCTCTCGTCGTTCGACCCGTAGCGAGCGCTCGCGTTTTACCGACCGCTAGAGCAGCAGCAGCGGTTGCTTTTGGCACTGGTGTACCAAGCGAAATTCTGATGTGGAGAGGGACGGTGCATTCTTGGGACATATTCGATAGGGGGAGGATGCATTGACTCGACGATGCCTAACTGCGAATCTGGGGGATTCTCGATGATACCCGACGGGAGGCATATCCATGGAGTTCAAGCTAATTAACGTTAGGTAGCGCAAGGATTCCCAGTCAATGAAATTGAGGGCGGCTCCAAACGGAGGTGCTGAATCTCCGTCATATGGATTTTTCAGAGCACTTGGGAAAGGCCGAGTGCGGCATTGGGGTCAGCCTCGTGATCTCCCCCAGAAGAGCCAATCCGCCCAAAGTTCCAGAGCTGCGTCGACTAAAGTGGGTTGCCTCAACGCACTTATGCCAGCCAATCCGAATCTTTGCCTAGGACGCTAAACGCCTGCCCAGTCACGACCGCCATCACTCGGCTGAGCGCCTGAAACATGTTAGACCAAGCGAGCGCTTTTCAGAAGTGGCACACTATTGGCATCCTATGCTTTCGGCACCATCAATACCCAATACTTAATTCATTGATAATAAGTGCCACCGGCCGGACTCGAACCGGCACGCAGGTTACCCTGCAACGGATTTTAAGTCAGATACTGCATTCACAACCGTCTATTGTTCAATTCCTCCGATTCTCGGAATTCTCTGATTTCGGGCATTTCTCAATTTTTAAAGGCAATAAAGGCACCACCTCTTTTATCCATTTCCGATGCCAACGGATCCGAGCACCCTTAGCGTCTTTGATGAAGCAGCATCTCGAGCGCCTTCTCTCGGGGGACGCGAGTGCGGAAAACGTTGAACTCGTCACCCTTGTCTCCCTTGACCGACTCCTCGGCCGAACCCGCGGCACCCTTCAGGGCAGGAAGCTCGAGCTCGCCGTCGAGGAGGCCAAGCCCGACTTCGGCGGACGGCTGCGCTTCCGCGGCCGCATTCTCGAAGCGCCCGCAACCGTCAAATCCTGACCCGTCCAAGCCGTCATGGAAATCCCCGAAATCCACGTGCTCAACCGCATCCGCTGGCAATTCTTCGGCACGCTCACCTTCAAGAGCGCCCGGATCTCCGACCGCAAGCGGCACCACATGTGGTACGCCTACTTGCGCCAGACCGCGCGGTGGCTCAAGATCGGGGATTTCCAGCGGCTGCTCTGGGTACTGCGCGCCGAGGAGGGCGAGCGCACCGGACGCTTCCACTTCCATTACTTTCTCGCAGGCCTGCCGACCCGCATGGCCAACCCGACCACCTGCTTCTTCCTCATGGACCTCTGGGAAGAGCTGCGCGGCGGGATGGCACGGGGCAGCGTGTTCGACCCCCAGCTGAACGCGGGGGCTTACATCACCAAGGACCTCGCCGCCTCCAACGAATCCCCGGTGATGCGGGGGTTCCACGAGTCCGGCAAGGTGTCGTGGGGGGACTGCCAGCTCACGATCGCCAACTCGGGCTGGAAAGCCGCTGCCAACCAGTTGCTCCAGCAGGAGACACGCACCCGGCGATAGGGCGCGTCCAGCAAACGCGGGCGTCAACACGCCGCGCTTGAAACCGGTTCCTTCCACGCCGCCCGGGCGCGGATGCGCGCAACAGCGCGCGCCGCTCCGGGCTGCGGGGAAGGTCGCTTGAAGGGGAGCTGTGTACACATGACAAAGATGAAAAACGGAGGGAATGCGGACATCCAGAAAACATAACAAATTTCAATTTTCAAGGACTGACAATGAATGCGTGGTGCGTAACAGGGAAAGGAATTTTACACTAGAGTCCATCATAACCGCGCAGCAGCGGATCTCGAGGCATTCTATACAAAAATACGCCTTCGTCCGCGGAAACATCGTAATTCACCACGACTAATCGACAGCCATATTTTCGACAACTTGCGTAACTCGGGGATTTGTCATCAAAATCAGTTGATTTACAGCTATAATACATGCCACTTACCGGCTTACCATAGACAATACAATAACTGTATGCATTGAAGTCCAGAGCTTCTACATCCGGCATATCCATCCTTATACTTCTCGCTCTGGTCGTTCTGTTAAAAAAACTCCTGTATGATTCTGCCGAATGAAAAAACTCATATGCATCTGGCAAGAAGCCGTCGCTTGCATTGGAGCATCTGGCTACTAACTCAAACCCCAAAAACGATTTCCTTAAATAACAGCATGCCAACGTCCCTACCCCTAAAGAGACAAGACACAAAGCAATTGCCAAACCGTAGTTTATACGCCTAATCATCGTTCTTTTCTTGAAGCGTTTGTCCTGGGGCCAACATAAACGAAATGGGACGACAATAAACTCTCCACACTCCATCCTCAGGATACGGAGTCAAATATTGAGGGCTGGATTTTGCTGTGCCAGTCCGCCAAGAATGGTAATTTACAGAGCCAGCAGTCCCATAGACACGCTCAAATGGGAATTTGTTAAAAAAGGCCTGAGCTACGGTTTCCCCTGTTCCAGCCAAATCCCCCTGCCTATGGTCTCCTGTACCGTGCGCCTTTTTTTCACAGTCGTCTGAGTGACACGAATACAGATACAGAACAGCCTTGCGAATATTGCCCTTAGGTTGAGGCAAATCTTGCACATTCGGCGCAATACTTTTTGAAATATTAGTGCGCCCATCCCCCGTGCTAGTCATTTGCTGGGCCGCGCTTGAAAGTCTAATGGATTGATTTTTCCCGTGAACCATAATCATTACCCGGCCAATTTCACCATCCATTTTCGCCCAATCATCCTTGAAATTATCTGTAGTATCAGTCTTGCTCATTGCAACTCCTGCAACTCCATCATGCGCTACCGCATTCTGATATTGAATCAATGCTTGCTCTGAGAAATCCTTGGCATCAACAAAAATATAGGTGACAACCTTCGCAAGATCTTGATCCGGTATTTGCACCCCGTTTCCGTCTACCCATATCCGCCCATCAGTATCTAGATATCGAATTCCGTCATTGCCGACGAACCCATACAAATTCACCCCTCCTCTTTCCTCAATCGGATCCCTTGATGGCCACCTCCCGGTCACCGGGTCGTAGTATCGGTAGCCGTAATAGTACAGCCCCGTCTCCGCATCCATTGGCTTGGTGGAGAAGCCGTAGAGAGGAGTATTATCGGATCCTGCGACCTGACGGCCAAAGGGGTCATACTCGTAGTGGGGCGCGTTTTCATACCCGTCCTCCAGATCCTCAGAAAGGTATTCGGTGACGTTCCCATTGCCATCGTAGGTCGGATAGGAGCTATATCCCCACACCCGGTTCCCCGAGCCATCCGTGCTGGGGGCAGCATGGTAGCAGAGAAGCCCGCCGACCCCGCCAGCCCCTTGGAATGACCCGCTGAGATCCTGGCCCCAGGTGAAGGCAAGTCGCGGCGTGATGGCAGGGCCACTGCCGATGATATACTGCATCACCACATTCCAGCCGTCGTAAAGGTAGCCGATGTCCCAAGCTCCGCCATTCGCCGCTGCGGTCGTGGTCCTACGGATGCGCCGACTCAGATGGTCATATTTGTAGGTGGCCAGCAGGACGTCGTCACCGTTCCGAACTTCCTTGAGCCGATTCTCGCCATCCCAAGAGAACTTCAGCTCGTAACCGAGGGAGTTGATCCCTGCATCTTCCGTCAGGTTCCCGTCGTCATCATAGACAGGCATCACCAATGGAGCCTGGCGGTCCACCTCATAGTATTGGTTGAGGTTGTTGGGAGAATAGGTCGTCATGAATTCGCCGGGTCCACTGCCGTCGGTGGCGGTAAGGCGATTCCCCCTGCTGTCGTAGGTGTAGGCGCGATTCTTCGAAGCGGGATCTTCGTTATGGATCGCGGACACGAGCTGGCCCTTCTCATCGTAGGACCACTCCCAACTGGGATTCCAGCTTCCAAATGCTGTTCCCTCGGGATTCATGTGCGTCCGCTGACCCAAGTTGTTCACCGTATAATTATACCGCGAAACCGTCGTGGCTCCAACCTTATTCAATTTGTCGGCCAGGACATCACGATCGGAGAACCACGAATTCGTGACGGTGTGGTGCGGGCTGGTGACGGTGGCGAGCAGCCCGAAGCTGCCGGAGGTATAGCCATAGCTGAAGGACTTGCCAGCACCGGTGACCCCGCCAAGGCGCCCGGCACTGTCGTAGCCATAGCTCACCTCATGGTCGATATCCGGATCAGCGGCTGTGCCGACCTCAATCCCGAAAGGACGCCCCAGGGTATCGTAGGACCGGGTGAGGACGCGCTCCAGGGAGGTGCCTGCCACCGGATGGGTCTCGGACTCGAGTCTCAGGGTCGTCGCATTGTACTTGTAGGTCCAGGTGACGCCGTCCCTCGTGACTGTCTCCAGCATTCCCGGCACGTGGTTGTTATCACCCGGAAACGCATCGTAGTTGTAGGTTACGTCGGGGGTGTCGTCATTGTAGTCGATCGACGTCAGCAGCCCGTAGGTGTATCCATAGGTCGTGGTGAGCTTCACCCCGGAAGAGGGGCCGGACTCGCGGACCCACTCCCTCGTTTTGAGCCGGCCACCGGGCGTATAGGTGTAGGATGGCCCGTACTCGTCATCCACGCTATTGTTTGAGAAATCATAGCGTTTCCCCATCAACTGGCCGTTCAGGGAGGAGTAGTTCCACCTGGTGACCGAGCTCGCACCGGTATTCAGGGTCAACATCCTGCCCGCGTAGTCGTAGGTGTAGGCCTGCTGGTAAGTCTGGGCACCGGACACTTCCTTGACATTGCCAGACGGGAAATAGGAATAGGTGGTGGTCTGGCTCATCGGGGCACCGACAGCCGTCCGACGTCCCCGGTGATCATAGGTAAAGGACGTGGCCTGACTGGCACCTGCAGGCGGGGTGGTCAGAACCACTGCATCTGAAATATTCGAGAGGTAGCCGGTAACCGTCACACCCGTGCGGGAGTCCTTGCTGTGGGTAGGACGATTGAAGCTGTCGTAGCCGCGGTCTCCATTCACCTTGCGGGCAGAGGTGGAGGCAACGATGCCATTGCTGGAGTTTCTGATCTCGGTCTTGTCCCACAATCCGCCGATGTGGGTCTCGACTGTTTTGCTCAGATCCACCGCCACCGACTCCACGGTCCAGTCACCTCCACCGGCCAAGGTGACCGTCGAGGTTTCCTCACCCGTGACGCCGATGCTCGAGGACCATGTCCTCAGGCCGTCCGCACTCCGATCGACTGTCGAAACGACGGACCCGCCGGAAGCGCTGGTGTCCCCATCCTTCCAGACTTTCGTCACGGTGCGAAGAACATGGACATTCGGCGAGCTGCTTCTCTTCACGGCGAAAGTCTCCGTGGACGTGATCTGATCCTTCCCCCAGGTGATCTCCCCGGTGAGATTGTTCATCTTCCGTGCCGAGATCGTGCGCTCTCCTTTCAAATTGTATCCGAATCGACTGTGAAAACCATCGGCATCGACCGTGCGTTCAAGTTGTCCGATGGAATTGTAGAAGTAGGAGGTGTTCCACCTCGCTGGCTTGAATTCACGGGATGTCCGGCCAGCATGGTCGTAGTAGGTGTATGTCGGCTCCCTCAAAGTCCCGCCTGTACCTGATGCGGATATCCCCTCGATCAGCGACTCGTAGGTATATGGCCCGGTGGAGCCGATCAGGTATGACATCTGCACCGAAGGCTGCAGATCCCCCCAAGAGCGATAGAGCTTGCCGTCGAAATAATTGAGCGAGGTCTGCTTCGGCGGGTTCGGGCCATCTCCAGTCACTTGGATCACCTGGTTCTCGACTTTCGAGCCGATCCCTGCACCCAGGCTGACCACTGTCCCAACGGGATTCCGATAAGTGGTGGTGGTGGTCGACTGCTGCACCAGGAATCCGGTTTGAGGCGATGCCCCCCACGAGCCGGTCACAGTCCCTGCTAGATTGGAAGTCGACCTTGAGATCTCATTGGCAAGGCCGGAGCCGAACAAGCCCCCCGATACCACCTCGGGGTAACGATATCGGGACACGGTCAAGCCCTGATACTTGACGGCATCGGTGATGCCCAGACGATTTGTCCGGATCACGCGATGGAGTTCGTCGTACTTGTATTTGGTCTCGATCCCGTAGCGATCGGTCTCCGAAGAGAGTCCACAACAGTCGTATGCTCGCGTCGTCACCCAGGGATTTGGCTGGGACGAGAACCATGTAATCTCTTCAGGGCGACCAAGGTGATCCACGTCTGTAGCCTTCCAATCTTCAATAACCGCACCATGTCTCTCGAGCTGTGCCGCTTGTTCCGCGGGGTTGGTCGCACCGGTGCTGATGGCGGTTGTCCATACTTTCTCGGTGTTTCCATCAGGATTGATTGTAGTTTGCCGGCTCGTGCCCTCGACAATAGCGCCAAGGCTCACGGCATTCTCGGTGATGACCCGGTATCCATTTCCATCCAATGAGTAATAATAAAGAACACCTGTGCCGTCGGGCCGGGTGATCGACTTGGGCTTGTTCCCCGTACCGGCACCACCGGCTCCCGACTGATGAAACTGGTAAACCGTCGTGAGAAAATTGGTCGCATTAGTGTAGACCTTCACCGACTTGGAGATGGTCGCTGCGGGACGACTCCAAGCCGTCTCGGTCTTGCGAAGAAGGAACCCAGGTGTCGAATCTGTAACCACCTCGATGCCGGTGTCTGGATCCCATGTACTCGTCCTGGTCATGGTACCAGACCCATAGGGCATCTGCACCCAGTGATAACGCCCCTTCAGTCCATACTCGGCATAGCTGTGCCTCTCGAAATACCCGTCGTAGCGGTCATGATCCTTGAGACGGCCCACGCCAACATACGATGCGGCACCGGTAAGCTCCCCATCCAGGTAGTAAGTCCAGGTACTCACGAGATTGACTCCGTCCGGATCCTTGCGAGTCTTGACGATTTGCCATGCACCGCCGATGCGGTGATATTCCCGGATCTCATCCGAAACAAGAAGGTACGAAAGCGGAGGAATGGTATCGTCAGAATCCAATTCGTAAATCTTCTCGCGATAGCTATGAGCAGAGTTGGTGGCTTCCAGAATAACCTTTTCCACCTTTCTCAAGGCATTTCCAGTAGGCGAGGACAAGCCCGAGATGAAGGTCCAGGTGCTTCCGGTCTTGGTCCATTGCATGATCCGGGTGCTCCCCCCGACCATCACCGATGTCACCTGAAAGATGTCGCCTGCCAGTTTCTCAACCGTCACCGTCCTGAAAACCGAGGTCGAAGGGTCAGGAGCAGTTGGGTTAGACGATACTGAAATAGTGTAAGCATTCGGATCAGCTGCCGTTGGAGCGGCCGCCACCGAGACATGGCTGCTCTGGGTGGTCACTGAGAGTATCGCTCCGCTTCCATCGAGTGTCTTGGTGATTCCATCCCATCCGTTCAACTCCAAGGCCGACGGACCAGGATTGTCGGTGGAATCCAAATGGACATTGAGAGCTGCTGAGATGCTGCCGAAATTTGACTTTCCAACGGGTACGGTGAAACGCACCGAGCCATTTTCGCCATGCACTTCACCTGCACCCGACGCAATCGAACCATCAGGACATGTTGAGCAAGATGAATCACAACCCTTGAAACAAAATTTGAAATGGAAACATGCGGACTTCTCGGATGACCCCTCCCTGGCACAAAACAAGGTCACAACGATAGGGCCATCCCATTCTGCTGTATCCAAGCTCCATTGCGGTGCCGGCGCATCTTCATCAATGGTCATGGTCTGTTCCTTTACGCCGTTTTCTTCCCTCAGCGTCACAATCAGATAGGACGTCCCGCAATCAGAGCAGTTCGAGGTTGTCTTTGTGGGCAGCTGAAGCTGAACCTGAATCTTTCCTTCCGAATCAGGAGAGACCTTTTTGCATTCTGACGGAAGGTCCGTGTTGCTCTCAAGGACGACTCCTCCTGCCGTCAATTTAGCATCATCATTATAACACGTACAACATCCGCAGACAACCGGCGGATTGTCAGGAGCCGTTCCAGTAGCCCATGAAAGGCCGATCCCTGAAAGGAGCAGCACCCCCAAGGCAACGCAAAATCTTAAGGGAGAAAATCTGATGTCGTGTTTCATCGTCGCGGTGAAAGTAGGAAAGGGTGAAATCAATTTTTCGGGGGTCGGGGGAGGTGACGCAGTGCTCCGGCGATACGGGGGTCGTGAGAGGTCAGGGTGCGCAAGACATCAAGATCGGACGGATCACCAATACGGCCGAGGGCCGCGATGGCTGACATGCGCTCCAAGGCATGGGCGCTTTCATTTTTTGCGAGCTTGAGCAGAGGAACACGCATATCGTCCATTCCCCGTTCTCCGGAGATTCGGCATGCCACCATTCTGGACCGGACCGAGGCATCGCCGGTATCCACATCGTCGGTGAGAATCGACCTCACTTCGAAGTTCATGGTTGAAAGGTCCATTCCGCTCCGCTGGTCAGGATCAAGCAGGTGCAAGCTGAGCAAGGCGGTTGGATAGAGCGCGCCACGAGCAGCCAGCAACTCCTCGAAGGTCGCTTCGATCGCACGCCGTAAGCTATTGTTCTCGCCTGCGCTCTCCCATGCCCTGCGCAAATGTTGGAGGGCGTAGTCCCGTGTGGTGGCGTCACGGTTCACATCGCGAGCAACGGTCGCCAGTACTTCGGAGAAAACCTGCAAGTCCACCGGCTGTCGATGCAGGACATTCGCTACTTCGTGAAACCAAGTAGACATGGCTGCGATCGAATCACCTTTGCCGGGGGTTACTAAAAGCGCGCGCAGCAACTCCTCGAGCTCGTCCGGAGAGAGTTGACCGCGGATGGTCATAAGCTCGCGCGTTCTGACGTTGGTGGTTAGCTCTCCCGAAAGACCCAAGGCGGAGGTGAGGTCGGGGCGCAAGATCTCGCCGCGATTCGACTCGGAACTCTCGCGAGGATGGAGATCAGTGAGAGGCAGCGAGCGAACCATCGACGGAGGCGTAGCGCCTCCCCGGAAGACGTTTTCACGCAGAAGCCACAGCGAACCTGCTGCAAGCACGCAGCCCGCAGCTAGAAGCATGAGCCGACGCTCACGCCAGAAGCGTTTCGCACGCTCCAGCATCATTGGTTGCGGTGAACTCACTCAGCTTCACCGGTTGGAGTTTCAGCGTCAGTGGATTCAGAAGTGCTCTCATCCCTTTCATCAGGGCCGTCACCGAAGGGCCTGATCCAGTGGCATACATACGGGGTGTCATTTCCGGGTGCCTTGTAGATTTCAAAGCTGGCAGCTCCGTTCTCATCGAAGTCATCCGCCGTCAGCTGCAACCATGATCCACCATTGGCAAAGACAGCGTCAGGAACATACATCTCGATCCATATCGAGAGGTCGGGCGGAATCTCTCCATCCAGGACGTAGCCGACACGGACCACACGGGTGCCATCTGGAAGAGTCTCGATCAGTTGGTGATCACCCGTCCATGTCGCCGAAGCGAACAAGAAGCCATGGATATTGGTAGCATCGAGAATGGCTCCTCCCTCCGGCAGGCGGGCAATCACCCGGCTTGACGTTTCACGCGCTATGCCGAAAGAGGCGTCAAAGGATCGCTTGCCGTCCGACGGCAATTCGGAAAGCAACAGATTATCGTCACTCTGTATGACTGCAGCCTCGGGCAATATCGAAGGTGTCCAAGCGCGGCTACGATCATATGGAACATGGAAGTCCGCCCCAAGGTCGGCATCTACCACAACAAATCTGACAGATGATGTCAGGACCTCTCCTGCTGGCCCCTTTGCTGAAGTAGCCAACTCGTAAGATCCTTCTTTCGAGAACCGGTGCATGAAGGGCAATGTGGAGGAACCCGAGTGCAGCGATTTTCCATCAAGACTTAGAGAGAATTGCCATCCATCTGCACCTCCCGAAGGATCGCAGGCCATCAGACGCACCGAGTCGCCCCTGCGAATGTACCTGTGATCCACACCGTCAAGCAGGTTGATCGCTTTCCATACGAGATCGATTTCCTCGGTGATCGCGCCGCCTTCATAGGAGAGCTTTGCGGTGGTGGGAGAACCCAAGGCATCCAATTCAACATCGGCAAACCATCCTTTGCCGACACCTCGTGTGGCTTTAACCACGCGATCTCCTGAAGTGATTGATAAATCTTCAAAAAACCGTGACACACCTTCAAGGTTCGCTGGAGACGTTTCAAATCCAGCTTCGGAGACACTTACGCGATTTAGATCTCGATAGTATCTCTCCAGCCAATCGGGCAATCCATTGGCGTTCGCATCTTCGCCTGTCTGGGCAAGTATTTCGATCGATTGAATCACCATTGAAACCCCAGACCGGACATTTCGGTTCACGATGGTGATCTGATGCCGTCCGGCAGAGAGCCACGGAGTTAGGAAAGAGAGTTTGGTGAGCGTAGACGTGAGATCGCCTTCACCAACCACAACTCCGTCGACTTTGATTGTGACCGCTATTGGCGAAGCATGAGGCTCCGCAGAAATTGAATTTCCCGCCAGATCCACTTGATAGATTCCTGGCTCCGAAACCTCGAATTCCCAGTTCGACTGACCACGACGCGCAAGTGAATAGACCGCCCCATCCCTTACATAGGGGAGCCATGTCATTGTGCCTGACACAGCCCCTCCAGGAGCGAGGCTTGTCACTACTTTCGGAGGAGATGCGTCTTTGACCGTAGGATCGCTTCCATACACCTGAACTTCTGCCCGGTCATCCACACCGTCCCCGTCGCTATCTGCCAGACACGGGTTGGTTCCCAGCAGGAACTCTTCTCTGTTCGTGAGGCCGTCATTATCGAAGTCACCGTTCTCTCCCTGCTTCACCGGATCCTTCGACCCATTGTCTTGTGGATCAAGTCCGTAGTCCTTCTCCCAAGAGTCCGGCAAGTAATCGTCATCAAGATCGTCGTCATCGCCCGGGAAAGAACGAAGCATCTCGGTGGGGATCACTTCCCGCTCGCTCCACTCCCCACCGCTATCGCGATACTGCCATGCGATGGCCACGTGATCCTTGTCGCCTGCATCCTTGTGAAGGATCTCGAGGAAGCGCTCTTCGCCTTCATCGAGAAAGTTAGAACCGGATTTCTGCGCTGCACGTTCATCCCACGCTTCCGGTTCAGTCCAAGCGTCAGCATCAGGGCTAGCCCAAGTTGACGGCAGGATCCAAGCAATCTTCCGCTTCAGAAACTTCTGCTCCGAATCCGACAGCCACAGTTCGCAGTGGTCGTCGCCAGCGATCCAGAAGCGATATTCACCTGCCACGGGTGCCTTCACGGAACCACGGATGCGGGAGGTGAAGTGATCCGTCGTATTCATCTCCGACCTCGCACCGTCGGTGAGGGTAAACATCGACGGCGGCCTGAGAAGGTCTCCCGCTTCCCGGCTGCGCTGGAGTGAAACCCCGGGCGTCCGGAACCACCACTCACGCGACAGAGCACCGGGAACCGAGGTCCTGGAATAGGGATCGGTCCCGATCTGGTACTCGAGAAGATTGGACAATCCGTCGCCATCCGGATCTCCGCTCTCCGTCAAGAATGGAGCGCCGGCACCAGCCTGAGCCTCCATCTCGCGGACCCACGAGTCCGGCAGCCCGTTGCCATCGGCATCATCGGCATCCTTCGCGGGTGACCGCAGGAACTGGGGCAGCACCGCCTTGAAGTCCTTCTCCCCTTCCATGCGCCAACCGAGGGCCGACCAGCCGGGCTGGACCGCGTCCTTGTGGATGACTTCGAAATAATACTCCCGGCCCGCCTCCAGCTCGAGCACGGGCGTACGCTGGGACGGGATCTTCGACCATTCCTTCTCCGCTGCATCGCCCCGCCAGTAGTCATTGAACGCGACACGCTTCTTGTTGAACTTCGACGCATCCTCGGAGAACCAGAGCTCGACGGTATCGTCGCCGGCCACGGCGAGTTCATACTTGCCAGACTCGGTGGGCACCAGATAGCCGCTCAGCCTGCTGCCGAAATGGCTGGCCTCCAGCGAGGGCACCGCCGCTCCCTGGATGAACAGGGCCTCATGCGGAGTTTGGGAGAAACGAGGATCCCGCCGGAGTTCCTGAACTTCCCGCCCCCATGACCCATACCAGATCTCCATGAGGAGGAAGCCATTGAGCGGCTGGTCATCCATCGGATCGGTATGGCCGATGAATTCGTCGAAATTGCTGACCCCGTCACCGTCGGCATCCTGCCACCATGCGGCATCGGGTCGGCCCGCCAGGCCGGTTGCGCGCTGCCATTCATCCGGCAGACCGTCGTCATCCGCATCCTCGTCCGACCCCATCCACGGTGTCAGCACGTCCACGGGAACCTCAGCCGGCTTCTCGTCTTCATCGAATTGCCACAGCAATTCGAAGTGATCGTCCCCGGCACCCTCCTTGTGATATGCCTCCACATAATACGATTGGCCCTTCTCCACGCGGATCGGGGCGCTCCACTGGCTGTTGATCCTGCCGGTGTGACCACGGGGTGAGGATCCGAACCAACCCGGTCCTGTGATCCAAGCGATCTTCTTCTTGGAGAACGGACTGGCTGACGGGGACAACCAGAGTTCGGAATTGTCATCAGAGACCAGAACGAAGCGGACGGTGCCGGAGCGGGGAGCCACGAGCTGTCCCCGCATCCTGACCCCGAAGTCCTTGCCATCGCCCGCAGGCAGCATCGTGGCGGGAGAGACGCCCTTCACTGCCGGAGCCTTCCTCATCTCGGCAGACTCCAACATCTCCCTTACCGTCTGGCCACCAATGCCCTCCCAACGTTCGTAGAGCAGCCCGGAAGGAGAGACCTCCCCCCGGTCGAACTCCGTCGGATATGGCAGGAGCCACGTCGAGGGCTCGAGGCGGGTCTCATTCTCGGGCGGGGCGGACGGTTCCTCTGCTTGAACTGACGCCATCATCAGCATCGCCCCGGTGACGGCTGAGAACTTGCAGGGACGGAGGAATGCTGAGGGAGGTCTCATTCTTGAGGCTGGTCCCTACAGGCTATTCGCATTATCTGTCGATGCTTTCTCGCAACAATATTGACACATTTTCGCAATGTCTGATTTCAACCCCATATCCCACTCCCAAGCGCTCATTCCAAAACGAGCGAGTTTTGGCAATGATGCCTGACCTCGCTCAACGATGAAAGATCCTAAAGCCCAGCTTGATATGACTTGCAGCCTCTTGCCCGACCAGCCTAGCCGACTGAAGACAGGTATTGTTTGCACCGACATGGGCAAGGCCGTTGCGGGGCCTTCCGGATTCTCCACGGACACGTAAAGTAAAAGGGCTGTTCAGGCCACGATCCATCTCTTAGACAGGACCTTCAGTCCCTTCCCTTCGCCTTGTCCATTGCGACATGGCGATCTCAAGATATCACTCCGCCGGTGCCGGTCTTGCCGAGGCATATCGCCTTCCAAAGCTCTAGCGTAACCCCCATCGGCCCAGATTTTCCTCAGCAGTCGTAACGCCTCGTCAACGGCTCGAACAGAAGACGTGCCTTATCGCAATCCAGTATGTCGGCCGAAGTGATCTTCACCGACAGCAAGCTGCCGATTTCACTCGCTCGGCATTGCCCATTTCCTGCCAGAGATACATGCTCACTGACTCCACACGGTTCTTCTCTGTTCCCCCCAAAAACCCACAGGGATATCGCCTCAACCTCTTGGAAAATAAATAGCATGCCACCGGCCGGACTCGAACCGGCACGCAGGTTACCCTGCAACGGATTTTAAGTCCGCGGCGTCTACCGATTCCGCCACGGTGGCAATGGTCCCGCGCGTTGACGGGGGGAGACGCGGGCGACTATGGGCAGAGGCGGGGAGGCGTCGAGCCGGAATGATGTGCTTCGCGATGATAAGGCAGACGCGGGGCTTTCCTCCGCATCGCGCATGAAGGATGCTGGCATCCGACACGCATGCCCCTGATCGACCTACTTCCCCTCGCCTCCGGCGGTACCGGCATCACTCCTTTCTTCGGCATGCTGGCGATGGTCCTGGTACTGGCGGTCTTTGTATCGCTGGCGCTGGTGAAGCTCCGCCAGAGCCTGCTGGTGGGCTATTTCCTCTGCGGCATTTTGATCGCGAACAGCGGCGTGCTGGTGCTGGTCGGCATCGGGCCGGAGGACCCCACGATCGCGAATCTCGGCGAACTGGGCGTGATCCTGCTGATGTTCACGCTCGGGCTGGAGTTCTCGCTGGAAGAGTTCCGCCATCTCTGGCGGCAGGCGATCTTCGGCGGCGGGCTGCAAGTGGCGCTGACGACGATCGTCGCGGTGGTCATCTCCCGCTGGACGGGCCTGCCGTGGCCGGAAACGATCGTCCTCTCGGTGGCGGTCTCGCTGAGTTCCACGGCCGTCGCCATGAAGTCCTTCCAGGAACTCGGGCAGCCGAGCAATCCCGGGGCGCGCTTCTCGCTCGGTGTCGCGCTTTTCCAGGATCTGGCGGTCATCCTCTTCATCCTGCTGCTGCCTGCGATCTACGGCAGGGACAGCGGCTCGACGGTCGGGCAGATCGCCTGGGCGATGGGGAAAGGCGTGCTCTTCCTCGGGGCTGCCATCCTGCTCGGTCGCTATGGCAATACGCCGCTGCTGCACGCCGTGGCCCGCACACGCAGCCGGGAGCTCTTCACGCTCACCATCATCGGCACCTGTGCTGCGGTGGCGCTGGCCGGGGAGGCGCTCCAGCTCAGCCTGGCGCTCGGGGCCTTCGCCGCCGGGCTGGTGCTCAGCGAGTCGATCTACTCGCACCGCATCATGGCGGACATCCTGCCCTTCAAGGATCTATTCCTCACGATCTTCTTCGTCTCCGTGGGCCTGATGATCGACCTGAATGCGCTCGCGGCACATTGGGTCTTCGTGCTGCTGGGAACGGCGCTGATCATCGCGGTGAAAGGCGGCATCATCTTCGGAGTGACGAAGATCCTGAAGGTCCCGCTGCGCCCTGCCATCCTCGCCACCGCGAGTCTGGCGAGCACGGGGGAATTCTCGCTGGTGCTGTTGAAGAAGGCGGATACTTTCCGGGACTTCGACCCCGCCATCGAGCAGCTCCTGCTCGCCTGCACCGCCGTGACGATGGGGCTGGTGCCGACGCTGATGCGCGGGGCTGCGCCCTTTGGCCGGCTGCTGGAGAGCAAGGGCATGAAATCCCCCGTCCGCCCCTCACCGGACACGGCCCCGACCGCCGCCGTCCGGAAAATCAACGACCACGCCATCATCTGCGGCTACGGCCCGGTCGGCCAGAGCCTCAATGAGGCGATGCGCCGCTGCGATATCCCCACGCTGGTGATGGAGCTGAATTCCGACACCGTCCGCGAACTGAAATCCGCCGGGCAGCCGGTCCTTTTCGCCGACGCCGCCCACCCGGAAGCGCTCGACCTGGCCGGGATCGAGCGCGCGCGCTTCGTCGCCTTCACCTTCCCCGCCGTGCCGATCACCCTCGCCGCGCTGCCGCTGATCCGCGAAAAGAATCCCGGCATCCTCGTTTTCGCCCGGGCGAAATTCCAGACCGAGGTCGAGCAGCTCCGCGCCCACGACGTGCAGGTGATCCACGACGAGCGGGAGAGCTCCATCGCCATGATCGAAAATGCCATGGGTGCCTACCAGCGGGCGGACCTGTCGCATGAGGACGTGCTGACAATCGTGGACCGAAAGTGAGGGCGGCCTTCCCATTTGCAGCGCTCATACTTGGGGAAAAATCGGCCCCTATGTGACGAAAATTCCAGAATGTTCGCCGGGACTTGGCACGCCCGCAGCTTTATCACAACCCACATAGGTTCGTGGCGAACGGTTGGTTTCTTGGGTTTCACCTTCCAGTTTGTAGCGAACCGATCCAGAACGCGGCCGGCACGGGGTTTCTTGGGTTTACCCCCGTGCCGGCCGTGAGTTTTTGGGATGAGAGGCTCTTTCCGGCCCTCGGAAGAATGAAACGGGGGCGACTTGCGGTCCGGATTGTCCGAGTCCAAGTTCCCCGATGGTTTCCCAAGGACTATGACCGGCGATTTCACACGGCGGGGCTTCATGGCGACGAGCGCACTCGGCGGGCTCGGATTTCTCGCGGGCCTGCCCCCCGTCTCCGCGAATGACGCGAAGCTCGACCCGACAGCCGTGCGCTTCCTGCCGGAAATCGAGCCCCTCGTCCGCCTGCTCGAGGATACCTCGCGTGACCGGCTGCTGGAGGAAGTCGGCGCGAAGATCCGGAGCGGCACCACGCACCGGGACATCGTCACGGCGCTGCTGCTCGCGGGCATCCGGAATATCCAGCCCCGGCCCGTGGGATTCAAGTTTCACGCGGTGCTGGTCATCAATTCCGCCCACCTTGCCAGCCTGAGCGCGCCGGATGGCGACCGCTGGCTGCCGGTCTTCTGGGCGCTCGACCAATTCAAGTCATCGCAAGCGCGGGACAAGGAGGCAGGCGATTGGACGATGGAGAGTGTCTTCGAGCCAGCCGTGCCGGCCGCGGACCGGGCGGCGGCGGCATTTTCCACGGGCATGGATTCGTGGGACGTCGGCTGTGCCGACACGGCCGCGGCAGCGCTGGCAAGAAACGGCGACACGCAGGCGGCCTTCGATCTCTTCTGCCGCTACGGCGCGCGCGACTACCGGGACATCGGGCACAAGGCCATCTACGTCGCGAACTCCTGGCGGCTGCTCAATGTGATCGGCTGGCAGCACGCCGAGCCCGTGCTGCGCTCGCTTTCCTACGCCCTGCTCGCCCACGACGGCGGCAATCCCGCAGAGGCAGACGAGCTCGCCGACCAGCCGGGACGGAAGAACCAGGAGCGGGTCAAGGACCTGCGGGTCACTTGGAACGGCGGCGAAAACCGGCCGGAAGCGACCGCCGACATGCTCGCCACCCTGCGCACCGGCACATGGGACGAGGCATCGGCGAAAGCCGTGGAACTCATCAATGCCGGAAGCAGCCCGCAGCCGGTGTGGGATGCGATGTTCCAGGCGGCGGCGGAGCTGCTGATGCGACGGCCCGGCATCATCTCGCTGCACGCGTCCACCACCACGAATGCACTTCACTACGCCTACCGGCACGCGGCGAATGACGAGACCCGGCGCTTCCTGATGCTCCAGAATGCATCCTTCCTCCCGCTCTTCCGCGATGATGCCCGGGCGAAGGACGGCATCCGTATCGATACCTTCGAGCCCGTGCCGGAGGGTCGCCCCGCACCGGAAGCCGTGGAGGAGATCTTCGCCGGGCTGATGGAAGATCGCCCGCTGGCCGCGCGCCGCACCCTCGCCTACCTCGATGCCGGAGGCGACCCGAAGGTCTTCACCGATGCAGCGCGGCGGCTGATCTATCTGAAGGGAACGGACTCGCACGACTACAAATTCAGCACCGCTGTGATGGAAGACTGGCACTCGCTCTCGCCCGCCTTCCGCCATCGCTTCCTCGCCGCGAGCGTGCATTGGCTGAAGGGCACGACGGCACCGGACTCCCCGCTGGTGGCGAGGACGCGGGCGGCGCTGTAGCCACCGGCACTGCTGTCAGGCTTCACCGCTTTTTCACACCCGCCTCATGGCAAGTCCTTGGGGCGGCGGTTTTTTCATCCGGAGCATGAAGAAACTAGTCCTGCGCACCCTCGCCGCGCTGATCCTGACACCCACCCTGGCATTCGTCGTCTTCCCCTTTGCAAAGACCGCCTGGTATCTCGTCACGGACACCGGACTCCGCTCGGCCGCCCCTTCGACTTTCGCCTTCAATCTGCACGCCTCCCTCTCCCGCCGGCTGCCGGGATACGTGGACGAGCGCATCGCCTCCGGGGTGGCGGAGACGCTGAAGGTGAATCAGATCACCGCGACCGAGTCGCCGGTCTATGGTGCCTTCTTCTACCTGCTCGCGACGGAAAACCTGCAGGCGCAGTGGGAGGCTGACCCGACGCTTTCAAGACGTCCGCCGAAGGAGACGGGGAAGGATGCCATCGAGGCCTGCACCCGCATCATCCTCGATCCGGGCCATGCCCACTGGGTGCGGACCTATTGGGGCGACGACTACCTCGACGACCCGAATTGCTTCTACCGCATGCTCGTGATCGGCTCGCTCGCGGCGCATCACCACCTGACGGGAAAAACGGAGCACCTGCCCATCCTGAAACAACTCACCGCCGACCTGGCCGCGGACATCGATGCCTCTCCCTACGGCCTCGTGGATGACTACCCCTCGCAGTGTTTCCCCGCCGATGTGGTCGCCGGGATCGCGATGATCCGCCGCGCGGACCCGTCGCGTGCGGAATGGGCAAGAAAGGCCTTCCACCGGATGATGGAGAATTTCCCGGGCCAGCTCCCGCCCTACATGGCCATCGCGGAGACGGGCGAAGCATGGGGTCCCTCGCGCGGCTGCACGAATGGCTTCTTCTTTTCCTACGCCCGCGATCTCGACCCGGCGGCTGCCGATGCACTCTACGGGAAACTGGTGACCGACTTCTGGCAGGTGAATCGCCTCGCCGCGGGCTGGCGGGAATTTCCAAACGACGGCAATCACCCCGACAGCTACATCGATGCCGACTCCGGGCCGGTGATCTGGGGCTTTGGCACCGGCGCGACCGGGCTCGGCATCGGGAGCACGCGGATTCATGGAGATCACGAGAAGGCGGGCATGCTCGGCGCGGAGATGCTCGCGGGCAGCATCCCGCTGCCGGATGGATCGCTGCTGCTGCCGCTGATGGTGTCCGATCTCGAGCACGCCCCGCATTTCGCGGAGACCGTGATCCTCCACCAACTTTCGCTCAGCGGCGGCGGCGAGCCCATGCGGCGGGCACCGCTCACCGGGGCGGTGTGGCTGATCCTCGGCGTGGAGCTGGTCCTCGGTATCTTGCTGCTGCGTCTGGTGAGGCACTTGTTCCGGCGATCCCGGAGTCGGATCGACTGCCCTCCGCTCCCGGCGTGATGTGCCCGGGTGTCGGCACTGATGGAGGCGGGCGCTTGCCATCTTCGATCCGGCAGAGGCAACATTGCCACATGATCCGACTTATCTCCTCCCTATCGGTCGCGCTCGCCATGATGCTGGTCCCCGCTTCGGCGGAGCCTGCCGCCCTCACCAAGGCCCGCGAGGGGCACGTGACGAAGCTGCTCAAGAAGGAGTCGGAAGATCAAGCCGCGCCCGACCCGCCGAAGGGAGTCTTCGAGAAAATCTCCTACACCTCCCCCGCCGGAAAGCTGGTGGCCTACATCAGCCCCGCGCCGAAGGACGGAAAGAAGCACCCGCTGGTGATCTGGCTCACCGGTGGCTTTGGCAACAGCATCTCGCAGATCGCCTGGGAAGACATGCCGCCGGAGAACGACCAATCCGCCGCCGCCTTCCGCAAGGCAGGGCTGGCGATGATGTATCCCTCGTTGCGAGGCGGGAATGACAACCCCGGGAGCAAGGAAGGCTTCTATGGCGAGGTGGACGACGTGCTCGCCGCGATCAACCACGCGGCCAAGCTCCCGTGGGTGGACCCGCAGCGGATCTACCTCGGCGGTCACAGCACCGGCGGCACGCTCGCACTGCTGGTCGCGGAGGCGGCACCGGAAAAGCGCCTGCGGGCCGTCTTCGCATTCGGCCCCGTGGAGGATCCCGCGGGCTACGGGCAGGAAATCCTTCCCTACGATCTGAAGAATGCGAAGGAGCGGCGCCTGCGTGCGCCCCTGCACTATCTGGACGCGATCACCTGCACCACGCTGGTGATGGAGGGCGCGGACGGCAACGCCGACTCGCTCAAGGCGCTGGAGCGGCGTAACCGGAACAAGAATGGCAAGCTGGGCTTCATCACCGTGGAGGGAGAGGATCACTTCACCATCCTCGGGCCCACCAACGGGCTGCTGGCCACGAAGATCCTCGCGGACAAAGGCGACGAGTGCTCGATCACGATCACCGCCGGGGAAATCTCCGCCGCCACCGCGCAGGCCAAGGCGGACAACTTCCAGCCGAAGGGCGACCTGCGCGCGAAGGGCACCGGCATCGGCATCGTCTTCTACTACGCGCCTGACCCGCTCGTCCCGCCGATGGAGGCACTGCGCAAGGCGGTGGAGAAGGAGATGAAAGGCACTCCGGTTTTCGACAGCTTCGACGACGCGACCGAGCCGCCCTTCATCGTGATGATGGAGGAGCAGGCACCGCTGAAAGACTACCCGGTGCCGGATGAGGACTACTTCCAATACAAGGGACACGGCCTGGATGAAGCGGAGGTGAAGGCGATCCAGAAGACATCCCGCGCTTCCATCGTGATGCTGGTGACACCTGCCGATGGCCTGTGGCAGCGGGCGAAGGCTTTTAACAAGGTGGCCCATGCCTACGCCGTGGCGACCGGCGCGCACGTATGGGACAGCGCGACCCGCGAGTGCTTCCATCGCGACGCCTGGAAGGCACGGCGCATCGACACGTGGGGAAGCGGCGAGATCCCCGACATCCGCCACCAGATCACCATTCACAGCTATGAGAATGGCGACTCCGGCCACGTGCGCTCGGTCACCCTCGGCATGGAGAAATTCGCGTTGCCCGACGTGGCGGTGGAGCGCTCGGTGAAGTCCGAGAATCGCTCCGTTGGCGGCATCATCAATGTCTTCTGCCAGACGATCGCGAAGGACTCCGTGCTGGAAGATCCCTCGAAATTCACGCTTTCGCTCGACGCATTGCCCGCTGCCCTCGCGAAGGATTACCGCGAGACCCTGATCGAAGGTGGCTCCGGCAAGGCCGATCTCGCGATCATGCGCGGCACCCCGGATGAAGGCGACACGGACAATGCGCAGGTTGCTCTCGACTTCCGCCACGGCAAGGGAGCCGACGATGACGAGCGGCGCGCGGAGATTGTCCACCGCTTCTGGGGATCGAAGGATGAGATCTTCGGGATCGAGCACGACGATGCGATCGAGAGGGCCTCGGAAGAAGCACGCCGCAAGCTCACCGCGATGAAGGCGGACTTCCGGAAAGGCCTGCCCGTGGGATCGAACCTGATGGTGAAGGGCCCCTTCGCCCGTGATGACGAGGGCTCCGAGTGGATGTGGGTGGAAGTGCTGAAGTGGAGCGACGACGACGTGCTCAGCGGCTCGCTGCAGAACACGCCCTTCCACATCAAGAACCTGAAGGCAGGGGCGAATGTCTCCGTAAAACTTGCCGAGGCATTCGACTATATCCTGCGGAATCCCGATGGCAGCATGGAGGGAAACAAGACCGGCGAACTGATGCAGGAACAACTCAAGGAGCGCGGCGAGGAATGATGAAAGCACTCGTCATCGGAGCCACCGGTGCCACAGGCAAAGACCTCGTCGATGTCCTGCTGGGCGATCCGGGCTACTCGGAGGTGGTTGCCTTTGTCCGTCGCCCGGGCGGACGCCAGCACGCGAAGTATTCGGAAGTCGTGACGGATTTCGACAAGCTCGATGAGGTGTCGGACCACATCCGGGGAGACGTCTGGTTCTCGTGCCTCGGCACCACCTTGAAGGCAGCGGGCTCTCAGGAGAGGCAGTGGCATATCGACCACGATATCCCCGCGCGCTTCGCCGACATCGCGAAGAAGAACGGCATCCCGCGTGCGGCGGTGCTCTCCGCCTACGGGGCATCGACCGCGAGCAAGGTCTTCTACTCCCGGATGAAGGGCAGCCTCGACGGTCACATCACCCGCCTCGGCTTCGACCAATGCATCATCTTCCGTCCGGGCCTGCTGCTGCGAAAGGACACGGATCGCGCGGGCGAGCGGATCAGCGCTGCCGTGCTGAAGCTCGCGAATGCTCTCGGACTGTTCCGGAGATTCAGCCCGATGCCCACTTCAACGCTCGCGGAAAAGCTGGCGAAGTCGCCCGTGGCCCGCGGCCCCGGAATGCACGTGATCGAGCTGGATGAAATCTTCAGCGTCTGACCGCTGACCACGGGAAAAAGAAAAGCCCGGCCCTCGTGAAGGACCGGGCTTTCCCACGGATCATGCGTTGATCACAGGCTCTTCAGATACGCGGTGATGTCCGCCACGGACTGCGCGGACAGGCCGAGCATGGCGGGCGTGTACATGAGGGACTTGTCCATCTTCTTCATGCTCGCGATGCGGGACTTCGCGATGGTCTGGGTCTGTCCGCCGAGGCTCTTCATGATGACCGGGTCACCGTCGCTGAGGGCGATGCCCACGATGGTGAGTCCGTCGGTCGTTTTGATCTCGGTGCCGTCATAGCCGTGCGAGACATCCGCCGAGGGATTCACGATCGCCTCGATGATGACTTCCGCGGGCTGCTGCTTGCCGAAGCTGGTGAGATCCGGACCGTAATCGACTCCCGTGTCACCAAGGCGGTGGCACATGTAGCAGGCGGCCACGGCTGTTTTGCCACGCGCAGCATCGCCCTGGAGCTTCAGGATCTCGGCGGTCGGCGGCAGCTTTGGCACACCCGCGGGCTCGGCAGGCATCTCCACGGCGGTGAGCTTCACATTCGCCGGATCCTGCCCCATCGCCTTGAGGATGCCGTCCACGTCGTAGGCCTTCCACAGGTTGCCCTTGCGGTTGTTCACCCACCAGCCGGCCAGCTCCTTCTGGGAGAAGCTCGCGGTATTCGCCAGCTCGATCATCGCGGCGGCGGCGGCGGCGCTGTTCGTGAATCCGAGCGCGGTGAGCGTGAGCTTCACCTGCTCCGCGCTGACCTTTCCGGAAAGCGCGCGCGCCTTCTGGTCGGCCACGGCCTGCGGTGCATGCAGGCGCCAGGCGAGCCAAGCGAAGGTATCCGTCCACATCTCCGGCGAGGCGGTCACCTTGCTACGAAGGGCATCGTAGATGGCGGCCTCCTTGCCCGTGCAGCCGAGACCGAAGGCCTCAAGATAGGCGCGGTCCTTGCCGTCGAATTTCTCGCCGATCGTGACGAGGAAGGGCAGCGACTTCCCCACCGGCACGTCGCGCAGCGAGAGGGCGATCTCGCGGCGCACCATCGGGGAAGGATCCGCTGCCATCTTCTCCGCCAGCTTCACTACGTCGGCACCGGCAGCACGAACCGCGCGGCAGGCGACGAGACGCATGCGGGCATCCTCCGAGGAAAGCAGCCCGGTGACGACCTGCTCGCCGGACGGCCCCATCTGCGCGAGCAGCCACACGGCGCGGGCCGCGATGTAGGGGTTCTTGTCCTTCAGCAGATCGGCCACCGCGGGCACGGCCTTTTCACCCTGCTCCTTCAGGCGGACGAAGCCGCTGTTGCGGACATTCACCGCCGGGCTCTTCAGCGCGGCGATCTGGCCTTCGGTGGTATTCAGGTCGATCTTCGGCAGCACGGGTTTGAAGCCCTTCGGTGCGATGCGGTAGATGGTGCCGGAGCCGGACTTGTCCATCGTGCCATGACCGCCGACGCGCGGGTCGAACCAGTCCGCGACATACAGCGCACCATCCGGACCCACCGCGACATCGGCCGGGCGGAAGAGCGTCTTCAGCTCGCCGCTCGGCCCGCCGATGAAGTCGGAACCCGAGAATTGCTTCTCCTTGTTCGACGTCAGGAAGTCGATGCGCTGGAGCTTGAAGCCCGCGCCATCCGGCACCGGCAGGTAGCCGTAGATCACATTCTTGCCCGCCTCGCAGGCCAGCAGCAGGCCCTGCCACTTGTCGCCCAGCGCGCCATTCTCATAGAAGGCCACGCCGGTCGGCGAGCCGCCGCCGTAGATATCGCCCGCGGGCATGGTGCCCGGGTCTTCCTGGCGCCACTCGGCGGTCGGCACATCCTGGCCGGGGCGGCGGTCGGCACCCCACGAGCGCTTGCCATCGGCGGAGGAGAAGCCGGCATTGCCACCCTCGATCACCTCGGTCACGCGGCAGGCCGGCGGGTCGTCATTGTCGCTCTGGAACATATCGCCGAATGACGTGAGCGCCTGCTCGTAGGAGTTCCGGTAGTTGTGGCCCACGATGCGGGCATTCGTGCCGTCCGGATTCATGCGGACGGAGAAGCCGCCGACCCACACGTTGCCATCGTCGCTCGGCTGACCGGCGATCGAGCGGACGTCCTGGTACCAGGTGCCGCCGCCGTCCTTGTAGTAGCCGCTGCCGATGCGGAAGGTCTTCCCGGACTTGTCCGTGAAGATCGCGCCGCAGTTGCCGTTGTTGAAATTCCACAAGCCGTCCGGACCCACCGTCACGCTGTGCAGCGAGTGGTCGTGCTGGCGCGCATTGAAGCCGGTGAGCAGCACCTCGCGCTTGTCCACCGCGGGGTCGAATTTCCGGTCTCCATTCACGTCGGTATAGACGATCAGGTCCGGCGGTTGCGAGACGATGACCTTGTTCTCCAGCACCGCGATGCCCAGCGGCGACTCCAGGTTCTTGTCCTGCGTGAAGACCTCGGTGGTATCGGCCATGCCATTGCCATCCGTGTCGGAAAGGATCACCACGCGGTCGCCTTCCGGCCTCGCATTGCTCGCGTGGCGGTAGTTCACGCCCTCGGCGACATACATGCGACCCTCGGCGTCGAAGTCGATGTTGGTCGGGTTCCGAAGCATCGGCGTGGTCGCCCACACGGTCACCTCGAGATTGTCGTCCGGCGTCGAGAAGAGATCCTCGGGCACCAGCGTCTCGGCGCTGTCACCAGCCTCCGGCGGCTTCTCGGTATAGACTGCGAATTTCACGTTCGCAGGCTTGGCCTCGCCATTCTGGAACATGCCGCCGTCATCGATGCCTACCTTCGCGGTGAAGCCGCGCACGTTCTCCGGCAGCTTGTAAACGATCGTCGAGGATGCGTGCGTCCCGATGCCCTTCTCGTAGGTCTTCTTGTCGATGGTCAGTGCGTTTCCGCCGACATTCTTGCCGACCTTCGCCTCCCCCCAGCCGGTGGTCACCGAGGTCCACGGAAGATCCGTGAGATCCTTCGACGAGCCATCCTTGAAGTAGATCTTCGGCTCGATCCAGTTTGCCCAGTCGTAGGCCATGTCGCCATTGTCGGAGACGACCAGATAGAGCTCCTTCGCGTCCTCGATCCGTGCCTTGATTTCCTCCAGGCGTGGCGTCCGGGCGTTCATCGCCGCGGTCTCGGCCACCGGCTTTGCTGGTGGGCCCTTGCGCGCGGCAGGCTGCCGTCCGCCATTCTCGAACTTCTGGGGGCCGACCTGTGGGAATGCCGCCTCACGCTTCACATCCACCTGCGCGGCCGGGATCTGCTTGACCTCGCCGGGCTTCACGAGCGTGAGCCGCGGTGCATTGCCCTTCTCGTCCAGATTCGCATTCAGCTCGTCCTCGGTCAGTGGCTTCGAAGTCACGCCGTCCTTCGGGATCTCCACGCCCGCGGTCCAGACGATGGCATTGAGAACGATCTTGCGGAAGCCATCGACCGACCAGTTCCGGTGGTAGTGACCGCCGGTGAAGCCCACGCCGCGGCCGCCGTCCGGGCGCTCGATTCCCCACATCAGCGTCTGCTTCTTGCCGAGGCCGTCCACGCCGTGCTGGTTCCAGAGATTGATGTAGCGCTTCATGCGCTCGCGGTCCGGCACGGCGGTGACGAGTTCCGCGATGTTTGCCGTCTGCGCGGCGAAGCGCATGTTGTAGTAAAACTCGTCGTAGGCCTCCACCAGCGAACCGACACCACGGGAGACCGGGTGATTTGGCAGCACCTTCAGGTCGGCCACCCAATGCGGGTTCACCGAGAAATCATCCTCGAAGGCCCCGCCGATCCATGGCCGGTAATACTTGTCGCCCTCCTCCTTCGACGGATGCACGGCGTAGTGCATGAACATCAGGCCCACGCCGCTCTTTGCCATCTGGTCCACCTTGTCCCAGCCCTTGCCGACCACGCTGGTGCCATCGGCGTAGATGATCAGCGCCTTGGCACCGTCGAGGACCTTCTCGTCGGACGGCCAACCGCTATGAACCTCGGCCTGCACGTCGAGGCCGCTCTCGTTCAGCGCCTCGGCGAGTAGCATGCAGCCGGCGCGGAATTCATGCTCGCCCGGACCGTGGCTTTTGCCCCCGGCGAGGAAGACGATTTTGTTCGCGGCATGCGCCTGGGCCACCATCAGGAGGCCGGCGGCGAGGAGACGGGCGAAGCCCGGCATGGGTGTTTTCATCGGATTCGGGCGGAAGGTGCGGGTTTGGTCGAAGAAAAGGGTGACGATGCTTTTAACCACCCGGCGTAAAAACGGGAAGCCCCCACATTCGGGGCAGGCGGTGCGAAACAATGTCCCCCCACCCCCGTGACCTGACATTTTTCTCCGGGAAAATCGGAGAATGACTCCGTCGCGGCCGTCCCGGGAAGCTCCTTGCAAAAGACCCTCCGCACCGATACCCTCGCCGCATGAAGGCGAGTTCCCGCCAAGCACCGATCTCAACCGGCGCAACCCCTCTGCCGTCCAAGAGCTTGAGGGATGCGCTGGGGAACGCCGCTCTGGAGGGAATCACCCCCGACGCGGAAGCGATGATCGATCTGGAGGCAGTCGCTGCCGGTACCATGACGCCGGAACAGTACCGGCAACGCGTGAAGGCAAGGTATGGGGTACAGGAATGACTCCGGCGATCCCTATGTGGATCCGGAGACCGGCGTTTTAAGATCCGGTGGGACCGGATGACCCAGAGGCAGATGGTGGACGCCTCCATCGCATCCTTCGAAGGAGACGACGGCCCTTTGGAGAACTTGCTGAGGAAGAATCTGGTTTCTGGGGAATGAGGCTCCCTTTCCATCCGTAACGGTCCCACCTACTTTTGCATCGCGTCCGCACCCCTTGCGAGGCATGGGTAGAGTGAGCCGGAGGCCCCGTCGTCATGTCGCATTCGCTGAGTCTAGCCAATACCCCCGACCGCCTGCTGGCGGTCGGCGGGGAAAACGCGTTGGCCGGGCAGGATGCCGAGCGGGTGCGGCGATTCTCCGAGCTCTGGCAGCAGTCCCAGCACGCGGTCCGGGCGTATCTCGCCAGCTTCGTGCCGGACGGCAGCCTGCGGGACGATTGCGTGCAGGAAGTCGCCCTCGTCGCTTGGCGGAAAGGTCCGCTCGATCAGGATGAGCAGGCATTCCTCCACCACGCGCTGGCCTGCGCCCGGCACATCGGCATGGCCGCCCGCCGAAAATTCCACGGCAGCCGCCTCCAGCTCCTCGCTCCGGATGTCGCCCAGTCGCTGGCCGACTCGGTGGCCGCCCAGGAGCGCCCCGCGCCCACCGAGGCGACCGAGCGGGTGGAAGCACTCCGCCACTGCATCAGCCGCCTGACTCCCGACCAGCAGTCGCTGATTCGTCTGCGCTACGGCGAGGAAAGCGCCGCCGCTCTTTCCAAGGAGGCACAGCGCGCCGGGAAATCGCTGGAAACCCTCTACAAGCGCCTCGAACGGCTGCGCGGACTCCTGCGGGACTGCGTGACCCGCCAGATGACCCCGACGGAATGAGCGACCTGCCCGCCCATCCCCCCGAAGCCGACGAGCTGTCCGAGCTCTTCGCCAGATTCCTCGACCAGCGGCTGGACGAGAAAGGGCACCGTCGTCTGGAAGATCTGCTGCGCGATGATCCCGCCGCCCGCGACCGCTGCGCGAAGCTCCTGCTCTTCGACGCGGAGATGAAGGACGCGCTGGAACCCAGCGAACTGGAGTGGCTGGAGACCCGGCGCGTCGTCCTCGCCCGCCGCGATGGCCGCCCGGCGATGGAGATCCAGCGCAGCCAGGAGCTTCGCGTGGGCCCGCGCGCCAGGCTGGAAAACTCGCGCCCGGGAAAGCGGAGGAAAGCCGCTGCGATCTTCGGCAGCTTCGCGGTCCTCGCCGCAGCCGCCGCCTTCCTCGTGCCGCGTTTCCTCCACCCGGTCGCCGCGCCGGTGCTGCGGAATCCCGGATTCGAAATCACCGACCTCTCGCTGAATACCACGGGAAACACCACCGCGCTCATCGAGTGGCAGGACTACTTCTCCACGCTGGATGCCGACCTCTGCGAGATCGGCCGCGTGAGCGGAGGGCGCGTCTTCGCGAAGTCCGGGCGGAATGTCGCGCGGCTGAAAAGAGGAGGCCACCTCACCCAGCGCCTGCAGGATGAGCATGGCAAGCCCATCACCGCCCGGCCCGGCGCGCGCTACGTGCTCACCGGCTGGGCCTACACCGATGGCACCGGGACTCACGTCCTGCGCCCCGCCCTGCGTGTGGTCGCCAGCGGCTGGCCCGCGATGATTCAGTACGAAGCCGCCACCCAGCGCCACGAACTCCCGCAAAAAGACGGCTGGCAGCAATTCCGCGTCGAATTCGACCTTGGTCAAGACCTCGAGCGGGAACCCAGCGACGTGACCATCACCGAGCGCCCCACCCTGGACCTGAAGGGACGCGAAATGACCCTCTCCCTCGACTCCCGCGGCGACAAGGGCTCGGTCTTCTACCTCGACGACCTGTCGCTGGAGGTGAAAGGGGACTGATGATCGATCCAGGTTAACGGAAGGCACGGAATTAACAGGCAAGTACCGACCCGGTGCTATCCGCCTATGGACACGACCGCGGCTCCAGCATAGTGTACCGACGCGACGACAATCCGAATTTCACGGAGTGCCGAATTCACCTCTAATTCTGCTTAAATCATTCAAAACTGATCAAAATGAATATTAACAATTTGATTGCCAGCATTATATTCGGGGTGAATTTATTCTCAGTTTCACATGCGCAAAATTCGACCGAGAGTAATGATTATAGTTCTCCAAGGATAGGCAGATTACTGAAAGTCGCAAGACTGAATTCGACCGGACAGGATCCGAATCGATACATGCGTCTTCTAGAAAAACAAGGGGCCGATTGTGATATAGCTACGGAGCTGGATCCGGCGAGCTTCAGGGTTATTAGAGTTTGGAGTTTGGGCGAATCCGCCGACATCCTCAGAACTATAAAAATCTTTAAAGACGGATCGATGAAGATGGCGCTGAAACGATATCCATCCGACCCGGCGAATGAGCATGGATTTAAGCCCGTTGATTTTGACGACACAGTAAAGAAGATCGATTCTTTACTAAAAGAACCAATCTCTTTCAGAAAGACATCCGTTAGCATTGGAAGTAACGGCGTTGATTTCATTGTTGAGTCTATCAAAAAAGGAGAGTATCTTTGGGCGGTTCGGGAGGCTGATTATTCCGACGGAGACGAATATCGTGCAATGGGGGAAATAATAGATGGGCTTAGCGCCAAAGGCAGTGCATCACAAAAGCCCGTCCCTCAGAAAAAGGAAAAATGAATCCACGCGCCAACTAATGGCACTGACCGTGCCAACCCGTTTTTTGAAGCAAAACGCCGATAGTTTCTCGACTAGAAATATCCCCTTGCCCGCCACCTTGGCAGCCTTCGGGCAATGCGGGTTACTTACAGTCTCGCCGCATGGCGTGAGGATGCCTTCACGTATTCCTCACGACCAACAGCGACGAGACAGTCGTCTATTTTCCCTCCTGAGAGCGATCTTGAGAAAACCGGATGAACACGAATGCAGCCGGACAGATTTCTCCTTGGTTGGTTTTGTAACGGGACGATGACCCAGCAGAGAGGAAGCCTGATCCCGGAGTCGCCCATGCCATTGCGAATCCTCCGGCTGGGGCTGCTGGTCAGCAGCATCGGCTGGGGCATCTCGTTCCTGTTCACCTTTGCCCCGTGGAGCACGGCGGCGGATCAGCTCTACCTGATGGGGGCGGACCGCATCCACTATCAGCCCCTGCTCGACTACTGGCTGAAGATGGCGTCCGCGACCTTCGGCTGCATCGGCATCGCCTCGGCCCTGGCATGCCTGACGCCAGCTCGCTTCGCAGGCCTGATCTACCTCCTCGGGCCATTCCACGCAGTGATCGGGACGGTGCTGGTCGTCGCCGCGATATCCAATGACCTGAGCACCGACCGGCATCCCACCTTTCCGGCGGACATCACATTCTGCTTCGTCACCGCAGCGCTGATTTCCGCACCGCTTCTCGTGACACTGCGGAAAAGCAGGTCCACGGGGCATCCTTCTTGAGGCTGAGTTGCCAAGCGCGGGGGAGGGGGATTTTTCGGGCTTGCGATGGAGGGGCCTTCACTCCATTCGTCGCCCAAGTCAAAAGCCATCCATCGCGACAACTACATTTTCCGCGTAAGATTCCATGCTTCAACACGCTCTCGACAGTTTCGCCGGCATCAAAGGTGTTGAAATCCTGGCCTTCATCATCCCCTTCCTGCTGGCCATCTGGATCGATCTGAGGGCCCACCGCGCCAGCCACGCCATCACGATGCGGGATGCCGCCATGTGGTCGGTGATCTGGGTCCTCTGCGCGATGGCATTCGGTGCCTTCATCTACTTCGAGCGGGGAGGCGAGGCCGCCAGCCTCTACGTCACTGGCTATGTCCTGGAGAAGGCCCTCGCGGTGGACAATCTCTTCGCCTTCTTCCTCATCTTCAAGTCATTCGGCCTCACCCAGGAGCAAAACCAGCCGCTCCAGCACCGTATCCTCTACTGGGGAATTCTGGGAGCCATCGTCTTCCGCGTCCTTTTCCTCGGGATCGGAGCGATGGTGGTGAATCTCAGCCCCTACGTGCTCATCGCCTTCGCTCTCATCGTCCTCTGGACGGTCTACAAGATGTGGCAGAGCGACGACGACGACGAGGAAGTGGACTACACCAAGCACTGGTCGGTGGCCCTCGTGAAGAGATTCACCAGGGTGAATCCATCCATCGAATCGAAGCGGTTCTTCTCCAACGGAGCCACGCCGCTTTTCCTCTGCCTCATCTGCATCGAGGTCTGCGACGTCATCTTCGCCTTCGACTCGATGCCGGTCATCGTCGCGGTGGTGAAGGATCCCTTCCTGATGATCACCTCCAGCCTCTGGGCCGCTGCCGGCTTGCGGAGCCTCTACTTCCTGCTCATCGCCGCGCAGAACAAATTCTGGGCGCTGGAGAAAGCCGTCATGCTGCTGCTCGTTTTCGTCTCGGGCAAGCTGATCGGCAGCGCCTTCCTCTACCACCTGCCGAATGCCGTGAGCCTCAGCATCGTCGGCGTGATCCTGGCCACCGGCATCATCTGGTCCCTCGTCTACCCGATCAAGGAGGAGCCAGGAAAGAAGCCGTGAGCCTTTCGCTTCGTCGCCGCGGACATCCATCCGCCGCGACCGATGCGTCATCCACGCTGCGGACCGCCGGAATTCCGCATTTCCATTCCCCGTCCGGGCCATTCATCCTCCGCGCATGGATTTTCTCGCGAAGGCATGGCAGGTCATCGAGATCGAGACCGGGGCGCTGCAGGGCATGGCGGCCCGGCTCGATGGCGGCTTCTCGCGGGCGGTGGAAATCCTGAAGGACACCCTCGACCGCCGCGGCAAGATCATCGTCGCGGGCATCGGGAAATCCGGGAACATCGGCCACAAGATCGCAGCCACGCTGAACTCCACCGGCGCTACCGCCGTGGTGCTGAATTCCCAGAACGCGCTCCATGGCGACCTCGGTATCCTCTCCGATGGTGACGCCGTGCTGATGCTCTCCTACTCCGGCGAGACCTCCGAACTGCTCGACCTGCTGCCGCACGTGAAGCGCTTCGACGTGCAGGTGATCGCCCTGACCGGCAAGCCTTCCTCGACCCTCGCCGAGCACAGCGACGTGACGCTGGATACCTCCGTGGACCGGGAAGCCTGCCCGCTGAATCTCGCACCCACCTCCTCCTCCACCGCGATGCTGGTGATGGGCGACGCGCTGGCAATGGTGCTGCTGGAGGCGCGCGGCTTCACGGAGAAGCAATTCGCGCGCTTCCACCCCGGCGGGGCGCTGGGCCGCGCGCTGCTGACAAAGGTGGCCGACATCATGCGCGCGGGCGACCAGCTCGCGCAGATCGTGGAGGGAGCCACGGTGCGCGACGCGCTGGTGGCGATGTCCCAAGCCCGCTCCGGTGCGTGCGTGGTGACTGCGGCGGATGGCAAGCTGGCGGGCATTTTCACCCACGGCGACTTCGCCCGCAGCTACCAGAGCGATCCTCATGTGGGCGATCGTCCGGTGGCGGATTTCATGACTCGCAGGCCGATCAGCGTATCGGCGGATTCGCTCGCGGTGGAGGCGGTCCAGACCATCGGCTCGCACCGTGTGGACGACGTGGTGGTACTGGATGGCGAAGGCCGCGCGGTGGGCCTCGTGGACACCCAGGACCTCGCCCGGCTCAAGATCGTTTGAACACCTATTCGATCTTGATTCCTTAAGCATCCCGAAGTAATCACCTCGTCGCGCATGGCGAGGACCCCCAAGAAACAGATCCGGCTGGGCTCGACGACAGGGAACGCCCGTCGCCGCCGACGCCAGACATTCTCCGAGGTACTCTCGAAAGCGAACGCCCGCGCGCATGACCGGATCAACCGCCGCCTGAACCAGCGCGACCTGAAGCATGTGCGCGCGGCCATCGCCGGGAGCGCCGTGCTGGGCTATGAGGATCCGCCTACGGGCATGCTGACGCGGGTCTCCCGCTGGATCCTCGGCCTGGTCCTGCTGCCGCTCTGCTGGATCACCACGTGGACTTTCTTCCAGCAATTCAGCGACGCGACGCTGGATCATGCCTTCTGGAAGATGCCCTCCTTCTGGTACTTCGCCACCGGCGTGCTGCTGATGACGGGGTGGTTCTTCTGCGGGCTGCTGCGGTCCTTCTTCCTCTACCTCTACGTGCTCGGCCATGAGCTGACGCACATCCTCTCCATCTGGGCCTTCCGCGGCCGGGTCAGCGACTGGGGCGTGAGCCTCGACGGCGGCTACGTGACGACGAACAAGTCGAACATCTTCATCGCGCTCTCGCCCTACTTCATCCCGCTGTGGGCGGCGCTCGGCGTGCTGGTCTACCTGCTGCTCGGCATCGCCTTCCCGCTGCCGCCGGTGTCGGACAAGATCCTCTTCGGCTGGGTCGGCTTCTTCTGGGCCTTCCACCTGCTGTGGACACTCTGGATGATCCCGCGCGACCAGCCCGACCTGCGGGAAAACGGCACCTTTCTCTCGCTGGTGATCATCTATCTGGCGAACCAGCTCGTGCTCGCGGGCCTGCTCTGCGCCGCCGCCAAGCCGCTCGGCTTCGGGGAGTTCGGCGAGGAATGGATGGCAAACGCTGCCCGCAGCATGGAAGGCGTGCTGCGCGTGGTGCGGGAGATCCGCTACGGGCTTTAATGGCGAAGGGTTGCGGACACGCCGATCCGCCGCTATGAGGAAGTCGTGAGAACAGAATTTGCCAAACTCCTGGAATTGAGCCGGGCCGAGCGAATCGAACTCGTCGAAGACCTCTGGGACAGCCTCGCAGACGAGAAGACCACCGAGGATGTGAGCGCCGAGAAAAAGAAGGAACTCGCGGACCGGCGCACCCGTTTTCAGGCGAATCCCGAATCGGGTCTCTCGTGGGACTCGGTGAAGAAGCTGGCGAGAAGCCGCCATGAGTGACCGGATCATCTACACACCGGATTCCGCTCAGGACATCGCCGAATCCTACGACTGGTACGAAGGTCACGAGCCCGGACTCGGCGAACAATTCCTTCTCAGCGTCGAAGCCTGCGCCTCACGGATCCAGCGAAATCCGGCCGCCTATCCTCCGGTAGCCGATGGATTCAGGAAGGCCGCTTTGAAACGCTTCCCATTCGAAATCTTCTACGAAGCGACGCCGGACCACATCACGATTTACGCGGTTTATCACTTTTCCCGGGACCCGAAGAAGTGGCGCGCGCGGCTCAAGAAGCGGAAGTGATCCTGCTACCCCACCATCTTCACGCACGCCAGCACCGCCGAGCCGATCAGCAGGCCGACAGCGGCGCCGCCGAGCACCAGATCGGCGGAGGTGGTGCGGGGACGATGCGGGGATGAGGATTTCGGAAACACCACCGCGGCGTAAATCATGCCGGCGATGAGGCCGCCCGCGTGCGCGGCATTGTCGATGAAGTGCCGGAAGACATAGCCGATGATGCCGGTCATCACGATGCCCGCGACCAGGCGCTTGCGTGCGCTCTCCGGGACGAGGCTGCGGTGCATCGACTCGAAGACGAGCAGGAATCCGAGCAGCCCCATGAGCCCGCCGGAGATGCCGACCGACGTCTTGTCCATGAAGCGGGCCGATGCCTCACCACCCACCCACGCGGAAAGCAGCAGCACCATCGCCATGTGCGGCCAGCGGGCGAAGCACTCCACGCGCTTGCCCAGGTAGGCGAGGGCGGACGCATTCATCAGCCAGTGCAACCAGTGGCCGTGCAGGAAGGGCGCGGTGAGCAGCCGCCACCAGTCGCCCGCGGCACCGTCGACCTTGGTGAGGCCTGCCTTCGCTATCGAAATACCGAAGGTGTCGAGCGTTCCGAATCCGAGGACATAGTGCCACAGCCCGAGGAGGCCCTTCATTCCCTCCAAGCCATGCTTCCCGTTGTAATAAACAATCTCGGAGAAAAGTTGGACGATCGCCGCCACGACCATCAACCGGAACATCAGCCGGGTGACGGGCGTGTTCTGAATGGATAGCCAGGTCTCAAATCTCAGCACCGGCGCATCCACGGCCATCTCCCCTGCCGCCCAGCGCTTGGCGCGCTTGAGACGCTTGTAGCCCTGATACCACGGCAGCGCTCCCAGCAGGAAAAACAGCAGCACGCCCAGCCCCAGCGAGGCGTTGGCAGTGAGCTTGCCGGTGGAAAAGAAATTCCAAGCCACCATCACGACGAGGATCGCGCCAAAGATCGTCATCTGCTGCTTCCCCTCCCCCATCTCCCAGCGGGCCCAGCGGATGCGGGCCTCGCGCAGTGCAGGGTGGAGCTCCGGGATTTCCTCCGGCAGCACCCAGCCGCGGGCCGCGGGGGTCCACACCAGATCGACCCGAGCACCACCGTCCTCGACGATGGCGCGGGACAGCTCCTCGAAGCTCCCGACCGGCACCTCGCGGCCCTTCCGGTCCACCCAGCCCCAGCCAGGGGCGGCTTCCGGAAAGGCATTCTCGCGCGCCCATACGGGAAGCTCGGAGTCAGGGGTCATCGTCGGCTCAATCAAGCGCGGGCCGTGCCGGTGGCCAAGGGGAAATCCCGGCCAAAGAAAAAGGCGCGGGGCAAAACTGCCTCGCGCCTTTCCGTGAAAATCGTGATGTCGATCAGGGCTCCTCGACCTTCGGAGCGTCCTCGGTCGGCTCGGTCACTTCAGCCGGGGGAGTCGCGTCGGAAGGCGGTGTCGGCTCGGCCTCGGGCTTCGGCTCTTCGGCCGGGGTGGTCTCCGGGGTCGGCTCGGGCGTCGGTGCCGGGGTTTCCTCAGGAGCTGCCGGGGTGGTCTCGGCGGGGACCGGTGCGGGCGGAGTCACCGGCTCGGGCTGGACTTCTCCGGCATTCGCCGCTTCCTCGGAAATCGAGAGCGGCTTCTCTTCGACCTGTGCCGCGGGAACCTCGGCCTGCAGGGTGTGCTGGCTGGCGGTGCGCTTGTTCATCAGCACGGCGAGCGTGAGCGTGAGGACGAAGAACAGCGTGGAAAGATACACCGTGCCCTTCTGCAGCACGTTCGTGGTGCGGGCACCGAAGAGCTGGTCGGTCGTGCCCGAGCCGAAGGCCGCACCGAGGCCTTCATTCTTCGGGCGCTGCATCAGGATGATCATGCTCATCAGCAGGCAGACGATGACAAAGACGAACAGCAGCAGGTTGATGCTGATGTCGAGCCAGGTGGCGAGAACGGTCATGGGGCGCGCACTATAGGGGCGACCTCCCCCGTGTAAAGCCGGGTTTTTCAGGAGAAAACGCCGCCCTTTCCGCCTCCGGACGGCATGACGGAACTTCGCCCTTGGCAGTTTGCAAAGCCGCTCCAAGCTCCACCCACGATGATCGCTCGCCTGCGCGGCAAGGTGCTGGAGGCCTATCCCAACCGTCTGGTGGTGGATGTGAATGGCGTGGGCTACGAGGTCCACGTCCCCATTTCGACATTCGACAAGCTGCACCCCCACGAGGGCGTGGCGGTGGACCTGCGGACGCACCTGCACATCCGGGAGACGGCGCACACGCTGTATGGCTTCGCCACGGAGGAGGAGCGGGACCTTTTCCTGCTGCTCATCGACCGCGTCAGCGGCATCGGCCCGGCGATCGCCATGGCCATCCTGAGCGGCATGCCCGCCGGGCGCTTCAAGGCGTGCGTGGCCAATGGCGAGATCACCGAACTTTCCAAAATCAAGGGCCTAGGGAAGAAGACCGCCGAGCGCATCGTGCTGGAGCTGAAGGACAAGGTGGGCGTGGCCGATACCTGGCAGGAAGTCGCCAGCGGCCAGATGGCCCCGGCCGCCGCGGACGCGGAGCTGGCACTGGTAGCGCTGGGCTACAAGCAGGTGGAGGCCCGCAAGGCCGTCCGCAAGGTGCTGGATGTCACTCCCGATGCCCCTGCCGAAGAACTGATCCGCGGTGCGCTGCGGGCGATGCAATGAGCCTGACCCTCGACCAAATCCGTGCCGCGCTCCCGGAGGGCGGGCTTTTCGAAGGCAACTGGCAGTACTCGCCGGAGCCGCTGAAGCTCACCAAGGCGGAGGGCCGCTTCCTCCAATCGCTGGGGCACCCGCTGGCGCAATTCCAGCGCGCCTGCGACGACCTCTACCGGCGCAGCGCCGCGGGGAAGATGCCCGGGTGGATCGCCGAGCTGCTCGACACGGGGAAGCCGGCATGGATGGCGGACCTGCAGCGCGAGCCGGGTTTCCGCGAAGCGATGCCGCAGGTGATCCGGCCGGACCTCATCCTGATGGAGGATGGCTTTTCCCTCACCGAGCTGGACTCCGTGCCGGGCGGCATCGGGATCACGGCATGGCTGTCGCGGACGTATGCCGACGCGGGCTTCGACGTGCTGGGCGGCCGCGACGGCATGCTCGCCGGATTCTCTTCCGTGCTGCCGGAGGACGGCGCGATCCTCATCGCCGAGGAAGCCGCCGACTACCGCCGCGAGCTGGAGTGGCTGGTCCGCGAGTCCGGCGGCGGTCGCACCGTGGAGTCCGCCGAGGAATACCAGCCGGACGGCCGCGCGCTCTACCGCTTTTTCGAGTGGTTCGACTGGGAGTCCGTCCCGGCAGCCCGTCGCCTCGCGGAAATGTCCGCCGCGGGCGAAATCCAGCTCACCCCGCCCTGCAAGCCCCACCTTGAGGACAAGCTGTGGCTCGCCCTGCTGTGGACCCCCGCGCTGAAAACCGTCTGGGAAAAGGCCCTCCGCGGCAGCCACCTCACCCGCGTCCGAGACATCGTGCCGCACGGCTGGGTGGTCGATCCCGCACCACTGCCGCCGCAGGCCGCGCTGCCGGTGCTGGGGGTGAATTCCTGGGAGGAAGTGATCGCCTTCAGCCAGAAGCTGCGGCGGCTCGTTCTCAAGATCAGCGGATTCCACGAGACCGCCTGGGGCTCGCGCGGCGTACACGTGGGCCACGATCTCTCGCAGGCCGAGTGGGGCGAGCGGCTCCGCACCGCCATGGACGACCATGGCCAGCAGCCGTGGATCATGCAGTCCTTCAGCGAAGGCCGCCTGATCGAGCACCCGGTCTATCGCGAGGACGGCAGCGTCTATCAGATGAAGGGCCGCGTGCGGCTCTGCCCGTACTACTTCACCGACGCGAACGGAGTGACCACCCTCGCAGGCGCGCTGGCCACCCTCGCCCCCGCGGACAAGAAGAAGATCCATGGGATGCGAGACGCCGTGCTGCTGCCATGTTGCGTGGCGGACTGATCCCGGCTCATTCGATCCCCATGTCCTTCCGCATCGCGGCGACCATCTTCACGTGGCGCACGTCGTTCTCCTTGCTGGATTCGTTGTCGAAATTCAGACCGTAGGGCCAGAAGTGCATGCGGTCCGCGTGGAGCACCGCGTCCTTGCCGTCGAATTCGCGGAGCTGTTCCAGCGCGTGCTTCCCCGTCCACTTGCCGTCCTTGATATTCGCCTGCCAATTCCCGTGCGTGCCGATGCCGAGCGTGTGGCCGATCTCGTGCAGCGCGACGCGGGTATTGATGCTGCCTCCGAAATTGATCCAGCCGTCGTAGTTCGCGTCCGCCGTCGGGGTGCCCGGGCTGTTGTTCGCGGTGACGTGCTTCTTGAAGCTGCCGGTCTTGTTATAGAGCGCGACCGCGGCGTCCATCGCGTCGGTGATGCGTTTCTTCCGGTCCTCAGGCCACTTCTCGTGCCCGCCGGAAAGCTGGTACTTCAGGTCGGTGCGCACCTTCTCCTCCTTCGCATCCGCGGGAGCTTCGGCGGCGAGCTTCTGCTTCACGAATTCACGGTCGGCAGCGCTGAGGAATTTCAGGCGGATGGAATGCTCACCGCCGTCCTTCTTTCGCAACACGACCGCCTCGGAGTTCGCGCGCAGGTACTCGCCCTCAATCGGGCGACCGTCATTCGAGACCCACGTGCGGGACTCGCTGGCTGTGGCGGCGAGCACCGCAATGCCAGCGACGAGAGAAAGCGGAAGGTACTTCATGGCAGGCGGAGGATCTTCCGCCGGAAGCACCGGCCCGCCATGATGATTCAGCCAATCATGGCGGGTTCACACCGGTCGTGCCGAATTGGCAGCCGGGACTGGTGAAGCGGCGGATGCCGCCGCACTCACGCGCCGCGCGGACCACGGGGACCGCGGTCGAAATCGAGGATGAAATTCCGGCCGCGAAGCTGGGCACCCTTCGAGATCTGCACGAGGCGCTCGGCACAGTCGGCGCGGACGTCGATGCTGCTGTGCTTTGCGAAAAGCTTCACATGGCCGACAGCGCCATCCGGCAGGCCGGCTTCGCCGTAAAGCATGCCGATGATCTCGCCGACCTTCACGCCGTGGAATTTCCCGAGCGAGAAGAACAGCGGCACCATGTCCGCATTGTCGTGCGGTCCGTCGCGGCGCTCGCGCGGGGCACGCGGTTCGCGCTCGCGGAATTCACGCGGCTCGCGGCGATCACCACGTTGCTGCTGGCGACGATCGCGCGGGTCCTCGCGGTCCTCCTGGATCTCGCCGAATTCACGGCCACGGGCTTCACGCAGCAGCGTGAAGAGCACGCTGGCGATGTCCGTCGGCGTGTAGCCCTGCTCCAGCAGGCGGTCCACCTGCTCCTCGTGGGACTGGAATTCGCTCTTCTCGAGGCGCTCCTTGATCTCCTCGAAGGCGAGGTCGGCGAGGCGACCCTCGACCTGCTCCTGAGACGGGACCTTCTCGCGGCGGATGACCTGGCGCGTGTAGCGCTCGATCATCTCCAGGCGATGGATCTCGCGGCCGAAGACGAAGCTGACGGCACGGCCGCTGCGTCCGGCACGACCGGTACGGCCGATGCGGTGGACGTAGTCCTCCGGATCCTGCGGCAGGTCATAGTTGAAGACCACGTCGATGTTCTCCACGTCGAGACCGCGCGCGGCGACATCCGTGGCGACGAGCAACTCGATGGTCCCCTCGCGGAAGCGGCGCAGCACGCGCTCGCGCATCTGCTGGGTGATGTCGCCGTGCAGGCGGTCCACCGTGTAGCCGCGGGCGAGCAGCGACTCGGTGCACTCGTCCACGGAGCGCTTCGTATTGCAGAAGATGATGGCGAGGCGGGCCTGTTCCATGTCGAGCAGGCGGGAGAGCACTTCCACCTTCGAGCGCTCGCGCACCTCGAAGTAGGATTGATCGATGGTCGAGACGGTCTTCGCCTTCTGGTCGATCTGGACGGTCTCGGGATTGTTGCCGAACTTGCCGATGAGGTGGGACACGCCCTTGCTCATCGTGGCGGAGAAGAACATCGACTGGCGCTCCTTCGGCAGCGAGCCGAGCAGCTCCTCCATCTCCTCACGGAAGCCGAGGTCGAGCATGCGGTCGGCCTCATCCAGCACGATGGTCTGGATTTCGCTCACGTCGAAAGAGCCGCGGCGCAGGTGATCCATCACGCGGCCGGGGGTGCCGACCACGACCTGCACGCCATCGCGCAAGGCACGGAGCTGGCGGTCCATCGGCGCGCCACCATAGACCGGCACCGCGCGGAGCTGGCCGAGCTTCGAGCCGAGGCGGTGGACCTCCTCGCAGACCTGCACGGCCAGCTCGCGGGTCGGGCAGAGGATGAGCGCCTGGGGCAGGCGCTTCTTGAAATCGAGCTTTGCCAGCAGCGGCAGCGTGAAGGCGGCGGTCTTGCCGGAGCCGGTGTGCGAGAGACCGAGAATGTCGCGGCCGGTCAGCGCGACGGGGATCGCCTTTGCCTGGATCGGCGAAGGGCGCTCGAAGCCGAGCGATTCGACAGCGGCGAGAAGTTCGGACGGCAGGCCAAGTTCAGAGAACGGAGGTGTTTCCATATAGGTAAGCAGTGTGATTTTCAGGACGGATGATCCTGGAAACCACAAACAGCTAGGCCTCCTGGATCGCACAAACGCCGCGCACTTCGGGCGGCGGGGCGCGGAGACTGGCCGCTTTTTCCCGGCTGGCAAGGAACATTTTCCGCCACTTTCACAAGCGGCCCACCGGAGCCATGGCTACACCCTCACCGTTTTCACGTTCACGAACTCGCGGATGCCATGCTCGCCGAGCTCGCGTCCCCAGCCGCTGTCCTTCACGCCGCCGAAGGGAAAACGCGGGTCGGACACGACCTGTGAGTTGATCGCCACGGTGCCGGTATCGAGTTGCGCGGCGACGCGGCGGGCTTTCCGCTCGTCCTTGGAAAAGACCGCCGCTCCCAATCCGAAAGACGACTGGTTCGCCCAGTGGATCGCCTCGAATTCATCATGAACCGCCATCACGGCGGCGACCGGCCCGAAGGTCTCCTCGTCGAATGCCCGCATGCCCGGCCCCACACCGGCAAGCAAGGTCGGGGGATAGTACGGTTTTCCTAGTAGTTCCAGCGGCTCTCCGCCGAGCAGCAGCCGGGCACCGGCCTTCACGCTATCCGTTACCTGTGCATGGAGTTCATCGCGGAGGCTTCGCTTGGCCATGAAGCCCAGTTTCGTCGCGGGATCAAGTGGATCACCCGGCTGGCAATGCGCCATCTCCTGCTTCAAAAGATCGAGGAAATCCTGGTAGATATCCTCTGCCACGAGGAAGCGCTTCGCCGCGATGCAGCTCTGGCCGGCATTCACCATGCGCGCGGCGGCGCAGGTCTTCGCGGCGTGATCGAGATCCGCATCATCCAGCACGAGGTAGGGGTCGCTGCCGCCTAGCTCCAGGACGGACTTCTTCAAATGACGGCCCGCCGCTGCGGCCACGGCGCGACCGACATCCGTGCTGCCGGTGAAGGTCACCGCCCGGATCCGCGGATCGGCGATCAGCGGCTCCACATCCTTTCCGGAGACGAAGACGGCCTGGAGGAAGTCATCGCGCCCGAAGGCCTTCGACATCACCTCGACGATGGCCGTCGCGCAGCCGCTCACGTTGGAGGCATGCTTCAGCAGGATCGTATTTCCTGCCATCAGTGCGGGTGCGGCGAAGCGAAAGACCTGCCAGAAAGGGAAGTTCCACGGCATGATCGCCAGCACCGGGCCGAGCGGCTGGTGGAGCAACGTGGCTCCCTCGTCCAACTCTTGCGGGGCCAGCATCGCCTCGCCACGGTCGGCGTAGAAGCGGCAGGCGCTGGCGCACTTGGCGACTTCCGCGATGCCTTGCGTGACCGGCTTGCCCATCTCGCGCGCCATCCAACGGGCGAACTCTTCCTTTCCTTCCTCCAAGAGATCGGCGGCTCTCCGCAGTCCCGCCGCTCGCTGGGAAAAGGGCAAGTCGCGCAGTTCCACGAATCCAGCGGCGACGGCAGCAAGCGGCTCGGTCATGGCGCAAATCTGGACCTCAAACCGAAGGACGACAAGGGACGCAAACATGGATCATGCAAAACGCCGCGCACCGGCTCCCACCCACACCCATGAAACAACACGCAAGCAACTCACCATCAATGATAACACATGCGTGGTCACGGCGGCGCATCATTTGCTAAGATAGCAGGTGCCATCATGAAAAAGAACGCAGCCAAGAAAACCCCTGCCAAGACCACCGCAGCCAACGCTTCCAAAACCACGGAATCCCTCGACATCGGTCTCGATGCGAAGATCCGCCAAGGCTCGGTGAAAGCGCTGTCCGGCATCCTCGCCGACCAGCACGTGCTCTATCTCAAGACCCGCAATTTCCACTGGAACCTGACCGGCCACCGTTTCCATACGCTTCATGCGTTCTTCGAGGCCCAATACACGGCCCTCGCCGAGGCGATCGACGAGACCGCCGAGCGCATCCGCATGCTCGGCGCTGCCAGCCCGGGCTCGATGAAGGAATTCCTCGCCCTCGCCTCGCTGCAGGAATGCGCGGGCGAACTGATCGGCGGCGATGAAGCCATCGCCCTGCTCCGCGACGACCACGAAGCCGCCGCCCGTGCCTTGCGCGATGCCGTGGACTCAACCGATGAGGCTGGCGACGCCGGCACCGCGGACTTCCTCACCAAGCTCCTCCAGAATCACGAGGAAGCCGCGTGGATGCTGCGCAGCTTCCTTGAGTAAGCCTCATTTCCGCCCAATAAAAAAGCCCGCCCGGCAATCTGCCGGAGCGGGCTTTTTCGTCGCGGCTTGGATCAGCGCGAGGCGGCTTCTTCGATCTTGTTGCCGGTCTTTTCCACGTCCTGACCGAAGCCGCGGGCGGTGGCGCAGGAGTTGAGGCCGAGAGTCACACCACCCAAGCAAAGGGCGATGAGGACCGGGCGGAAGCGAAGGCGGATCACTTCGGAGGAGCGGCAGACGAAAGAATTCGAGAGGAAGATGGGATTCATGATGGATCTCCCTTTCGCAAACTCCGGACCAATCCGGGAAAGCCTTGGAAATCCAACGAAACCACACTTTCAGCGCGTTAGATAATGTTGCATAGTGCCCTCCGCAATTTGCACTGGCGGCATTTCGCACGGCACGGCAAGCCGCCCGCTCATGGAAACGTTTGATGGAGGCTGATTTGCGATCACCTCGGGAGAGGCATGCAGGCTGTTAGGAGAGCCGGCATGCCCCGATCCCTACTGCTTCTGAACCGCGGCTCCGGCGGGAATGAGCGCGGCCTGCAAGCCGAGCAGGTCTGCGAAACCGTCGTCGCCGCCTTCCTCGAAAAGGGCCGCGAGATCGACACCAGGATCGTCGAGCCCGGAAAGCTCGATGCCGCGCTCAAGGACGCCGTGAAGGCGAAGCCCGAGTCGCTCATCATCGCCGGCGGCGATGGCTCCGTCTCCGCAGCCGCGCGCCACCTCGGCGGCACCGGCCTGCCGCTGGGCATCCTGCCGATGGGCACCTTCAATCTCGCCGCGCGGGATCTGGGCGTGCCGCTGGACATCAAGGAAGCCGCCGCTTTCCTCGCCGCGGCGGAAGTCCACGCGATCGACGTGCTGGACGCCGCCGGCCATGCCTGCCTGTGCACCACCATCCTCGGCTTCTACCCGGAATTCGCGAATACCTTCGAGCGTCGCGACCACGGTGGCCGGTGGTGGAAGAAAACGCTGAAGCTGATCACCTCGCTCCCCCGCACCTTTTCCGAGTCCCGGCCGATCCGGCTGACGTGGAGCGGCGATGGAGCCGAGGGCCAGGCCCGCACGAAATTCTCCGCCTTCGTCCCCGGACGCTATCAGGCGACCACGGGCATCGTCCCGGCGCGCACGGATTTCACCTCCGGAAAGATGACCGCCTACGTCGGTCGCCAGCGCCATGCCGCCGCCGCCCTGCGCGGGATGCTGGATTATATCTTCGGGCGGCAGGAGGCGAATCCGGAGCTGACCATGTTCCAAGCATCGAACCTGGAGCTGCATGCGGGGAAGAAGAAGCGCCTCTCGGTCATGATCGACGGGGAAATCCTCCGCCTGCCTCTGCCCATCAAGCTGACGATCCAGCCCAAGCACTTGCACGTGCTGACCACGGCGGAAAAGCTCGCGCCCGCCGAATGATCCGCCTTCTCCATCTGTCCGATCCGCACTTCGGAGCCGCAGACGAAGCCACCGCGCAGGCCTTCCTAGCCCGGGCGAAGGAGCTCGCCCCGGACCTGACGGTGCTGAGCGGCGACCTCACCATGCGGGCGCGGCGGCAGGAGCTGCGGGATGCGAAGGCCTTCTACGAGCAGCTCCCCCAACCGCGGTTCGTGATCCCCGGGAATCATGACATCCCCGCGCTGAACCAGCCGCTCGACCGGTTTTTCCGGCCCTTCCGGCGCTACCGCGAGACCTTCGGAAAGGATCTGGAGCCCTCGCTCTGCACCGGGAGCATCGAGGTCATCGGCCTGAATAGCAACCGGGCCTTCAGCCGGGATCTCGACTGGTCAAAGGGCTATCTCTCACAGGATCAGCTAGATGGCGCGGCGCGGCGCTTCGGCCCGGTCTCGCCCGGGCTGCGGGTGCTGACCCTGCATCACCCCCTCCTGGCCCCGCCGGATCACCGCCGGGACGTGGTGAAGCCGCTGCCGCCGCTGCTCACGATGCTCTCCGGCTCGCGCGTCGATCTGGTGCTCTGCGGGCACTTCCACCAGTCCCGCATCGGCACGGTCGCCGGGACTTCCGAGTGGAGCTCCATCGTCTCCCAAGCCCCCACCGTCTGCTCGACCCGGCTGCAGGGCGAGCCGCCCGGATTCCACATGATCCACCTCGACGGCGACCAATTGCGCGTGGTGCTGCACCGCTACGAGGGAGACCGCTTCATGGAAGACAGCTCGGAGATCTTCCGGCGGGACGAGACCGGCTGGCACGTCCTCCTGTGAGGCGCAGTGATGGCAAAGCGCCACGCGGGAATTGCAGCATGCTCTCCCGGTGGTTTCGGCTTTGGCGGAACTCCTTGAGAAATACGCAAAGTCCGACCCCCATCTTTCGGCACGACGTTTGCGAGATAGGCCGCCATGTACGATCTGCGCCTGCCCACCCAAGCTCCCGTCGTCACGCTCCAGACCGCTCTCACCCGCACGCTCGATGCGGCAGTCGCCTACCGGCACGCCACCGGCATCTCCGAGTCCAAGCTGCTGGCGAGATTTTGCCGGGAATTCGCCTCGGAGCGGAGCAAGCAGGCAGACAGGATCGCCGTGATGATCCGTGAAGTCGGGGACGTGCCCGATCTCGGCTTCAGCGGCGAGGCGAATTTCCAGCAGCTCTGGATGTCGCTGGTGAATCGCCGCTTCCCCACCTTCCGGGAGGGCCTGCCCCGCGAATGCGAGCGCAGCGACCGCAGGCTGGAACGGGTGCTGGTCCGGCTTGTCGGCGGGACCTCGGAATATCGCGGCGAACTGGCTGATATTCTTCGCGACGTCCGCGACGGCCTCGCCCGCCTGCAGGAACTGCGGGAGCCGAATGGGGCCCTGCCGGTGGTGATGCGCTAAAATCCGGTCCCTCGGGATTTCCTCCAAGATTCCGGGACGGCTGGCCGTTCCGCCCTGCGAGAAAATCATCGTTGGACCTATGAGCCATCCTACCCTTCCACCTGCCGAGCCGGTTTATACACCGCCGCCATCGTCACTGAGACAACGCCTCGCCCGACTTGGGGCCGGGGCGTTCTTCATTTCCGTGACGGCGCACCTGATCTTCATCGCGCTGGCCATTTTCGCCTTTTACACCGTGGTGAAGCCACCCGTGGAGGCTCCGCCGGACTTCAGCGCGGCCGGTGGCGGCGGTGGTGGCGATGGGGGTCACCGCGTGATGCAGCAGGCAAAGGCGCAGCAGAAAATGTCGTCCGCCTCGATGTCGCACCGGATCGCCAGCACGTCGATCTCCAGCATCGCGCTGCCGGATGCCGACTCCTCGCCGATGAGCTCGTCGATGCCGGACATGATGTCCGGGGCGGGCTCCGGCGGTGGCAGCGGTGGCGGGAGCGGCGGCGGAAATGGCACCGGCATCGGGACGGGGAGCGGCCCGGGCAGCGGAACAGGCAAGGGCTTCGGCCAGGGCGGTGCCGTCACTTTCTTCAACCAGACGACCCGCGGGAAGCGCATCGCCTACGTCATCGACTACTCGCTCTCCATGTCCGGCAAGCGGATCGAACTGCTGCGCGCGGAGCTGAAGCGGAGCATCTCGGCCCTCGATTACGAAAAGGAATATCAGATCATCTTCTTCGCCGGCCCGGCGTGGATGATGGGCGACAAGGTGGAGATGGGCGCCAGCCGCCGCGATGCCGTGGTCCACTCCGGCAACCGGGAATACAAGTGGGAAGTCGCCAAGGACAGCCCGGTCTGGGAGGCTAAGGGCCGCCCGCGCGATGTCCGCTGGATGAAGGCTGACCCGGTCCGGCTTGAAGACGCCGTCACGGCCATCGACGAGATGCCCATGCAATACGGCACCTCCTGGGAGGCCCCGCTCGAAATGGCGCTGAAGCTGAATCCCGCTCCCGACCTGATCTTCTTCATGACGGATGGCGTGTCCGGCAACGAATCCATGGCCATCGCCGAGCGCATGGGCCACCGTGCGAAGACCAAGAAGACGATCATCAATGCGATCTCGATGATGGAGCCCGGCGCGGTGGGCCCGATGAAGCAGCTCGCCCTGCGTAGCGGCGGCAAATTCTCGGTCATCGAGAAGGACGGCAGCGTCCACGAGCAACTGGTGGAATAAGGCCGCACGATTGGCTGGATTTCTGCAGGGCGGGCAAGATCCTCTTGCCCGCCCCGGTAGTCACCACCATGCGCCTCTGCCTCGCCCTGCTCCTCCTGATCTCCCCGCTCGCCGCAAATCCGGTGATGGACGGTGCCGACCCGCACGTCATCGCCGTGGGGAAGAACTACTGGATGTATCCCACCGAGTCGCGCAGCCGCCGGCCGGTCTTCGCCGCATATCGCTCCACCGACCTGCGTACGTGGCACCGGGAGGGCACCATCCTGGAGCTGGACAAGGTGCCGTGGGTGAAGGAGGACGGCGCACCGTGGCACGGGGCCTGGGCACCTGCCATGGCGGAGAAAAAGGGCCGGTATTACTTCTACTACTCGGTGGGCCCGCAGAATCCCACCCCCAGCCGCATCGGCGTGGCGGTCGGCAACTCGCCCTCCGGACCATTCAAGGACAGCGGAAAGCCGCTGCTGACCGGCGGCGATGGCTTCGAAGCGATCGACCCGATGGTTTTCACCGACCCCGCGAATCGCAAGTCGTGGTTCTATGCCGGTGGCAGCGCGGGCTCGAAGCTGCGGGTCTTCGAAATGGCGGACGACATGGTGAGCTTCAAGCGCGAGGTGGAAATCGAGCAGCCGAAGCACTTCACCGAGGCCCCCTTCATGCACGTGCACGAGAGGACCTACTACCTCAGCTACAGCCACGGGCGGTGGAATGACAGCAGCTACTCCGTCCACTACGCGACCGGGAAGTCCCCCTCCGGCCCGTGGGAATACCGCGGCCAGATCCTCTCCAGCGACGAAAAGCACCAGGGCCCGGGCCATCACGCCTTCGTCCAGGATCCCGCGACCAAGGACTGGTTCATCGTTTACCACCGCTGGGAGACCTCGCGGAAGGAGCCGCCCTTCCGCGGCACCCGCAAGATCGCGGTCGAGAAGATCGAGTACGACGCGAAGGGCCTGATCAGACCGATCAAGATGAGCGACGGCAGGGCGCGCTAGAGCAGACGCCGGTTAGCGGCGCTCGATGCCCGGTGGCAGCCAGTCCTTTTTCATCGGCTGGATGTGCGGATCGGCCCCGCCCGAGCCACCGGAGGGTGTCGCCTCGGCCTTCCCGGCCTCGATACCCGCGGTGTGCTTTTCGAACAGGGCGCGCACCTTCGTGTCATCCATCGCGCCGATGAAGCGGTCCACTTCCTTGCCGTCGCGGAAAAGCCGGACGTCCGGGATGCTGCGCACGCCTTCCCGCTTCGCAACGTCCTGCACCTGATCGACATCGACCTTCCCCAGCAGGACCTTGCCGGGGAATTCCCCCGTCACCGACTCCAGCACCGGGCCGACCATCTTGCACGGGCCACACCACTCGGCGTGGAAATCGACCACGACAAGGCGTCCGGGAGTGGCGACGAAGGAATCGTAGCCCGCCGAATCGAGATCCCGCACGGCGGGGCCTGCAGCCGTGGCCGAGGCACTTGCCGTGGACTTCGATGCCGACGCCCTGACCTTGGATACCAGGTTCTTCGCCTTCTCGCAGCCCGGCAGGCAGGCAAGCACGAGCAATGAAGCGACGAGTGAAAGTTTCATGCGGTCATTTCTAGTGAGCTTGTCCGGCAGGCTGTCCGGGCGATGCCTGCTTGCCACCGCCGCGGGTCATCCCCGGCACTTGCGGCAACCAGTCCTTGTCGATGCGCTGGAAGATCCCCGCAAGCAAGCGCACGATGGTCTGCTCCACCAGCGACGGATCGGTCTGACCCACGAGTTGGTCCAGCTTCTTGCCGTTCGCGTAGAAGTCGAGGTGTCCCATGAAGCCGTCCTGCTTCACGCCCATCTTTGCCGCGAGTTCGGGCTCGTCCTCGATGTGGAGATCCATCACGACAATGCGCTCGTCCGGGTGCTCGGCATTCCGCTTCTCAAGCAGCTTCCGGAGCCTCTCCGACTCGGAGCTGCCGCTCATGATCATGTTGACGATGATCAGCTTGTCCCGCGTCGCGAGGAGGGCGTCGAGCTTGTCGCGGGTCACCTGCTCGGCGGGCGGTTGCTCCTGCGCGTGTCGTTCTTCCTGCGGCAGCGCGAAATACAGTCCCGCGCCCCCTGCGGCGAGGACCAGGCCGAGGGTGAAAATCCAGCGGATCCATTTGCCGCGATCTTGGGAAGTCACACCCTTGAGATATTGCCCAAATCAATAAAAGCGAACCAATTCCAACTCATCCCCCGCCCCGAAACGATGGCCGCGAATCGCCCGCCGGGGACACCCGCCCATTGACCTGCCGCGGAAAGAGCGCACAAATCCCGTGTAACCTGCCGCTCATGTGGTGCGAAGTCTCGATGTAATCATGAAAACAACCATCGCCATCAGTTTGCTCGCCGCGCTGCCGCTCGCCGCGGCGGAAGAAAAGCCGGTCGTGGCCATCTACGATCTGGAAGGCACCATCTCCGAGTCAGGCCGCCCGGAGGCGTCGCTCCTCGGTCTGGACATGGAAGCCACCCGCCCGCTCACCCTCTTCGACCTCACCCGCAGCCTGAAGAAAGCCGCCGCGGACCCGAATGTGAAGGCCGTGGTGGTGGATACGGACGATGCCCAGCTCGGCCTGCCCCAGCTCCAGGAAATCCACCGCCGCCTGCAGGAAGTGCGCGCCGCGGGCAAGGACGTGTGGCTCTACACCGACTCGCTCGGCAATGGCACCGCCCTGCTGGGCTCCGCCGCGAACCACTTCACCCTCATGCCCGAGGGCGATGTCTCCTTCAGCGGAATTTACTCCGAGTCGATGTATTTCAAGGGCCTGCTCGACAAGGCGGGCGTGGTGGCCGACGTGATCCACATCGGTGACTTCAAGAGCTTCGGCGAGGAATACTACCGCACCGGCCCCAGCGACTTCGCGAAGCAGCAAAAGGAAGAGCTGATCGGCGGCATCTTCGACCAGCTCGTCGGCGAGATTTCCGAAGGCCGCAAGGTCCCGGCGGAGAAGATCCGCGAGCTCGTGGACCGCGGCACCTTCACTCCCGCACAGGCGAAGGAAGCCGGACTCGTGGACGACCTGAAGCACCGCACCGACTTCTCCGCCGCCGTGAAGGCAGCCTACGAGGGCGCGAAGTTTGACCGCGGATACGAGCTGCCGGATCAGGACGGCCCGGAGATCACCGGCATGCTGGACATCTTCAAGCTGATGTTCGAAAGCGACAAATCGAAGAACGCGAAGACCGACTACATCGCGGTGGTGCCCTTCGAAGGCGAGATCTCCAGCGAGTCGATCGCCCCGATCCGCACGCAGATCCTCAAGCTGCTGAAGGATGACCGCGCGAAGGCACTGGTGCTGCGCGTGGATTCCCCCGGCGGCTCCGCCCTCGCGAGCGAGGTGCTGTGGGAAGCCACCGACGAGTGGAAGGCCAGCGGACGCCCCTTCGTGGTGTCGATGGGCGGCGTGGCTGCCAGTGGCGGCTACTACATCTCCAGCGGTGCGGACCGCATCTTCGCCGAGGAAGGAACAGTCACCGGCTCCATCGGCGTGGTGGGCATGAAGCTCGTGCTCGGCGGCGCGATGGAGAAGCTGGGCATCACCACCCATGCGACGCAGCGCGGCAAGAATGCCGGTGCGCAGTCCATGGTCCATCCCTTCTCCGAGGAGGAGTCGAAGCTGGTGCGCGACTCGATGCTGCAGGTCTATGGCACCTTCAAGAAGCGCATCGAAGCCGGCCGCGGCGACCGCCTGAAGGGCGAGCTGGAAGGCATGGCCGGTGGCCGCGTCTTCACCGGCAAGCGCGCGCTGGAACTCGGTCTCGTCGATGAACTCGGCGGACTCGGTGAAGCGGTGGCCTACGCCGCCGACAAGTCCGGCGTGAATGCCGATGCGCTCAAGCTGGTGCCCGAGCCGAAGAGCCCGCTCGAAGGCCTCTTCGCCAAGCCGGAGAAGCCCGCCGATGACGAGATCGTGAAGATGGGCGTGAGGGTCTCCCCTGTCGCGGAAGCCGTGAAGGCCACCCTCGGCGATGCTCAGATCAATGCGCTGCCGAAGCCGGCCCGCGACGCCGTGACCCGCGTGCTGAAGCGCATCGAAACCTGCTCCGACAGCACGATCCAGCTCGTCGGCCCGGAGATCTCGATCCCGCTGAAGTAAGGCAGCGCATTCCTTCATTCCGACAGTAATCACGCCGTCCCCGGGAAATCCGGGGCGGCTTTTTTTGTGGAAACACCCACGGCAAGATCTCTCCGGAATTGACAACATGTGGCACTAACAGATTTCTCGCGCCGCATGAATCTCCCCCGGTTGTCGCATCAACTCCGCCGCCTGCTTTCCCTGCCCGTCGCCATCGTTTCCTTGGCCCTAGCGAGTTGTTACGGACCAGTGGCGGTGGACCAGTCATTCAAATCGAACCGCCAGATGAAAGTGGCGGTGATCACGATGCAGGCGCCCACGGCGTCCGTGCATCACGTCGGAAGCCAAGGCCTGCTCGACATGGCGGCCAATCACGCGATGGCGACCGGCGGTCGCCGCGAGCTGGAGAGCTACCCCTCCCAGGCGAAGCTCGATGAAGCAGGCAAGCAATTCGCGAAGCGCCTCAGCAGCCACGGCTACAAGGCGACGCACCTGCCGTCGATCCATCCGACCTACAAGGACATCAATCCCATGACGGCCAAGCCCTCGGCCTCGAAGCCCATCCCGGGGACAGGCAGCTACCTCAATGGCTACGATGCGGCCATCTATCTCTCCATGCCCGCAGTCGGCCGCGCCAAGCTCGTCTATGCCTTCATCCCGCTTTCCGGCAGCAGCGCCATCGCCCCGATGCAGGGCGCGATGTATTCCACCAGCGACCAGAAGATCCTCTGGCGCTCCGCCATCCCGGTAATCAACACGGGGGACGGCGTCTCCATCGACGGAGACGGGAAGGACGCGCTCTACCGCGCCATCGACACCGCTGTGAAGGCCTCCTCCGACAAGGTCCAGTCACACTTCTTCGAAGGCTTCTGAAGCATCCGGCCCGGAGCTTTTCCAACCCCGCCGCGGCGTCCCATGAGACGCCCGCGGCTTTTTTATTTCGCCCGGAGCGACAGCAATTTCTCACCTGCCGCGCGCAGGATGCCCTCGCTCTTCGCGAAGTGGAAGCGGATGAAACGGTTCTCCGGCTCGCGGAAGAAACTCGAGCCCGCGACACCGGCCACACCGATGTCCTTGATGAGCCACTCCGATGCCTCCGTGTCGGTCGCGAAGCCGAAGGACGAGATGTCGAGCATCACGTAGTAGGCACCCTGCGGCTCGGTGAAGGGCAAGCCGAGTTCCCTGAAGTAGCCGAGGAAGACATCGCGCTTCGCCGTGTAGAGATCGCGCAGGCCGGCGTAGTACCTGTCCGGCAGCTCCAGCCCGGCGACCGCGGCCTCTTGCAGGGGGGCGGCTGCACCCACCGTGAGGAAGTCGTGCACCTTCCGTGCCTGGGCGATCACCTCCGGCGCGGCGTGGACATAGCCGAGACGCCAGCCGGTGATGGAGTAGGTCTTCGAAAGCGAGTTGCAGGTGATGACCCGCTCCGCCGCGCCGGGCAGGGCCGCGGCATAGACGTGCTCGTGCGGCGAGAAGACGATGTGCTCGTACGGCTCGTCCATGATCACGAAGGCATCGTGCTCCTCTGCGAGACCGAGGATGAACATCAGCTCATCGCGCGTGAAAACCTTGCCCGTGGGGTTCGAGGGATTGCACACGACGATCGCCTTGGGCTTCTGCTCGAAGGCCTTCGCCAGTTCATCCCGATCGAAGCCGAAGTCCGGCGGATGGAGCGCGACATAGATCGGCTCCGCACCGGAGAGAATCGCGTCCGCCGCGTAGTTTTCGTAAAAGGGCGAGAAGACGATCACCTTGTCGCCCGGATTGCAGGCCGTCATCATGGCGACCATCATCGCCTCGGTGCTGCCGCAAGTGACGACGAGGTGGCGGTCCGGATCGACCTCCAGCCCGGTGAAGCGCGAGATCTTCCGCGCCAGCGCATCGCGGAAACGGGGCGCGCCCCACGTGACCGCATACTGGTGATGCGGGCCGCGGGCCGCCTTTTCCAAGGCACCTAACAGCTCCTCCGGCGGATCGAAGTCCGGGAAGCCCTGCGCGAGATTGATCGCGCCGTGTTGGTTCGCGAGGCGGGTGGTGCCGCGGATCACGGACTCCGTGAAACCGGCGAGGCGGGTGGCGGTGGCGGGCATGAGCGTCGGCAGCAATGCAGCCGACGCCCGTGTCATGGTCGAGCCAGATTCCGGTCACCAGCCGCCGCCCAGTGCCTTGTAGAGCCCCACGGCATTCGTCAGTCGGGCGAGCCGCAGGCGGATCAGCCCCTGTCGCGCGGCGTAGAGATCCTGGTGGGCATCCAGCACCTCGAAGTAGCTGTCCACGCCCTGCTGATAGCGCGTGTCGGCGAGGTCGAAGCGCTTCTGCTGCGCAGCGACGAGGCCTTCATAAGCCTCGATCTGGCCATTGAGACCCGAGCGTGCGGCGAGGCCGTCGGACACCTCGCGGAAGGCATTCTGGATCGCTTTCTCATACTGCGCGACGCCGATCTGCTTGCGGACCTCGGCCACTTCGAGGTTCGCCTTGTTGTAGCCACCGTCGAAGATCGGCACGCTGATTTGCGGCGAGAATGCCCACGCGGAGCTGCCGCTTTGAAAGAGATCGCCGAGGCTCTTGCTCGCCGTGCCTGCGCCACCTGTCAGTGTGACCCGCGGGAAGAAGGCGGCGCGAGCGGCACCGATATTCGCATTCGCGGCGCGAAGCTGGTGCTCCGCCTCGAGGATGTCCGGCCGGCGCGAGAGCAGGTCCGAGGGAACCCCGGCACGCAGTTCGGCGACGAGCGTCTGGTCCAGCCCGCGACCCGCCGGGAGATCCGATGGCAAGGAGCTGCCGATGAGGAAGGCCAGCGCATTGTGGGTCTCCGCGAGCTGCTGGCGATACGCGGCGAGATTTGCCTCCGCGGTCTTCACCTGGATCTCCACGGAGCGCGAATCCAGCTCGGACACGTCGCCCGCTTCGAGGCGCTGGCGGGTGAGCTCATAGGTCTTGCTCACCGAGGCAAGCGTCTGCTCGGAAAGCTCGATCTCTTCCAACAGCGCGCGCTCGGTCAGGTAGCGCGCGGCGATTTCCGAAACGAGCGTGATCTGTGCGCCGAGGCGCGCCGCATCGCTGGCGAAGTAGCTTTGCAACGCCGCGTCATTCAGGCTGCGGACCCGTCCGAAGAGATCGAGCTCGTAGGCCGTAACGCCGACCGAGACGTCGTAGTTCCGGGACTCGACCGCCGTCCCCCCGGAGACGGTCGAGCCCGGTGTCCGCTGTCGTGAGCCGGTAGCGGACAAATCGACGGTCGGGAAAAGCGAACTACGAGAGATGCCGTACTGGCCGCGGGCCTGCTCGACATTCAGCGCGGCGATGCGGAGGTCGCGGTTGTTGTCGAGCGCGATGGAGACGAGCTTCTTCAGGCGCGGGTCCTTGAAGAAGGAGTTCCAGTCAAGGGTGGCGGAAGTAGTGCCGCTGCCATTGCCCGGGAAGCTGACAGGCACGACCTCGACACCCGGTTTGCCAAGCTCGGGCACGAAGGAGCAGGAGGTAAAGAGCGCTGCGGAAAGCAGCAGGAGGCGGGAAGTTTTCATGATGTGCTTTTCTTTCGTAGTAGCGAGAAGCTCCGTTTTTCGTAGCGGATGGGCTGCGCCCTTCCGGCTGGGAGGAGTTTGAAGACGAGGCGACGGTTTGTTTCTCCATTCGGGCCGTCCCCAGCCGGAACGACGCAGTCGTTCCGCTACTAGCGTGCGGCTACCTTTGCTCACGCCTTCTTCGTGCCGATCTTCTCAAGCACGACGTAAAACACCGGCGTGAGCAACAGGCCGAAGACGGTGACTCCGATCATCCCGGCGAAGACCGCGACGCCCATCGCGTGGCGCATCTCCGCACCGGCACCGGTCGCAGCGACGAGCGGATACACGCCGGCGATGAAGGCGATGGAGGTCATCAGGATGGGACGCAGGCGCAGGCGCGCGGCTTCCACCGCCGACTCCACGATGCCCTTCCCCTGCTCGCGCAAGTGAACGGCGAACTCCACGATGAGGATCGCATTCTTCGCTGCCAGGCCGATCAGCACGATCAGGCCGATCTGCGTGAAGATGTTGTTGTCCCCGTCCGTCATCCACACGCCGACCATCGCGGAGAGCAATGCCATCGGCACGATGAGCAGCACCGCGAAGGGCAGGCGGAAGCTCTCGTACTGCGCAGCCAGCACCAGGAACACCAGCAGGATACAGAGCGGGAAGACATAGATGCCGGTATTGCCCGCGAGGATCTTCTGGTAGGTGAGGTCCGTCCAATCGAGCGACATGCCCTTCGGCAAGGTTTCGGCGGCGACTTTTTCCATCATCGCTTCCGCTTGCCCGGAGCTGAAGCCGAGCGCGGGCCCGCCGGTGAGGTCGGCGGCGGGGTAGCCATTGTAGCGCATCGCGCGGTCGGTGCCGTAGGTCTCCTTCACGGTCAGCACGGAGCCGAGCGGCACCATCTGCCCCTTGTCATTGCGCGTCCGCAGGTTCGCGATGTCATCGGCATCGCTGCGGAATTCCGCATCGGCCTGCGCGACGACCTGGTAGGTGCGGCCGAAGCGGTTGAAATCATTCACGTAGAGCGAGCCGAGATTCACCTGCATCGCCTCGAAGACATTCCCCAGCGGGATGCCCTGCTGCTTCGCCTTCGCGCGATCCACATCGGCCTGGAGCTGCGGGGTATTCACGGTGAAGCCGGAGAACATGCCCGCGAGCCCGGGCGTCTCGTTGGCCTTCGCGACGAGCGCCTGCGTCGCCGCGTAGAGCTCGTCATATCCCGCGCCGCTGCGGTCCTCGATGTAGAGCTTGAAGCCACCCGTGGTGCCGAGGCCATTCACCGGCGGCGGCGGGAAGACGGCGACGAAGGCACCCTGGATATTCGCGAACTCCGCCTGGAGCTGGGCCGCGATTTCCTTGCCGGAGAGCCCCGGTCCCTTGCGCTCCTCGAAGGACTTCAGGCCGACGAAGGCGATGCCGGAGTTCGGGCTGTTCGTGAAGCCATTGATCGAGAGACCCGGGAAGGCAATGGAGTCCTGCACGCCGGGATGCTTCAGCATGATGTCCCCCATCTGCCGCACGACCTCATCGGTGCGCTCCAGCGAGGCTCCTTCCGGGAGCTGGGCGAAGGCGACGAGGTACTGCTTGTCCTGCTCCGGCACGAAGCCCGCCGGCACTTTCTTGAACATGCTCCACGTCATGAAGACGAGACCGCCATAGACCACCAGCGCGATGGCGCCGCGGCGGACGAGCCGCTGCACGGAGCTGGCATACTTGTTCGAAGACCACTCGAAGAAGCGGTTGAACGGGCGGAAGATCCAGCCGAAGGCGCTATCCATGATCCGCGTCAGACGGTCCTTTGGCGCATGATGATCGCGCAGGAGGAGGGCGCTGAGCGCGGGGGAAAGCGTGAGCGAATTGAAGGCCGAGATGATCGTGGAGATCGCGATGGTGATGGCGAACTGCTTGTAGAACTGGCCGCTCAAGCCGGTGATGAATGCAGTCGGGATGAAGACCGCGGCGAGCACCAGCGCGGTCGCCACGATGGGCCCCGTCACTTCCCGCATCGCGCGCTTCGTCGCCTCCAGCGGTGAGTAGCCGAGCGCGATATTCCGCTCCACATTCTCCACCACCACGATGGCGTCATCGACGACGATGCCGATGGCGAGCACGAGCCCGAAGAGCGAGAGCGCATTGATCGAGAAGCCCAGCCCGAGCATCACCGCAAAGGTGCCGACCAGCGACACCGGCACCGCGACGAGCGGGATGATCGACGCGCGCCACGTCTGGAGGAAGAGGATCACCACCAGCACCACGAGCACGATGGCCTCTAACAGCGTGTGAACCACCGCCTTGATCGAGTGGCGGACGAAGACGGTGGGGTCGTAGGCGATCTTGTAGTCGAGGCCCTCGGGGAAGTCTTTCTTCAGCTCTTCCATCTTGTCGCGCACGGCATTCGAGAGCGCGATGGAGTTCGAGCCGGGAAGCTGGAAGATCGGGATGGCCACGGCGGTCTTGTTGCTGAGCAGCGAGCGCAGCGCATACTCGGATGCACCGAGCTCCACGCGCGCGACGTCCTTCAAAAGCGTGCGTTCACCGTGCGCGCCCACCTTCAGCACGATCTCCCCGAATTCCTCCTCGGAGACCAGGCGGCCCTTCGTATTGATGAGCAGTTCGGTATCGGCTGCCTGCGGATTCGGCTGCTGGCCAACGGCACCGGATGCCACCTGCACGTTCTGCTCGCGGATGGCATTCACCACGTCACCGGCGGTCATGCCGCGTGCGGCGACCTTGTTCGGGTCGAGCCAGATGCGCATCGCATAGTCGCCGGAGCCGAAGAGCTGTACCTGGCCGACGCCGGGCAGACGGGCGATCACATCGCGCACCTGCAGCGTGGCGTAGTTGCGCACATAGATGTCGTCGTAGCGCCCGTCGGGCGAGAGCAGGTGGACCACCATCGTGAGGTCGGGCGAGCTCTTCACCGTGGTGACGCCGAGGCGGCGGACTTCCTCGGGCAGCTTTGGCAGCGCCTGGGCCACGCGGTTTTGCACCTGCACCTGCGCGAGGTCGGGATCGGTGCCGAGCTTGAAGGTGACCGTGAGGGTCATGACCCCGTCGCTGGTCGCCTGCGAATACATGTAGATGGAATTTTCCACCCCGTTGATCGCTTGCTCCAGCGGCGTGGATACGGTTTCCGCAATGGTCTGCGGATTCGCGCCCGGATAGGTCGCCCGCACGACCACGGTCGGCGGGATGACCTCGGGATACTCGCTGACGGGCAGCTTCCACAGCGCGATCGCGCCGACGAGGAAGATGACGATGGATAGCACGCCGGCAAAGATCGGGCGCTTGATGAAGAAATCGGAAAAGTTCATGGCAGGAGGACGGAGGGTTGGCCGGGGTGACCGGACGGACTGCGGGAGGGAAGTCCGCAGGCGCGGTGGCGGGATCGCGGGGCAGCCTGAAGCGAGGGCAAAAGGCTCCCTGCCGCGTTCTCGCGAACGCGCCTACGGATGGGTCGATGGTCGGAGGCCCCGGTGGTTCGGGGCGGCGTGCTTCAGTTCGCCACGGCGGGATCGACGATCATCCCGGCGGTGACGCGCTGCAGGCCATTCACGATGACGCGGTCGCCGGGCTCGATGCCCTCGCGGATCACGCGCTTGCCCTGCAGCACCGGGCCGAGCTTCACCGTGCGGTAGGCGACGGTATTGTCCGGGGTCACGGTGAGCACGAATTTCTGGCTCTGGTTCGTGCCGATCGAGCGCTCGCTCACCAGCAGCGCCGGGGCGGGCGCGCTCACGGGCAGGCGGACACGGGCGTAGAGGCCGGGCACCAGCGACTCGTCGGCATTCGGGAAGACCATGCGATAGACCAGCGTGCCGGTGGCGGCATCGACGCGATTGTCGGCGGACTCGATGAAGCCCTTGTGCGGGTATCCCGTTTCATCGCCGACCTGCATCTCCACGGTCACCGTGCCATCGCCGATCTTCTTTTCCCGGCGGAGGCGGTCAAAGGTGAGCGCGGTATTCTCATCCACGTCGGCATAGACGAAGACATCGCCGGTCGAGACCACGGTGGTCAGCAGGTTCTGGCTGGAGACCAGATTCCCCGCGGTGACCAGAGCGCGGCTCACCTTGCCGCGGATGGGCGAGCGGACTTCCGTGTGCTCGAGGTCGAGCTTCGCGGTGGCTAGGGTCGCCTCAGCGGCGGCCAGGTCGGTGCGGGCCTCGGCAAGGCGGGAGTTCCGCGTGTCCGACTCCTCCACCGAGACGGCGCGGGCGGCCAGCAGGGTGCCGGTGCGCTTCGCCTCGCTTTCCGCGATCCCCAGGCGGACCTTGGCGCGCTCGACGGCGGCCGCGGCAAGATCCACTTGGGCGCGGTAGTGGCGGGGATCGATCACGAAGAGGATGTCCCCCTTCTCCACGACGCTGCCGGCTCGGAAACGAACGTCATCGATATGGCCGGAGACGCGGGGACGGATCTCCACGGTCTCCCGGGCATCGACACGGCCGACGAGTTCGCGGTGCTCGGCGAGCGTCTGCTGCTCCACGGGGGCGACCGTCACCTTGGCCGGAGCCATCACGGGAGCGACCTCCTGTTTCGACTCCGCGGCGAGCGCCTGCGGGGCGTAGTGGATGCCGGCGGCGACGGCACCGATGCTAGCGAGCATCAGCGCGAGACGGGTGTGGAAGCGGCCCTTGGACTCGGGTGCTTCAGGAAGGGTGATTTCATCACGGTCGGGAAGGTTCATGGCGAGAGGTAGTTGACTGATTGGTAAAGTTATTGGCCAAAAAAGGGGATTCATGACCGGTAGCCACCGGAAATCTGGAAGGTCTGCCCGGTGATCCACGACGAATCGTCGGACGCGAAAAAGACAACGGCGGAAGCGATATCCTGCGGCTGGCCGATGCGGCCGAGCGGGGTGGTGGCCTCGACCTGGCGCTGGAGATCGCTGCCGCCCACACCGGCGGCGTGGAAGCCCTCGGTCTCGACCATGCCGGGATTGATGGAGTTCACGCGGATGCCGCGGGAGCCGAGTTCGGCGGCCAGCGAGCGGGTGATCGCGTCCACCGCGCCCTTCGTCGCGCTATAGACGGAGGCTCCGGGGAAGGCACCGGTGGAAACCACCGAGCTGATATTGATCACATTCCCCCCGCGCTCGGGGAAGAGGGCAACCGCCTCCTGGGTAGCGAGTAGCAGGCCGAGCACATTCACGTCGAAGTGCCGGTGGAAATGCGCGGCATCGATCTGCTCGAGCTGGGCGAACTGGTAGATGCCGGCGTTGTTCACGAGGATGTCCACGTTTCCGAACTGCTGCTTCACCTCGGCGAAAAGGCGCGAGACATCTTCCTGCTTGGAAAGATCGCCGTGGATCGTGACGGCCTTTCCGCCTGCTGCGGCGATTTCCGCGGCCACCTTTTCCGCGGCGTCGCGGCTGGAGGCGTAGTTCACCACGACGGCGGCTCCTTCGGCCGCGAGGTGCTTTGCGATCGAGGCTCCGATGCCCTTGGAAGCTCCGGTGACGACGGCGACTTTTCCTTCAAGTTTCTTCGTGCTCATGACTGTGGATCAGGGATTTATAGTTGACTGATTAGTAAACAATACGACCAAAAAAAGGGAGGGATCAGTCCTGACGAACTTCAGCAGTCGCGCCGATCAAATCCATGACGGACCCGAGCATCACGCGGAGCGGATCGAGGTCATTGGCGATGCGTGCCTGGGCAAGGCTGCCCTCATAGAGAGCGTAGACCGACTTCGCTTTCACCAAAGGATCGCCGGGGGACACAACTCCCTCAGCCTGAGCGTCGCGGATCGCGGACTCCAGGTAGCGGACGATGCGGCAAAGCGTCTCCTGCACCTTCGCGCGGATCGGCTCATTCTGCGTGCAGACCTCGGAACCCAGTGAGAAACAAGGACATCCGAGGATCTGGCCATACTCCGCCTGAATCTCCGCCTGGCAATCGATGCAGGACTGGAACATCAGGAGGATGCGCTCCAGCGGCGGACGCGAGGCGGAGAACATCTCATCGTACTTCGGCTTCATCTCCGTCTGCCACTCGTGATCGAGGGCGGCGACGGCGAGATCCGCCTTGGACTCGAAGAAGTAGTAGAAGCTGCCCTTCTTGACGCCGGCCTTCTCGCAAATGGCGTCAATCGTCACGACCCCGTAGCTGTTCTCCCAGATCAGATCGAGAGCAGCATCGAGGAGTCGTTGCTTGGCGTCGCTTTTGCGTCCCACGCCGAGACGAATAGTTGACCATTTGGTAAACAACAAGGGGAAATTTTCGCACGCGGCGAAGTTTCCCCTGTCCGGTCAGTCGCCCTTGGTCGGCATGGCGTCCGCCGGGAGGCCTGCCTTCAGGCGCTCCAGCAGCGAGCGGAAGTTCTGGAGCTCCACCGTCCGCTTGCCATCCGGCGTCTCGGCGATCGCGCGGGTCAGCACTTCGATCGCCTCGTCGAATTTCTCTGCGTAGGCATACGAGGCGGCGTGATGCCCATAGACCTGCTGGCGCAGCTCGCCGGTGATCTTCTTGTCCGCCAAGGCTTCTTCCGCGGCCTTGATCTCCCCTTCCAGATTCTTCGCCTGGCGGCTCTCGCCGAGCTTCACCATGAATTCCGCGAAGCGACCCTCGGCCACCTCGTTCTTTGCAAAGCCGGTCTCATCCTCGGGATCGGCCTTCTTGATCTGCTCGGCGACGTCCACGTAGTTCGACGCGACCATCGCGGGGTCGAGCGCCAGATCATTCAGTGCGGAGATGAGCAGCTTCGCCTTCTCCACGCCTTCCTTCTTCGCCGCCTCGGCGAGGGCCTTGTCGCGGGCGGTGCGCTTGGCCAGCAGCTCGTCGAGATGCGGCAGATATTTCTCCGGCCCGCCTTCCTGATATGCGGTGGCGGCGAAGGGCTTTCCATCGCCGTCGCAGAGCAGGATGGTCGGGTAGCCCTTCACGGGGTAACGCTTCAGCAGCGCCTCGTTCTGTTTCGCAACGGTCTCGGTGAGGCGTGTCTTGTCCTTCGGGTAGTCGAGCTGCACGAGCACGAACTTGTCCTTCACCCCGGCCTCGAACTCCGGCTTGTCGAAGACCTCCTGCTCCAGCTTGATACACCACGCACACCAGTCGGAGCCGGTGAAGTCGATGAGCACGGCCTTCTCGGAAGACTTGGCCTCTTTCAGCGCTGCGTCGAAGTCACTCGTCCACGTGGCGGCGGATAGAGGCAACATCAGGGATGCAAGGATGGAAACGATGCGGGTCACGTCGCATTACATGCCGTCCCGTCGCGCGGTGTCCAAGGTCACTGTGACGAATCACGCGAATCACGGGACCAAATGCGGCGCAATCCGCCGCGCACCGCGCGCTTGACCCCTGAGGATCAAGTCTCCAGCTTGTCCGCCCGCCGTAGCTGAGGAGGCTCCGGCAAACACCACTGAAACCTCATCGCCATGGCCGCGAAGATCTACACGAACAAGGACGCGTCCCTCACGCCGCTCAAGAAAAAGACCCTGGCCGTCATCGGCTTCGGCTCCCAGGGCCACGCCCATGCCCTCAATCTCAAGGACAGCGGCTGCAAGGTCGTCATCGGACTCTACAAGAAGTCCAAGTCCCGCGAAGTCGCCAAGAAGCTCGGCTTCGAGGTCATGGACACCGCTGAAGCAGTGAAGGCCGCCGACGTGATCTTCGTCGCGGTGCCGGACACCGTCATCCCGGGCGTCTATGAGAAGGACATCGCTCCGAACCTCACCAAGGGCAAGACCATCCTCTTCTCGCACGGTTTCGCCGTGATGTTCGGCGGCCTCAAGCTTCCGGCCGACATCGACGTCATCCTCGTCGCGCCGAAGGGCCCGGGCCACACGGTCCGCTCGCAGTTCGTCGCAGGCAAGGGTGTTCCCGGCCTGATCGCCATCCACCAGGATGCGACCGGCAAGGCCAAGGACAAGGCACTCGCCTGGGCACGCGGCGTCGGCTGCACCCGCGCCGGTGTCTTCGAGACCGACTTCCGCGAGGAAACCGTGACCGACCTCTTCGGCGAGCAGTGCGTCCTTTGCGGCGGTGCTTCCGCCCTGGTGAAGGCTGGTTTCGAAACGCTGGTCGAAGCCGGATACCAGCCGGAGATGGCCTACTTCGAGTGCCTCCACGAGCTGAAGCTGATCGTCGACCTGATGAACGAGCAGGGCCTCGCCGGCATGCGCTTCTCCATCTCCGAGACCGCCGAGTGGGGCGACGTCTCCGTGGGTCCGAAGATCATCGATGCTTCCGTCAAGAAGCGGATGCAGAAGCAGCTCAAGGACATCGAATCCGGCAAGTTCGCCAAGGATTGGATCGCCGAATACAAGAACGGCTACCCGCGCTTCAACAAGATCCGCAAGGAAGAGGCCAGCCACCCAATCGAAAAGACCGGTGAAAAGCTGCGCGCCACCATGAGCTGGCTGAAGGCCAAGAAGCTCAAGAAGGGCGCCACCCAGGCCAGCCTGATCTCGTCCTCGAACTAATCGGGACGCGACTGGATTTGAAGAGCCCGGCTTCCGTGAGGGAGCCGGGCTTTTTCGTGTCATGGGGCAGCCGGCTTGAGCGGCCTGACCTCGCGGATCCGGCGGTCCTTTCCAATGATCACCAGCGAGGGCGGCCCCGTGACATCGACGGTCTTGTCCGCGAGGGTGAGCTTCCCACCGACGATTTCGAAAGTGGCACCGCCGAAATGAACGCGCGTCCCGCCGGGAATCGACTCGTGGTCGAAGGTCCGGTTCCCCTCGCCGGTGCTGCCTCCGCCGCCGACATGGGTGGAGTCGGTCGCGAGGACGAGTGCGCCCGAGGAAGAGCTGCCCGAAAACGGCAGGTCCTCGAATGCCAGGCGGAGATTCCCCAGGTCGGTGATGCCGTAGCTCCCCAGCGACCACGTCTCGCGGCCGCCGGTGATCTCGCTGCCGGATCTGGCAACGCCCGACTTCAGCGGCAGCGTCTCCAGCTCCGCCAAGGTGCGGGCCGAGCTCCACTCGCGATACTGCGGAGCAAGGAGTGCCCCCGCGCCGATCAGGACGAAGAACAGCGAACCGAGGATCAACTTCGTGGAGTCTTTCATGACACTCCCGTGTCATCTAGCAGGTCCGCCGGAGTTGGGAAGCGTGCAGCCGGGGATGCAAAATCGCCGCCGGTTTCTCATTGAAGACATCGCCCGGGGACGCCAGTCTGCGCCGGTTAATTTCTACCCCTTCCACGCATATGGGACTCATGGACTTCATCAAAGGCGAGCTGCTCGAGATCATCGAGTGGCAGGACGATTCACGGGACACCATCGCCTGGCGCTACCCGGATGACGACAAGGCGATCAAGAACGGCGCCCAGCTCATCGTGCGGGAAAGCCAGGTCGCGCAGTTCCTCTATCTCGGCCAGTTCGGTGATACCTTCACGCCGGGCAAGCACACGCTGACGACGGACAACATCCCGGTGCTGACCCGGCTGAAGGGGTGGAAGTACGGCTTCCAGTCGCCCTTCAAGGCGGACGTCTATTTCGTCAATACCCGCCTCTTCACCGGCAACAAGTGGGGCACCGCGAATCCCATCATGCTGCGCGATGCCGACCTCGGCGTGGTCCGCGCGCGCGCCTACGGCACGTATGACTTCAAGGTGGTGAACGTGCAGACCTTCCTGAAGGAGGTCGCCGGCTCGGACCACGATTTCCGCGTGGATGAATTTGCTGATACCATGCGCTCGCGCATCGTCAGCATCTTCTCCGACGCGCTGGCAAATGCCCATGTGCCGGTCTTCGACGTGGCGACGCGCTACATCGAGCTGGGCGACGCGCTGCTGCCGCTGATCAATCCGGTCATCTCGTCGAAGTACGGCATCGAGGTCTCCTCCTTCATCGTCGAGAACGTGAGCGTCCCGCCGGAAGTGGAGCAGGCGATCGACAAGCGCTCGGCAATGTCCGCCATCGGAAACCTGAACGACTACGTGAAGTACCAGATGGCGCAGGGCATGGCCGCGGGCGGTGGCGGTGGTGCCGCCGGCATGGCCAGCGAGCTCGCCGTCGGATTCGCCGTGGCGAAGGAACTCATGCAACAGGGCGGTCTCACCGGTGGCACGCCGCCGCCGCTGCCGGGTGCCCCCGCGGCGGCCGCCGGAGCCGCGGCTTCCACCGTGGCAAATCCGGACGTGCTGGATCCCGCGACCGTCGCGCGCATGCTCGGCGTCTCCGAGGCCGACGTGATGGCCGAGATATCCGCCGGCACGCTGGCCGCGAAGAAGATCGGCTCCAGCTACCGGGTCACCCGCACCGCGCTCGACGCCTTCCTCGCCCAATAGCACGGCTGCGGCATCCCTGCCGCAAGCCCCTGCACCGCCATGGAGCCGACCGATTCAACGGAGCTGCCGGACGAGCAAGCCCCGCCGCTGGAGCTGCCGAAGAAACGCATCCCACCCCCGCTGCCGGGCCAGCGCGGGGTGGCCGCGGAGGTGCGCTCGCTGGAGCGGCACGTCTGCCCGGAGTGCGGGGGCAAGGCGGAGTGGGACCCGGGAAAGAAGGAACTCGTCTGCCCCTACTGCGGCACCCACTTCCCGAATGTCGGCCCCCCGCCCATGCCCGGCAGCGTGGTCGAGCACGATCTCGACGCGACGCTCGCCACCCTGGGCGACAAGGCGGCCAACGTGGACACGGCCACCCGCCGCGTGGAGTGCAACAATTGCCACGCCGTGCTCGTCCGTGGCGCGGGCACGGTGGCGCAGCACTGCGACTTCTGCGGCTCCCCGGAGCTGCTGGATTACCAGGACATCCAGAGCCCCATCCTGCCGGAGTCGCTGCTGCCCGCGGCGATCTCGAAGGAGCAGGCGTATCATGCGATCAAGGCCTTCCTCGCCGCGCGTTGGTTCGCGCCGAATGACCTGAAGCGACGCAACCTGATCGACCGCATCCACCGCGTCTATCTGCCCTACTGGACCTTCGACTCCTCGGCGGAGTGCCCGTGGACCGCCGAGAGCGGCACCTACTACTATGTCACCGTGCAGAGCCGGGACTCCAATGGCCGCACGGTGAGCCGCCGCGAGCGCCGCACGAAGTGGCGGCCCGCCCGTGGCCATGTCTCCACGTGGTTCGACGATGTCGTGGTGTCCGGGTCGCGCGGGCTCGATACCGATCTGCTCCGGAAGCTGGAGCCCTTTCCTACTAAGGACCTAGTACCTTACGAAACGCGCTACGTTTCCGGCTGGCAGGTGGAGCACTACCAGGTGCCGCTGCTGGATGCCGCGCGCCTCGGCTTTGGCACCATGGAGGGGATGCTGCGCGAGATGTGCGGCCGCGAGGTCCCGGGAGACACCTACCGGAACCTGCGGATCTTCCCCCAGTTTTCCGACAAGACCTTCAAGCACATCCTCGTGCCGATCTGGCTGCTCGCCTACCAGTATCGCGGCAAGACGTGGCAAGGCGCCGTGAATGCCGTGACCGGCACCGCCCACGCCCGCTTCCCGCTCAGCGCGTGGAAGATCGCGTTCGTCACGCTGCTGGTCATCGCCGTCATCGCGCTGGTCGCATTCATCGCGAACTCAAGGTAGCGAAGCGACTTCGTGTAGAGGACTACCGCATGTAGCGGGGCGACTGCGTCGCTCCGGCTGGGTGCGGCCCGAAGATTGATCCCGAGTGCGATCCCCCATCGAAGGGGCGGCCCCCAGACGACTCGCAGGCGGCGATCTCCATCAACGCTCGCCCCACCGAAACGGCGCAGCCGTTTCGCGACGTCCCGCGGAAGATTCGCGTTCCTTCGCTCGCATTCACCGCTAAAACTTGGGCCGCCAGATGCGCATCGACATCCTCACCCTCTTTCCCGAGATCGCCCTCGCCCCGCTGGGCGAGAGCATCATCCGCCGCGCACAGGACGCCGGGCTGGTGGAAATCCGCGCCCACAACATCCGCGACTGGTCCACCGACAAGCACAAGCGAACCGACGACACGCCCTGCGGCGGTGGCCAAGGCATGCTCATGATGCCGGGCCCCATCTTCGCCGCCATCGAAGAACTGCGCACCCCGGAGTCAAAGGTGATCCTGATGACCCCGCAGGGCGGCGTTTTCAAACAAGCGACCGCCCAGGCACTTTCGGAAGAAACACACCTCATCCTGCTCTGCGGCCACTACGAGGGAGTGGATCACCGGGTCATCGAGGCGCTCGTCGATATCGAGCTGTCGATCGGCGACTACGTGCTCACGAATGGCGCGATCGCCGCCGCCGTGGTGACCGATGCCATCGTGCGCCTGCTCCCCGGAGCCCTCGGCGACGAGCGCTCGCACCAGGAGGAATCCTTCTCCGATCCCGGCCTGCTGGAGGCGCCCGCCTACACCCGCCCGATCGATTTCCGCGGGATGAAAGTGCCGGAAGTGCTCACCTCAGGGCATCACGCGAAAATCGCCGCGTGGAAGAAGGAGAAGGCTCTGGAGCGTACGCGCGTGAACCGGCCGGATTTGCTTTCCTGACAGATTCGACTTGCCATTGGCGCATGTTGCATTGTTAGGTTTTATTAACCATATTTGGTATGAAGTTTGATTGAACGGCGCAATTAGTTGATTATGTAGGTTGCAAGGTCGCGGGGGGAAATTCGTTTCGCGACTCGATTCTCAAACCATGAAACGCACCATTGCACCACTATGGCTCACCCTTGCGGTGACCGCCAGCCCGCTTGTCCGCGCGGAGAATGCACCTGCGCCAGCCCAGCCTGCAGAGGCTCCGGCCGCCGCGACCGCTGTTTCCGATGCCGAGGCCCTCAAGCAGCTCCACAAGCAGCTCGAGGACATCAACAAGTCGGTGAACGACGCACGCAAGGAGGCCGCCGACACGGCCGTCCAGCGCGATGCGGCACGCACCGAAGCCACCGCCCTGCGCGAGGCGACGCAACTGCTGGAGCAGCAGCTCGCCGGTCTCAAGCAGCAGCTCGGCACCTCCAACCAGGAGATCGCCCGCTGGAAGGACAAGGCTACCTCGCTTGAGAAGAAGCTGGGAGCCGGCGAGGAAGCATACGCCAAGCTCGCCACCTTCCGCGATGAGATGGACTCGGCCCTGAAGGAATTCAGCACGCTGAAAGGCGACCTTGCCCAAGTGCGCGGTGAGCTCCAGGCACCTGCCGAGCGCGTCGCACTGAAGAAGGAAGTCGACAGCCTGAAGGCCGCCAACGCCGAACTCGCCAAGCGCGGCGAAGACGAGGCAAAGGCGCACGCCGGAACGAAGCAACGCCTGACCGCGACCCAGAATGCCCTCGCTGGCATCAAGGAAGCCTACGCGAAGCTGACCAACGACGTGAAGGCGAAGTCCGAGGAGCTGGCCAAGGCGATCCGCGAGCGCGGTGAATTCGCCCAGAAGCTGGCCGAGAACGAGAAGGCCATCGTGGCCGTCCGCAACGAAGCCGAAGCACTCAAGAAGACGGCCGAGACCGTCGTGAAGGAGCGTGACGAGGCCCGTGGCGATCTCGCCAAGACCCAAGACGCCCTGGCCGAACTCCAGAAGCAGGCTTCCCAGCTCCGTGACACGGTCGGACCGCTCGCAGCCGAGATCAAGGCTGCCAAGGAGCAGACCGAACTCGCCACCGGCGCGATCCGCGAGGCGAACATCGCCCGCAAGCAAGCCGAGGACAACCAGGCCGCCCTGCAGAAGGAGCTGAACACCGTGAAGGGCGAACTCGCCTCCGCCGTGACCAACCGCGACTCGCTCCAGCAGCAGGTCGCCGCGAAGGTCTCTGAAATCGACAACCTGCGCAAGACGGTCGAGGAGCTGAATGCCCGCACCGCCAAGAAGGACTGAGAAGTCCCTCGAAGCACCTGATCATCTCAAGGCCGGAGCCCGATGGGTTCCGGCCTTTTTCGTGCCTGCATGGCGAGCCGCCCTCCGCTGACCCTTACGGGTGATTTCCGCCCGATCCTCGCGGCCCTACTTTGACTTTCCACGCTCGGGGCGATGAAACCCGTGAAGGGCATCCCGTATAGCTTCACCATCCGATGCGACTTCACCCGCTCATCCTCGCGTCCTTCACGCTGCCGCTGGCGGCGGAGGAGCCGGTCGACTTCAACCGCGACATCCGGCCCATCCTCACGAAAAACTGCACGACCTGCCACGGCGGCGTGAAGCAGGCAGGCGGCACATCCTTCATCTATCGCGAGGATGCGCTTGGGATCGGCGAGTCGGGCAAGACGATCATCGTGCCGGGTGATCCCGCCGCATCCGAGCTGATGCGTCGCATCACGAGCAGCGATCCCGATGAGAAGATGCCCCCGCCCCACGAGCATCCGCATGGATTGGAGAAGGCGCAGATCGAGTTGTTAGAGCGATGGATTCGCGAAGGAGCGAAGTGGGGCGAGCACTGGTCCTTCCAAAAGCCGGAAGAGCCACCGCTGCCGACGCTGACAAACGCGCAGTGGCCGAAGTCGGACCTCGACCGCCACGTGCTCGCGAAGCTGGAGGCGAAGGATCTCGCGCCGATGCCCGAGGCTCCGCCCGCGGAGTGGCTGCGCCGCGTGACGCTCGACCTCACGGGACTGCCGCCCACCTTGGAGGAGTGGGACGCTTTCGAGAAAGCCATCGCGGAAAGTCCCGGGACCGCGAAGGAGGCCGTGGCGGACCGCTTGCTCGCATCGCCGCACTTCGGCGAACGCTGGGCGGCGATGTGGCTGGATCTCGCGCGCTACTCGGACACGACGGGATTCGAGAAGGATCCGCACCGCGACATCTGGCCTTTCCGCGACTGGGTGATCCGCGCGCTGAACGCGGACATGCCCTTCGACAAGTTCACGCAAAAGCAGCTGGCAGGCGATCTGTTAGAAAACCCGGAGCCCGGCGACCTGATCGCCTCGGCCTTCCATCGCAACACGCAGAACAACACTGAAGGCGGCACCGATGACGAGGAGTATCGCGTGGCCGCGGTGATGGACCGCGTGAACACGACGTGGACGGCATGGAATGCCACCACCTTCGCCTGCATCCAGTGCCACGCGCATCCCTACGATCCCTTCCCTCATGAAGATTACTACAAGTTCATGGCCTTCTTCGACAGCAGCGAGGACAGCGACCTAAACAACGAGTTCCCCAAGACGAAGTCCGCGGATGATCCGGCACAACAAGCCGAGGCGCAGCGCCTCGAAAAAGAGATCCGGCTTGGACGCGATGTGCTGAACAAGGAGGTCCTCGCGCTCGCCCGTGAGACCACCGGTTGGCAGACGGTGAAGGCGGATTCCGCCACCGCATCGGCAGCAACCGGGAAGCTGGAGCAACAGGCAGACGGGGTCTTCCTGGCCAGCGGGACGAATCCGACCAACACCGTTTTCACGGTCACATTGCCGGCATCGCGCCTCGGGGTGCTGCGGTTGGACATCCTGCCGACGAGTGACGATCCGGCGAAGTGGAGCGAGTTCGGCGCGGTGGTCACGAAGCTGGAGATCGACCGCGTCCTGCCCGATGGCACGCGGCAGCCGGTGAAGCTGAAGGAAGTCGTCGCGGATTTCATCGCCGGTCCGCATGATCATAACGGTGTCGTGCAGGGCGGCGGCGGATTCGGCGACTATCCCGTGCTGCGCGGACCGAGGACCGGATGGTTTGTCGCGGAGAAGGTGGAAGATTCGCCTGCGGATTCGAAATTCGAGATCCGGCTGAAACACGGCGTCACCTGCAATGAGACGCAGGGATGCGTGATGCGAAAATTCCGCCTCGCCATCTCGCCGGACGAGCGGCTTACCACCTTCGTGACCAGCCCCGGCCGCGCTGACTCGTGGAAGGCCCATGGCGAGCTCAGGCAGGCCTACCAAGCGATACCCGGCATCATGATTCCCGTGATGCAAGAACGGCTGCCCGAGGCGACGCGCGACACCCGCGTCTTCCTCCGCGGCAATCGCATGACGAAAGACGTCCCCGTGCAGCCCGCGATCCCTAGCCTCACGGGCGGCGGGACGAGCGACAGCCGGATGACCCGCCTCGACATGGCCGCGTGGCTGACCGGCCCGGAGAATCCGCTGGCCGCGCGAGTGATGGCAAACCGCTTGTGGGCCGAGCTCTTCGGCACCGGCATCGTGGAGACGCAGGAGGACTTCGGCAGCTCCGGCCTGCCACCCGTGAACCAGCCGCTGCTCGATCACCTCGCGCTCCGCCTGCGCGATCACCATCGCTGGCACCTGAAGCCCTTCCTCCGCGAGCTGGTACTATCGGCATCGTACCGGCAGTCATCGAAGGCAACGCCGCCCGCACTCGCAGCCGATCCGATGAACCAGCTCGCCTCACGCGGCCCACGCCAGCGGCTGTCCGCGGAGATGGTGCGGGATCAGGCGCTGCTCGTCTCCGGCCTCCTGTCTCGGAAGCAATACGGCAAGCCTGTCTATCCGCCGCAGCCGGAGGGCGTGTGGAAGTCGGTCTACAGCGGGGCTCGATGGGACACGTCGCAGGGCGAGGACCGCTACCGGCGCGCGCTCTACACCTACTCGAAGCGCACCAGCGGCTACCCGGCCTTCCTCACCTTTGATGCGCCGACGCGTGACGTCTGCTCGGCCCGCCGCATCTCCACGAATACGCCGCTGCAGGCGCTGGTGACGCTGAATGATCCCGCGCACATCGAGTTCGCCCGGGCATTCGCAAAGCGGATGGAAGGAGCGACCGTGGAAGAACGCCTTGCGCTCGGCTACAAGATGCTGACGCTGCAAGACGCGCCGCAGCCGGTGATCGGCACCCTGGCCAAGCTCCACGCCGAGGCAAAGGCGGACTACGAGCAATCCCCCGCGGAATCCGCGAAACTGGCACCCACGCCCGACGAGGCAGCCATGGTCCTCGTCGCAAACACCCTGCTCAATTCCGACATCGCCCTGACGCGATGAGAGCGATTCCAGGCAGCTTGACATCAGTATCTCCAAGACATGACATGCTGAAATCAGCACCCATGCAAACATCGCTGCCCGGTGGCCACGTGCATTCACGTGGGTCGTCACGATGTCTGTATGTGCCGTTGCAGGCTGGTGGGCAGCACGAATGACCCCGGCACAAGAAGCTCCCGGAAAGTCCGGCGATGACGTGGCCACCCAGCCAGAGGCACACAGCCTTCGGCTTCACGACCCCTCAAGCAGGCAGCCTTCCCCGAGCCACAGGCCCGACTCCTCCGGCGCGTGGACGCCCATTCCGGTCGCTTGGCTGGAACGCAGTAATATCAGCATCGACAGCAGCCAATTCCACGACCTCCTGAAATTGGAAGAGGTCGAAGCCGACGCATTCGTCCAAGCGGCGGACCGCGCAGCGGAAATGGCGAAGCTCACGCAGGCAGGCGAATTCGTCGGACGGGTGATGAAGCAAAACGACTCGGTGGTCCTACCGGCCTTGTCCGAGGATGACATCCGCCCTCTCGCCGAGGAGGCGATCGCCGCTCTTCCCGGCAACCTGTCAGCAGCGGAAAGGGATCTCGCCCGCTATGTCGCCGCGAAGAAACTTGAGGAAGAATACGGCCACGATCTGGAGGTGACCTTGTCTCTCACCGGCATGATTACAATCTCCGACCACAGGCATCTTCCTCGGCATCTTCACGGATTCTGGTATGTGGCCAGAAGGATTGATTCGCCGCCGGAAGCTCGTCCCATGCACCATAGCATCAACTCCGAGGGAAGGGTGGACTTCCTGAAGTTCGATCCGGAACTCAACAACGGGGGCCAACCTCCGGGCGACCGATGAAGCCACCATTTGCCTTCATCGCCTGTGGTGCTGCCGTCTTCCTCGCCAGCTTCTGGCTGTCGCGGTCAGCGAGGGAGGCCCCTCCTCCACCGCACGATTTCATCCCATCAGCCGGCGGTCGCCCGGGCACCCCGATGGATCGATCCGCAGGACTAGCGGAGGCAGGTTCCAGCAGGAAGGCACGCTCCTTGGAAAAGCCGGTGGAAACCCTGCTCGTGCCTCCCGGCCTGCTGGACACCATCGACGTGACCGCCTTCGATCCCGACGATTGTGAGTTCACCCAGGACTTCAGGGATCTGCTGGCGCTGGACCCCGGAGAGCAGGCAGCGATCCGCGCCGCATTCGACATCTACTTCAAGGCATCCACACGAGTGGAGCTGGAATTGGCCACTACGATCCCGGCCGAGAGTCTCGCCGTCGTCCGCGCCAGCGACAACGGGCTCGCCCGCTACATGACGGTGCGCATCGAGCCCGTGGGTGATCGCCTCAAAGACGAACTGGCGACGTTGCGCGGGAGCCTCGTGGATCTGCTCGGACGCCCGAGGGGACTGGCAGCCGCCGCGCTCATCGACCGTCAATTGCGACAGGGTGGCGAATACGGGACGCGGGTCGGCTTCGCAAAGTATCCGGGAGACGAAAAATACCGGCTTGAGGAATGCGTCCTCAATCAACACGGGAGCATGATGATCCAGTCGCTCGGTGCGCCGGTTCACGAGACTGCCGACTTCTCCGCCCTCATGCGCTATCGCCATCTCGGCGGCCTGCCGCGGGAATGAAGTGCGTCTGCACCCGCGGCATCACCCGCCCTTTGCTACGGCGAGTTCCGTACTTCCGAGGGTGCGCCACTCACCTTCCTCGAGGTCATCGGGCAGCGCGAGTCCGCCGATGGAGACGCGCTTCAGCTCCACCACGTGGTTCCCCGCGGCGGCGAACATGCGGCGGACCTGATGATAGCGGCCTTCCTCCAGCGTGATGCGCGCTTCCTTCTCGCCGAGCGCTTCCATGGTGGCGGGCAGGAGCGGCTTGTCCTCGCCGCGCAGGACGAGCTCCCCGCTGGCAAAGAGCGCCGCCTCGTGGCCCTCGATCGGGCGATCGAGCGTGACGTGATACGTCTTCGGCACGTGGTGCTTCGGGCTGATCAGGCGGTGGAGGAGCTGGCCATCGTCCGTCATCAGCAGCAGGCCGGTGGTGTCCTTGTCGAGGCGGCCCACGGGGCTCAGTACCGGATTCCGCAGCGCGTAACGCACAGGCAGCAGGTCGTAGATCGTGTCGCCGGGGTCATCGGTGCTGCACGTGTAGCCTGCGGGCTTGTGAAACATCAGCGTGAGCGGCGCCGGGGGATCGAGAGGTTCGCCCTTGAAGAGGATCTCGGCATGCGGAGGGAAGTCCCTGGAGCCGAGCACGCGGCCCTCCGTGTCCGTCACCACGCCCTTGCGCAGGAAGCTTTCGACCTGGCTGCGTGAGCCGTAGCCGAGGTTCGCGAGGAGTTTCACCAGTTTCATGCGTTCAGGTTCCGGGTAGGAATTTCCAGGTAAGTTTTCAGCGCCCGCGCCGCCCACCTTCAGACCTCATGGTCATCCGCTTTTCGGCAAAGATTACCTTGTAGGTGGAGTCCTCCACGGGCTTGCGCCAGACCAGCCCGAGCGCTTCAAGCTCCGGCTCGTAGGGGAGCTGCCGGTTTGCCACCATCAGCAAGCGCCCGCCCGTCCTCAGCGCTGCAGCGGCAGCGCCAAGGAATGTCTTCCCTAACAGGACATCCGTCGCCTGTCCGGTGTGGAAGGGTGGATTGCTCACGATGACCTCGTACTTGCCCGGCACTCCGGCGGCGACATCGTGCCAGTGGTACTCGAAATTCCCCTCGCCGAGATTCTTCCGCGCGCAGTCCAGCGCACGGGCGTCCGCCTCGTAGAGGTGCACCGCTTTCACCGCGGGATTCGTGTCGGCCACCGCCTTCGCGAGATAGCCCCAGCCTGCGCCGAGATCGGCCACGGTGCCGCGCAGGTTTCTCGGCAGATGCGCGGCGAGCAAGGCCGAGCCGGGATCGACGTGATCCGCGCTGAAGACACCGGCCTCGACGAGAAAGCCATCCACCTCGCGCGGTGTGCCCAGCGCGCGCCACCCGGCGAGGACGGCCTCATCCCACGAGCCGTCCTTCACCGCGTGAAAGGCGCGGCACTTGTGCTTCGAGAGCGTGGCCACCTTGCCCGTCGCTTTCTCCAGCTCCTTCTCGAAGCGCTGCGCTCCCGCGGTATTCGCCATCGAGACGACCAGGGTGCCGCCGCTTTCTAACAAATCATGCGCCCTCGCGAATGCGGCTAGCGTCTCGTCCTTCGACTTGCCCGGCAGCAGCAGCACCAGCGGCCACGTGCCTGCGGGTGCGTCCGTGCGGGGGAGGCCCGCCTTTTCCCACGCATCCGCCAGCGGCTTCAGCGGTTGCCAGCCGGTCACCTGCGGCCATGACACCAGGTCCGGATGAGGCTCCGCCCCGAGAAACAAGGCCCGCGGCGGCACGGCGATCTCGCCTTGCGAAAAGGGCAGCAGCAGGGTCTCCAGGGCGGGGCTCACGCCGCGGACGATGCACCCCGGACGCACCCGGTGCGAAGCGTGAAATCACGATTCGCCGATATCCTCGTTCCACACCCCCGGATTGGCCTCGATGAAGATGCGCATCAGATCCACGCACTTCGGGCTCTGCACCACCTCCACGTGCACGCCGCGACTCCGCAGCAGCGCCTCCTCGCCCATGAAGGTCTGGTTCTCCCCGACGATAACCCGGGGGATGCCGTAGAGGAGGATCGCGCCGGTACACATGGGGCACGGCGAGAGCGTGGTGTAGAGCGTGCACTCGCGGTAGATGTGCGCGGGTAGGCGGCCGGCATTCTGCAGCGCATCCATCTCGCCGTGCAGGATGGGATTCCCCTGCTGCATCCGTCGGTTGTGCCCGCGGCCGATGATGATCCCCTGCCGCACCAGCACGCTGCCGATGGGGATGCCGCCTTCGGAGAAACCGGTGGTCGCTTCCGCGATGGCGGCTTGAAGAAAGGGGTCCATGGCGTACGTTGCGGCATTCAAAGCCGTCCCCACCCAAGGGGGACGGTGGCTGCGAAGACAGCCTTCATTCAGCGAATCCCATGCCTAAAGTAAGACTTTCTGGAACCGTGCTCGGAACCGAAGACCCCGGCCGAGCGGTCCGTGCCCGCCTTCTCTACCTGCTCTTCGGTGCAGGGTGGGACATCTACAATTCCAACGGTGACCAGATCATCACGCTCTCGAACATCGAGCGGAAGATCGTGGAGGCGGACTGCTTCGTCTTCACGCCCGGTGCCACGCTGGAGGACATGTTCAAGGCGATCTCCATCTTCGTCGGCTACCAGACGCTGGACCAGCATCTCTCCGGCAAGCCGACGGTGATCCTGAATACGGACTTTTCCTGGGACCCCTTTTTCTCGGTGCTCGATCACCTGAACAAGATGGGCACCATCAAGCAGGATCACCGCGACTTCCTGCTCACCGCGGGGACTCCCGAGGCGGTGTTGGAAACGCTGGAACTCGTCCGCGAGAAAGGGGTGCCAGATCCCGGCCGCCACAAGATCGGCGAGGCGAAGGGCACGTCATTCGACACGCCCATCCCCACGGACTACGTGGGAAACGTGTGCGTCTTCTGCTCAGCCACGCTGGAAGACCCTGCCTATCTCGCGGATGGCCGTGAGCTGGGACGCCTGCTGGCGGTGAACCGCTTGGGCTGCGTCTCCGGTGCCGGCCGCTCCGGCATCATGGGTGCCGTGGTGGAGGGCTCGGTGGGCGCGGGCGGCTGGACCGCGGGGTCGAATGTGCCGCACATCATCGAGCTGGAAGGCCTGCCGGACGGACTCTCCAGCTTCTGGCTGCGGCCGGACATCTACACTCGCATGGAGGTGATGATCGAGAATTCGAATGCCTTCGTGATCTTCCCCGGGGGAGCCGGGACGGTGCAGGAGCTGCTGGCACTGATGATTTTCAAACGCCAGGAAAACGAGCTGATGGCGGGCAAGCCGGTGGTGATCTTCAACCGCCCGAATGCCGCCGGGGTGCGCTTCTGGGACCCGCTGATCGACCTGCTCAGCGGCATGTGCCAGCCCGGGGACTTCGTGGTGGCAAACGAGCTGGCCGACATCCTGCCCGCGATCACCAGCGGCCTCGCGAAGCGGGAAGCCGTGCCGGTCTAACGGTGCGGCCCTGCCGATATTGAGGCGAATGCATGATTGCCGACCCGGCCTCTTGGTGGCACTTTCGCAGCGGATGAAGCGCATTTCCAGCAGAGCCGGTGGCAGCCGGGCACGCACGGCCGCACGGCTGGGCGCGCTGCTTCTCGCGCCCCTCCTGCTCACCCAGTGCGCGACGAATTACGCGCTGGTGGCGGACAGGCCGGAGGAAGCCGTGCGGAATGAAACCTTCGGCTACCGCAAGTGGATGAGCGCGAAAGCCGAGCCGGAGACCGTGGTCATCGGCGTCCACGGCTTTTGCGGAGCCTCCATTGACTACGAGAATCTCGGCAAGCGCCTCCTGAAGGATCGACCTGACATGGCCGTGTATGCCTACGAGGTGCGCGGCCAGGGGAAGGATCCGCTGAAGGAGCGCCGTGGCGACATCGATGATCCGGAGCTGTGGTTCAGCGATCTCGCGAAATTCTCCGCCATGGTGCGCACGAAGCACCCGGACGCACGCATCGTGTGGTTCGGCGAGAGCATGGGCGCGCTCATCGTTTCCCACGCCTACGAGCAGGCTGTCGCCGCCGGGGAAAAGCCGCCGTGCGATGCGATCGTGCTTTCCTCGCCGGTGGTGAAATTCCGCGAGGATTTCCCGAAGTGGAAGAAGGACCTCGTCCACGGCATCGCCGGGGTGATCCCGACGGCCCGCGTCTCGCTGGAGACCATGGCTGGCGGCCAGCAGGTGCAGATGACGCACGATACGGTGCACTCGCAGCAGGCGGAGACGAATTCCTGGCACATCGACCGGCACACGCTTCGCCTGCTCGTGGCGCTCAGCGACCTCATCGATGGCATGCCGGACTGCGCCCGCACCTTCTCCGTGCCGACGCTGGTGCTTCACGGCGGGAAGGACTTCTTCAGCAGCGAATCCGACGTGAAGGCCTTCTACGGCAACGTCCCGAAGGAGGCAAATCGCACCTACAAGCACTATCCCGAGAGCTACCACCTGCTGATGTATGACGATCAGAAGGACAAGGTAATCGGCGACGTGGAAAAGTGGCTCGCCCGGCTTCCGGAGGCAAAGCACTGAGCGGTCCGCACCGCAGGCAGCCCCGGCTTCGCCATTGCCAAGCCGCCCGGGCTGCGCCATCGTTCCCCTCCGATGATGAAACCGGCCTGCTGTCTCTTCCTTGCTCTCGGCCTCGCGGCGTGTGCGCCGAAGGCAGTCGTGGTCGAAGACCCGGTGCCACCGACCGGCCAGCGCAAGCCCACCAAGCCGGAAGCCGCTCCCACGACGGAACAGCCCCCCGCCTTGGTGAACCGGGACAGCGGCATGATCCTGCCCGACCTCACCAAGAGGCTGCCCAACGGCCGCGACATGGCCCCCACCACCCCGGCGCCCGCCGCCGGTGGCGGAGTCATCGCCACCCCGCCCACCGCCGACAAGCGCGGGGAGTGACCTGATGCGGTCCGGCAGGCTACCTGCAGCGGATTGGGCAAAGGAGGCGTCCACTCATCTTCCTTGTTATCATCGTCAGGTCACGCATGGTCCGACCGTGCGTTTCTCCTCCCTCCTGTTGATCGCCCTCACGGGCACCGTCGTGGCTCGCCCCCAGCTCAAGAAGCAGGAGTGGTATCCGGTGGAGCAGATCATTTCCCGAGCCGATGCTCCGGTTGGAAATCCAGGGAGTTCCGTTTTTGCAGCCGATGTCGAGATATCCGGACGGTGGCTGGCGGTCAGCGAATCGAGCTGGAGCGAATCCGGCGACTCCAGCGCCTCGGTTCACCTCTTCCAACGCACCAGCGGGGGTGCCCGGAAGCCCTGGCAATGGCGGCAGGAGGTGGAGGTCGATTCCATCAGCGCCTTCTCACCCGGCGCTCATCCGGAATTTCCCATGGCGCTGCGCGACCGCGAGCTCATGGTGGCCGCCCCATGGCCCGGCGGACTCTCGGTCTATGGCTTGGACCGCAGCGGGAAGTGGATCCTGACGCAGTCGATCGCACGAGCCTTCGAAGGGACCGTCTGGCCGAATGGAAAGATCCTCCTCTCGGATGACCTGCTCGCGTTCCCGAATGTCGGCGGGTCGCTTTTCATCTTCTCGCGAAACGCAGAGACCGGCGACTGGCAGCCTGAGCGCGAGTTCCCGCGGGGCACACTGAGCAATCCCAATGATTTCTTTCTCAGTGAAAACCGGCTCGCGCTCATCCGCCGCGGCAACGGTCAACCCGCCTACATCGAGTTCCACGAAAAGACGCCCGCCGGCACATGGACCGCAGGGGAGGCCGTCGAGCTCTTCAACCCCGGCTCGTTCCTTGTGTCCACCGTGAACATGCACGCGGCGTTTGACGGTGAGGTACTGGTCGTCGGGCTCGGAAACACCGACTTCCTCGGCAATCCCACGGGAGGAAGCATCCTGTGGAGGATCAGCAGGGAAGCCGGCGAGTGGTCCGTGGTGGATGAAGTGGAGATCCCGCTCCAGTCCTCGATGCTGGCGGCAAAGGACGGCTGTATCCTCGTCCATGGATTCACCCCGGACATGTTCGGGAATCCGATGTTCGGACAGGCTGCGATGCTCGACCGCGGTTTCCTGCAGCGGGGAAACATCCGCGCGGCGGCAGGAATGGCATCGCTGGATGGTGCCCGCTTTGCCACCAGCGCGACCCGCATGAACTTCCTCGGGAACACTTCCGACGAACGGGTGACCATTTTCAGAAATCCATGGGCGGGATGGTTTCGCCGCCGGTGAGGTCACTTGCCAAGCGGCCCACTAAGTTGGCTCAACCGCCCTTGGACTTCCTGCGGATGAGCACGTGCTTGTCCTTCCGCGAAAGCTCGAAGGAGCCGATGGCTTCCAAGAGTTCGCTCAGCTTGCCGTAGCCATAGTTCCGCGAGTCGAAGTCGGGCATGAGCTTGGAGAGGTGGGTTCCCACCAGCCCTAGCGATGCCCACTCGCTCTCCTCGCCCGTGGCGGAGTCGATGGCCGTGAGGATCTGCTGCACCAGCTTGCGATCCTTGCCCAGCTCGGCTCCCGTCTTCTTCGATTTCACCTCATTGCCCGCGGCGGTGTCGGATGCAGTCTGGAGGACTTCGGTATAAATGAACTTGTCGCACGCAGCGACGAAGGGCTTCGGAGTCTTCTTTTCCCCGAAGCCCAGCACTAGCAGACCTTGCTCGCGGATGCGTGCGGCAAGTCGCGTGAAATCGCTGTCGCTGGTGACCAGGCAGAAGCCCGAGAAGCGCCCGGTATAGAGCAGGTCCATCGCATCGATGATCATTGCGCTGTCGGTGGCGTTCTTGCCGGTGGTGTAGCTGAACTGCTGGATCGGCTGGATCGAGTGCTCGAGAAGCGGTCCCTTCCAGCCCTTCAGCTGATCGGACGTCCAGTTCCCGTAGATCCGCTTCACGCTCGCGGTGCCGTAGGCAGCGATCTCAGTGAGCACCGCGGCAATCACCGCCGCCTGAGCATTGTCCGCATCGATTAGCACTGCGAGCGGTTTCGTGACGGACGGGGCTTCTGGCATGAGTCCAGTCGTGCCCGATTCACCGGCATGACGCAACTTCCATAACTCTGGAAGATACGAGAATTGCCCGGCGAATCGGATCGGCATGTTCTCCGTCCTTTCGTGAAACCGCGGAGACACAGAGGTCACGGAGGATCGCAGAGATTATGGCAAATGGAGGCCCTTTCTTCGCCTCTCTGCGATCCTCCGCGACCTTTGCGCCTCCGCGGTTCATCTGCCCTGTCCGCAGCGCCCCCCTCACGCAAAAAAGCACGGGGCTTTCACCCCGTGCCTTTGACTTGTAGGAAGCGATGTCGCTTGTCCGGCTGGCTTACTTGCTCTTCTTCTCGCCGGGTTTCACGTCCACGATGCCGAGGTCGAGGTACTGGCCCCCGGTGGTCTGCTTGCAGTGGACGGCGATGACGTTCTTGCCAGGCTTCAGCGCGGCCTTGCCCTCGGGGAGGAGCGGCACGAGCGAGAGGTCCGTCACGAAGCCACCGGCGGCGGCAGCGCGCACGCCATTGATGAAGACCTCGATGTCCTCGTCGAAGTAAACGTGGAGCTGGATGCTGTCCGGAATGCTGGATGGCATCTCGATCTCGCGGCGGACCCAGATGTCGGAGCTGTTCCAGCGGGTACGGATCTTCGCATTCGGCGGACCGCCGGCGCCGAAGCCCGCGGCACCCTTCTTCCACTTCGAGTCATCGTAGCCGGTGGCGAACCACTCGCCCTCGGGGCGGTCGGTCGTGTAGCTCCAGACGATGCCGTCCTTCTCGATGCCGCTGGGCACGATGGTGGTGAGGACCGGCTCGATGTACTCGGGCATCGGGGCCCAGCCCTTCGCCTTGGTCACGTCGCGGCTCGCCCACTTCGTCCACAGGTCCTTGTGATAGAGGGCGGGCAGGAAGACGCCGCCGACCACGGGGCGAGCGGTGAAGCCCTCCTTCCGCGCGTTCACGGTGTCATACCAGTCACCCATCGGCAGGCGGACCGGGCCTTCGTTCACGAACTTGATGATGGGCGCGATGAGGGCTTCGAAATCCGAGCGATCCTGCGTGAGCGAAGCCGTCCAGACGATCCAGTCGAGCTTCGTGTAGTCGCGGCGGTTGTCGAGCGGCAGGCCGTAGGCATTCTGCTTCTTCAGGTAGAAGTCCATCTCGGTGCGGAGGACTTCATCGGGGAAGAGGCCGAGGCCGAGGATCTTGTCCCAGACGAGGTTGTACTTCTGGCTCCAGGTGCCCGGGCGGTCAAAGGCGAGGCGGTAGTGGTCACCGTCCTTCGCTTCCTTCACCCAGCGCTGGGCGAAGTCCTTCGCGAGCGCGGTGTATTCCGCAGCCTTCTCCTTTTCCCCGCGCATGTCGCAGAGCTTGCCAAAGGCGGCGAGGGCGCAGATGGCCTTCGCGCTGAGGTTCACATTGTGCGCCATGTGACCGGCGAAGTCGTCGGTGCAGAGCTGGTTCGCCGGGTCGTAGCCTTCCTTCTTGAGGTATTCCGCCCATTGCTCCAGGCGGCTCCAGTAGAGGCCCGCGTAGTCGGCATTTCCCTCCATCTGGGCGAGGGCGGCCATCAGCAGGAGCAGATTGCCGCTTTCCTCCACGGGCATCTGGTCGTGCTCGGTCTTTTCACCGCCGCCATAGACCTGGCCATTTGCGTGCGGATAGGTACCCAGATCGTGCGGGGCGAAGGGGAATTTCCAGCGGTCGCTCTTCGCATACTCCATGAAGGGCGCGAGGAAGGACTTCGCCAGCGACGGGCTCAGCAGCAGGAACTGCGGGGCCATGGGGTAAAAGACATCCGACGTGGCGATGCAGCCGTTCGAGTGGTTCTCCTTCGAGAACTGCAGCGGCTGACCATTGTCATCGGCGACGAACTTGCCGGCGGCAAAGCAGTGGCGGTAGGACAGCGCGGCGAGCTTCGCGTATTTCACGCCGCCGATCTTTTCCATGTCTGCCATCAGCTCGGTGTCGAAGGCTTCGCAGCGCTTGCTCAGCTCGGCGAATTCCTTTGCGGAAGCGGCGAGCAGGTCCTTTGCCTCCCAGCCGTCCTTCCGCCAATAGGCGCGGAGGTTCTTGCGGTTGAACTGGATCGCGTAGATGTCGTCATAGGCGATCATCGCCCACTTCGAGACGGGGTCATTGCCCACCTGGAAGGACTTCAGCTCCAGGCCAGCACCCACGCCATCGGCGCGATCTGCCTCGCCCTTGGCACCTTTCTGCTGGCCAAGGCCATTGCCCGCGAAGGCGATGCCGAGTTCATTCGGCGCGCCAAAGGCACGCCCGGCGGTATCGCCCTCCGGGGCGGCGAGATAAAGGTAGCCCCAGTCGATGCGCTGGTCATCGCCCTTCTTCTGGAGGACGGGCTGGTCCTTCGATCCCATGCGGACCACGGCCAGGCCGTCGGCGCTGGCATCATTCCACGTCACGTCCTGGTCCGGCGTATTCACCGTCAGCTCGCCGGAAGCGCCGAAGAACACGGACACGTCGTGCGGCTTCCCGTCCGTGGACTTGAACTCATACGAGAGATACGTGACCGGGCGGGAAAGCAGGCTGATATCGTCCGGCAGCGCCGGGGTCATGAAGGTGAGCGACATGGAGACGCCCGCACCCTCGAAGGTGTAGATCGTGCGCGTGGGCAGCACGGTGAGGCTCTTTTGCTCCAGCGCCGGGGTGGCGAGCGGGGTGGCACCCATCACGCGGAAGGCCTGGCCATCGATCTTCACCAGGCTGGTGAGCTGGTGCTGCTTGCCCGTCCAGTGGGTGGTCTCCACGCCATTCAGCGTGTCGCCGGGCGACCAGATGCTGAAATACGGGTCGCAGGCGACCAGCGGCGTCGAGGGCGGGATGACATCGTTTTCACCCGCCGGGGCTTGGCGGAGCTGGCCGTGCGCCAGCGTGAGGCTCAGGGTGCTGGCAGCCAGCAGCACGGCCTTCGGGTTGAGGATGGAATGGTGTTTCATGGATGAGATGCGGACTTGGGTTTAACGGAGGATCCGGCAGGCCGGAAAGCGATCATGATGGATCGGATCAGGCGCGACGTCGCCGGGAAAACCGCTGGTATTCCCAAGAACCGCCGCCGCCCGTTACGTTCTGAAACGCGTTTATTCTGTCAAACAGTTTGCCCGGCATTTGCATTCGGGCGCTACTGACATCCTGGCAGCGGTAAGCACAGGTCCGCTGGAAAACTCACAGGGGAGGCTGAAACAGGGATGGCGGATTTTTGATGAACCGCCAAGTCGCCAACGACGCCAAGACTTCCCGAGCAGTGTCAAAACCGTGGCATCGGCATCCTGCCGATAGCCTCCCCAACCCCTTCCCATCATAAGGTCATCTACCAAAGAATCGCAGAATCTTGCCCATGAAGGACCCCGCTCCACGGCCCGGAGGCTTCGTCTCGATGGTCCCGATGCGGGAGTCTCTCAACAGGATGAGATCGACCATCCGGAAAACCTCCGCCGCGAGATCCGGCGAGCCGAGCAACTCCTCACGCGACAAGGCACGTCCCGCCACTTTCCGATCATCGTGCCGCCTGCCCTGCGCATCGATGACCGTGAAGAAGTTGCGCTCGGCGTCATTGAAGTAAACCAAGGACACGGCGACCCGCTCGGCCGGATCCGCCTCATCCCCCCATGGTCCGAGGATCAGGTCGAAATTGGCAGGATGCTCCGACACGCCGAGCGTCCAATGCACGAAGTAAGCGGCGCGGGTAGGACCACCATTCCCGCCGTGAATGAAGCCATTAACCAAGCGGCTCAGGTGCCCGCAGTCCGCACAGGCACCGGTATCCTTCTCGCCCTTCGGCTCTAATTCCAGCTCGTCCTCAGCGTCGTCGGCAGGAGGTGGTTCTCCATTCATCGTCAGGAGTCTACTTGCCATGACATCCTCATGGTCAAGGCTGGCGGCAAGATGCCGCAGCCACTTTTTCCCTGCTCACCCCACCTCGAAGAAGAGCGTGAATTCCTGGCGGTTGTAGGTGAGGTGCGTCCTGGCGATGAGTTCCAGCCCGGAGGCCGTGGCGTAGGCTTCGGCGGCGCGCAGCAGTTCCAGCATCTCGCCGGGCGTGTCCGCCCCGGCGGCTTTCAGGGTGAAGACGATCTTCCCGCCGGGCCGCAGGCTTTTCGAGAGCCGCACCACCTGCCGCAGCGAGCCGCGCGGGTCGCCATTCATGTCGCAGAGCAGGGCGTCGAATTCACCCTTCGGCTGGAAGGTGTCCACATCCCCGCGGACGAAAGTGAGGCCCGGGGCGCGGTCGAGCCGGGCATCCAGCGCCGCCTTGTCGATGGCCGTGACGCGATAGCCGCGGTCGAGCAGCTCCGCCGTCATGCCGCCCGGGCTGGCACCCAGCTCCAGCCAATGCGCTCCTGCGGGCAGGTCCGGCCGGTGGAGCTTCAGGTAGTGCAGCGCCTCGGCGATCTTCGCCCCGGCCCGGCTGATGGCCTCGCTCTGGCGGATGAATTTCGTCCCGCCGGGGTAGAAGCCATTCGCCTCCCGCGGGCTGCGGATGCCGCAGTAGAGGCCTTCCTTCCCCACCAGCGCGAAAAGCGTCCCCGCCTCCGGATCCTGCGACTCCACGTCCGCCACCGGCAGCGTGGGGAAGAGCTGGAGCACGCGCCCGCGGAGATTCGTCGCGAGATGCTTGTAGTAGGGATGCGGCGCGCCGGGCAGCAGCGGCCCGGTGAAGATCGCCTGCGGGGCGCGGTCGCCGAATTTCTTCAGGATGCCCTGCGCGGCCTTTTCCACGAAGCCGTCCATCTTCTGCGGGCAGCACGGCCACGCATGGTCCACCGGCAGCGCCCAGCGGATGAAAATGGACCACTCCGAGTCCTCGAGCGCCGAGGGATCGGCCAGGTCCACCAGATGGTAGTCGCTGCCCAGCGCCTTCCGCGGCCTGGCCCCCAGCCCCTCCAGGATCTGCGGCGCGAAGGGCGCGAAGACATCGGGAATGCGGATGAGCCAGGGCGTAGTCGTCACCGCGTTTTCCTGAAGCCCCGCGCCGCGACGGACAACTCCGAATCGCGACCGACCGCCGCTTAGCGGACGTAATCGAGCGTCTTTTCGCGCGAGATGCGGAATTCCGCCAGCGTCACCTGGCCGTCGCCATTCGTGTCGGCCTCCTTGAAGGGCGCGGCGAGGGTCTTCTTCACCGCGGCACTGGAGCGGGCCTCGTGCAGGGTGATCTTGCCGGTGCCGCTGGTGTTCACCTTGTAGAAGCCTTCCTTGGTGCCGCCATTCGAGACGAATTCCTTCTCGGTGATCACCGAGTCCTTGTCCTTATCGTAGCGGGCGAACATCTCGCCGATGAGGTAGGAGTCATACTCCGCGCGCGAGACCTTGCCATCGCCATCCAGATCGGCGGCCTTGAAGGACTGCTCGGGCGTGACGGTCGAGGCCTGGGCGGATTTCCCGGTGAAGCAGCTCGTGGAGACGAGGGCGGCGGCGAGGCAGAGGAGTGCGGATACGGGTTTCATGGTGATGAATGATGACTGGAGTTACGGCTACGCGGTCAATCCATTTCACGGCAATCACCCATCGCAACCGATAGTCTCAGTAGGGCACCCTTCCATCGCCTTCCGGGCGAGTGCCTGCTCCTCCGGCGAGACCGGCTGATGCCAGACATAGCTCAGGCCCTCCTCGTCATCCCGGCGGAAGACCTGCGGGGCGATCTCCCGGCAGTAGTCGCAGTCGATGCAGGAGGTGTCATTGTAATATGGACCGGGGACATTGCCCGGATGCTTTTCGGTTCGGTCGGCCATGACGGGAATGATGACCGGACTCTGCCATTGCGTTAAATTCATTGATGGCATGGATTAATCACATTCCAGCATGAATGAGCCTTCACTCCCGGCCATCGATCTCCACGGGCTGCACCTCGTGCGGCTGGTGGCTGCACACGGCGGGATGACTGCCGCGGCGAAGGCTGCGGGGCTTTCACAAAGCGCGCTGACGCGGCAGATCCAGCTCATCGAGTCGCGGCTGGGCGTGACGCTTTTCCAGCGCACCACACGGCGGGTGACGCTGACCCCTGCCGGAAGCCTACTGCTGCGGGAAACGGAGGCCGTGCCAGGCATCATGGCCGGGGCACTGAGGCGGCTCGGCGAGGAATTCCACGGCCATGCGAGGAAGATCCGCATCGGATTTTCCCGCAGTGTCTCGCTGGCCCACCTGCCCGGCGTGCTGCACGGCTTCGTCCGCCGCCACCCGGAGGTCACCGTGACGGTCTCCCATCACGCGGGGTCAAAGCTGGTGGAAGACGTGGCCGACTCCCGGCTGGACGTGGGCGTTCTTTGCCCGCCATCGCGGCTGCCTGCGGGAGTGGAAGTCACCCACCGTATCGCCGACTCCTTTGCGATCATCGCACCACACGGGCATTCCGTCCCGGCGGTCGCTGCCGACCGCAGGGAATGGCGGAGCTGGGCAGAGGCGCAGGCATGGATCCATCCGCCCGCCGGCACCCGGTCGCGCGCTTGCATCGACGCATGGTGGGAGAAGCGCGGCGCGGCCATCTCCCCGGCGATGGAGCTGGATAGCTTTGACATGGCCATCCACCTCGTGGCGCTGGGCCTCGGCACGGCGTGCGTGCCGCGCCGGGCGGTGAGCACCTTCGCCCGCAAGCGCCGCCTCCAGCGCGTGCGCCTGCCGGAGCCGCTGGCCCGCGAACTGGTCGTCATCGTCCCGCAGCGCGGCTCGGTGCCGGACCACATCCGCGACTTCGTCGGCAGCATCCTTTTCTGAAAAGAAGGAGAAATTCCGTGCTCGTTCCCGGTCCGGGCCTGCTGCTATTCTCGCGGCGGGCATGATCATCCTCATCCGCAACATCGACCGCAACATCACCGAAGAACACGTCCGCCGGATGCTCGACCAGTACGGGAAGGTGAAGACCTTCGATCTGGTGATCGACAAGGTGACCGGGAAGTCGAAGGGCTTCGGCTTCGCCGACATGCCGTCGATCGACCAGGCGGAGCAGATGATCAAGGGCCTGAACGGCACCCAGCTCGGCGGCGAGAAGCTGCGGGTGAAGCGCGCCGCGGCCTCCTCGCTGCTCGGGACCCATGAACCGCGCCCGAAGACGGTGGAAAAGAAGCGCCACTTCGCCAAAAAGGCGGCGAAGAAGACCGCCCGGAAAGCCGCCAAGAAAGCCCCGCGGAAATTCACCGCCAAGCGCGCGCCGCGGCGGGAAGATTGAGGCGACGAGCTCTTGTGGGATCGACAGGCAGCGCCTTCAGAGCCGGTCCTGCCAATATCCGGGACGGCGGCTGGAATGTGCCACCGCCACCACCACAAGAACCTCCTCCCTCACCACATAGGCGAGGTAATAGGGAAAGACGGGACAATTGACGCGTCGATACCCGCCTCGGCGCTCTCTCCACAAATAAGGAGCGGAAACGACCGTCAGCAGCATTCGGGCGACCTCATCGCGAAGCCGCTTTCCCAGACCCGCTTCCTTGCCTTCGTAGTAAGCTACCGCATCAAAGAGGTCCGCACGGGCCTCTGCGGAAAATTCGGCTCTCATGATCCGAACCGCTGATCAAGCTCCCTGAAAACCTCGGAGGCAGCATGAGTCGTGGTCTCGCCCCGATCCAGCCGGTCGATCCGGCGGAGAATCTCAGCTTCCCACAAGGCTTCGATGGACGGCTCCGGTTGCGGTTCAGCACTGGCAAGGATCCTGTGCGCAAGGGTAACCTTCTGATCATCCGGCAGCAGCAGGGCTTCCTTTTCCAGCAATTCCAAGGTCGAGGCCATGGGACCAACTTACCCACCATGGACCTCGATTCCAGCCCAATCAACGGGCTTGCTGGAGATCATTGCCGCCAACGCAGGGCTCCGCACCTTTGGGTGCCGAGCCCTTTTCGGGGCCAAAATCAGCCTGGTGGCGGTTGGTTACGGCTTACCCACCGTCGCGGTGCCGGTCATGGTGACAGGGCCGGTCATGGTCATCTTCACGCCCTCGTTCGGCGAGCCTTCCACGGTCATGGTGCCGGTCAGCTTCGACTCCAGGTCCACGAGGTCCGCCAGCGAGCGGTGGACGAGGGTTTCACCCTTGAGCTTGATGTTCATGGCGGGCGCGTCGCCTTCCTTCTCGGCGGTGCCGGAGATGTCGAGGGTGGACTTCAGCACTGCGCAGGAAGTTCCGGCGACTTCCTTCACTTCCACGAATTCCACGGAAAAGGTGCCCGTCAGACCGGTCGCACCGCCGAAGCTCTCCAGCTTCTTCACGTCCACCTCCCACTTGTCACCTGGCTTGCGCGGCTTGTCGCCGTAGACGAGGAAGTCGGTATCGGATTCCTGCTGCTTGGCTTGCCCTTCCAGTGCGGTCTTTTGCTCCTCGGTCGGCTCGCCTTCCTCCAGAGTGGCGGTCCACTTGCCATCCTTCTTTTCAAAGATGACGGGGAGGCCCTGCAGCGGGTCCGCCACTTCCGGCGACGGCTGCTCCTGGCCCATGATGATCATGCGGTGCTCCGCGGTCTTGCTGGTGAGGATGCGGCGCGCCTTGGTCTCCGAGATGCCTTCGGTGACCTCGGTCGAGGTCTCCTTCATGCCATAGGTGCCCTCCATCTTTTGCTCGCCCACGGAGAGGGTGAGCGCGGAGCCGGCGACGTCGTGGACCATGGTCTCAGTCACGGCCTTCCCCGGCGCGGGCAGGCTGCCCGCACGGGCGAGCACGTGCCCATCGGCACCGAGGGAGACGCCACTGGCGATGAGGGAAGCGAGGACGACAAGAGACGCGCGGATATTCATTTGCAGATACTCGTAGTGTGTCCCCTCGCGGGATGGAAAGGAGATTCGCGGCGATTGACGCCGGGCCCGGACTGCGCCGGGATGGGATGAGATGACAGCAGCAGATCACTCGAAAGCCGTGGCATGCCTGCAACGCTCCTGCCCCTCCATGAAGGCGCTCATCCGCCGTGTTGGCCCGTGCCGGATGGAGATCGAGAGCACCCGCACGCCCTTCCAGTCGCTCGTGAATGCCGTGGCGCACCAGCAGCTCCATGGCAAGGCGGCGCAGACCATCCTGGGGCGCTTCCGCGGACTCTTCGGCGGCCGCTTCCCCGGACCGAAGGCACTGGCCACCGTGACGGACGACCAGCTCCGCGCCGTCGGCTTTTCCCGCGCGAAAACCGCCGCCATCCGGGACATCGCGGAAAAGACCCTCTCCGGCGTGGTGCCGGGGTCAAAGGCGATCGTGGAGCTCTCCGACGAGGAAATCATCGCCCGCCTCACGCAGGTGCGCGGCGTGGGACGCTGGACGGTGGAGATGCTGCTCATCTTCACCCTCGGCCGGCCGGACGTGTGGCCGGTGGACGACTTCGGCATCCGCGCCGGGTGGAAGATCGCCTACGGTCTCGACGAAATGCCGAAGCCGAAGGAACTGCTGGCACTCGGCGAGCGCTTCCAGCCGCACCGCTCCGTCGCCGCGTGGTACTTCTGGCGCGCCACCGACATGAATCGCTCGCCGGAGCCGTGAGCGGTCACCGCCCGGAGGAGATCGCCGCCCGGCCATCCCCATCCAGATCCCCGCGCGGGCGCACGATCCTGAAGCGGTCCCCTGCATCCTCCACGTCGTAGAGCTTCGCCCGCGTTGTCGGCTTTCCAAAGGGCCGGTGCACCACCAGCATGCGCTGGCCGGCGAAGGTATCGAAGAACATGCCGTGCCCGCTATCGCCATCCACCAGTGGATCGAGCTGCTCCCACGGCCCCTCCAGCTTGCCTGTCTTTGATCGCGCCTGCGTCTCGATGTAGACGCCATTCCGGTAGCTGGACCAGAGCATGACGAGCGAGCCATCCCGCGTGCGGTAGAGCTGGCAGCCATCCGTCACATAGCTGAGCTGCGCGGCATCCGGCTTCAGGCTCGCATTCAGCCACGGCGCATCGGAGCCCTTGAAAAGATGGATGGGCTCGCCCTTCGTCGCGGAGAGATCGTCCGTCAGGCGGATGGCGGAGATGGTGCCGTCGATCTTCTGGATCCACTCGTGGCAATAGACCATCCACGGCTGCCCCTCGGGATCGAGGTAGAGCGTGCCATCCAGCGTCATGAAATTCCGCGGCGGATGCGGGCCATCCTTCTTCAGCAATTCGAAAGGCCCCTCGGGCGAATCCGCCACGGCCACCGCGGTGCCACGCAGGTGATTCGGCCGCCAGGTCTCCGGCGGCTTTGCGAAGACGGAGTCGTTGTTGTGCAGCGTGACGAAGAGATAGTAGCGGCCCCGGTAGGCATGCACCTCGGAGGCCCACGTGCCGTGCGTGGGATTTGCCCAGATGCCATCCGGCACCCGGAAGACCTCCACCGGCCCGGTCCAGTGCTTCAGGTCCGTGCTCTTGTAGGCCTTCACGCCATTCCGCCGCGTCGCCTCGTCTCGCGAACTCGTATAGAGGTAGTAGGTCTTGCTCCCCGCATGCGGCAGTATCCACGGGTCATGCACGCGGATGTCCTGCAGGAGCAGCGTTTCCTTCGTCGGCACGGCGGGCTCCTGTGCTGCTGCTATACCACCGGCAGCGAGGGCTATGCCTGCGAGCAGGGAGCGGAGGAAAGTCGGAAGCGTGCGTGGATTCATCGGCGCGGTAGGGTTGCGACGGGAGAGACACATCTCCAGTCACCCCCTTCCTACACCATCACGCTCCGTGCGGTCCTGACTGTTCGTGGAAGTTCCCCTCGGAATTCCGCACGAAGACGGAGGGTGAGAGCGCGTAGGGGCGCTCCGAGTGATCGTCCGCGATCTTTTCCGCGAACTGCCGGTGCAGGTCCGCGCTGCTATCCAGCCGCCAGCAGATGAGGAAGTCGCGATTCGGAATGCCGAAGCGGAAGGTCTCGCCCAGGTGTGTGGCGATGAATTCCTGGAGGCGCGGCAGGAGGATGCGAGCGGCATCGTAGCCATCCCCGGCATCGATCGCGAGGAAGGTGTCCTCGTCATTCTTGCTGAGATGCATGCCGATGCCGCGGCTGATCTCTTCCAGATTCTCCAGCGCGATCTCGTAGATCTCATCCGCCGTGGTGTCCCAGCGCTTCAGGTCCGCCTGCCTCACGTAGGCGTAAGCCTGCGGGAAGTCCGCTACGATGCCGATGGTGACTCCTTTCGCGAAGGGAAACGCGATGATGGGCAGCGGTGCCACCTCCGCATACTCGGCCGGCATGAGCTGCAGGCGGAGCTGGTCCCGCAGCTCCTCCAGCGTGAGATCGTCCAGGCTCGGCGTCTCATTCCGCAGGATGGGCCCGAAGTGGTCCGCGACCATGGTGGCCAGTTCTTCGTCCGCCAGATCCCCCAACTCGCACTTCGCGCGGAGGTTTTGCAGGCCGAGCCTTATCTGCCCGGCGACGATCACATCGTCCTCCTCCGGATCCACCTCGAAGTCCAACTCCGGAAACACCTCCCCCGCGATCTCGATCACCCGCGCCCGGAACTCCTCCGCATCCTCGTGCATGCGCGATGTCATCGGTGGTTTCCCGCGCGCTGGCAAGCGGGGGGTGTGGCCACGCGCCCCAACGCCGCCCATCCACCTCGTAGTCGCAGTAGTGACACTGCGGAAGCCACCCATGCAGCCCACTTCCACCCCTCAGCCCCCGCGTGAAAAATAAAAGCCGCCCGCAGTTTCCCGCTGGCGGCTCGTTGAAGAAATCTGATCCGGCTCTTTCGAAGCAGCCCGGCCTCACGGCTCCACGATCAGCTCGTCGCCCACCTGCGGCTTCACTTGGCCGAAGACTGCCGTCGGACTGGCCGAGGCTCCTTCCGGAGCGACCTCGCCAACCTTCAGCTTGCCGAGGATGCCGGAATTCCGCCGGACACTGAGAACCACGTCGGCCTTCACGACCGCGGGATCGAGGATCTCCAGAATGGCGAATGTCCCGAGATTCGGGTCTTCCAGCCACTCGGAAATCTTTGCCACCACCGGTGCGGCGGCGATCGCCTTTGCCCGCTGCTCGGCGTCCGGCAGAGCAGGCATGTCCGGCGTCACCGGCGCGACCTCCTCGGCCGGCGTTTCATCGGGGAAGACCGCTCCCGTCTCCGGCGCATCCTGCTCGGACATCTCCGGGATATCCGGCATGGCAGGCACGCCGGTGCCCGGAGCGGACGGCGGCGAGAGCGGCACACCGAGCATCAGTCGCTCCTTCTCCTCCTGCAGGAGCTTCCGCTGCTGCTCGATCTCGGCGATCTGCCGATGCACTTCCGACAGTTCCTTCTTCGGCGTGGCGCGCACGTCCTGGCGGAAATTTTTCCACGACATCGCCAGCGCGCCTACCAGCAGCGCCACCGTCATGCAGAGGAGTAGCTTGATCGTGTCCATGCCCCCAACTTCCAGCTTCAAACGCCCCGTGGCAAGCCCGGCGAAATCCATTGCTTGACTTCGTGTTGTTTTTACACTTTCTTCCCGCCAGCGAACGAACGTCATGGCCCACACCTACGAGTTCCCCCGCCCCGCGCTGACCGTGGACTGCGTGGTCTTCGGCTTCGATGGCACGGGCCTGCAGGTCCTCCTCATCCGGCGCGGCATCGAGCCCTTCCTCGGTGCCTGGGCGCTGCCAGGCGGCTTCGTCCGCATGGAGGAGGATCTGGAAGACGCCGCACGCCGCGAGCTGGAGGAGGAGACCAGCCTGCGCGATGTCTTCCTCGAGCAACTCCGCACATTCGGCACGCCGGGCCGGGACCCGCGCGGCCGGGTGGTCAGTGTCGCGTGGTATGCCCTCGTCCGGCCGGACCAGCATCCGGCGAAGGGGGACACGGATGCGAGCGAGGCGGCCTGGTTTCCCATCGGCGGGCTGCCCGGCCTCGCCTTTGACCACGACCACATCCTCGCCGCCGCGCTGGAGCGCCTGCGGGGGAAAATCCGCTACCAGCCGGTGGGCTTCGAGCTGCTGCCGAGGCACTTCACCCTGACCCAGCTCCAGGCGCTCTACGAGGCCATCCTCGGTCGGCCCATCGACAAGCGGAACTTCCGCAAGAAGCTCCTGTCATTTGATTTCCTCACTCCCCTCGACGAATTCACCAGCGGTGCCCACCGGCCCGCCCGGCTCCACCGCTTCGACCGCCGCAAGTACGACGCCGCGGCGAAGCGGGGATTCCTCTTCGACCTCTGAACCTCTTCCAACAGAAACCCCGCGCATGAACAGCCCGCTCCAGACCGATCTCTACCAGCTCACCATGGCCGCCGCCTACTGGCAGGCGGGAAAGGCGGAGCAGGAAAGCGTCTTCCATCTCTTCTTCCGCAGGCTGCCCTTCCACGGTGGCTATGCCATCGCGGCGGGTCTGGAGCCCGCGCTGAAGTGGCTGGAAGATTTCCGCTTCCGCGCGGAGGAGCTGGACTACCTCGCCTCGCTGCGCACGCGGAATGACCACCCGCTCTTCCGCGAGGATTTCCTGGCGTATCTCGCGGACGTGCGGCTGGAGTTGGACATCGATGCCGTGCCCGAGGGCTCGGCCGCCTTTGCCCACGAGCCGCTGCTGCGGGTGCAGGGGCAGATCCTCCATGCCCAGCTCGCCGAGACCGCACTGCTGAATCTGGTGAACTTCCAGACGCTCGTCGCCACGAAGGCCGCGCGCATCTGCCACGCCGCGGCGGGCGGTCCGGTCTTCGAGTTCGGCTACCGCCGCGCGCAGGGACCGGATGGCGGGCTGGGGGCGAGCCGCGCCGCATTCATCGGGGGCTGCGAGGGCACCTCGAATGTCCTCGCAGGCCAACAGTTCGGCATCCCGGTGAGGGGCACGCACGCCCACTCGTGGGTGATGTCCTTCGATGACGAGCAGGAGGCATTCGACCGCTATGCCGAGGCGATGCCGGACAACTCGACCCTGCTGGTGGACACCTACGACACGCTGGATGGCGTGGACAAGGCGATCGCCACCGCGCGCACGCTGCGCGAGCAGGGCCACGAGCTGAGCGGCATCCGCCTCGACTCGGGCGACCTCGCATGGCTCAGCCAGCAGGCCCGCGCGAAATTCGATGCCGCCGGTTTCCCGGGTGTGAAGATCGTGGCCAGCAACGACCTCGACGAGCACCTCATCGAAAGCCTGCGCCACCAGGAAGCGAAGATCGATGTCTGGGGCGTGGGCACGAATCTCGTCACCGCCGCGGACCAGCCCGCGCTCGGCGGCGTGTACAAGCTCGCCGCGCTGCGTCGCGACGACGGGAGCTGGCAGCCGCGCATCAAGCTGAGCGAGCAGACGGCGAAGAGCTCCATCCCCGGGCGGCTGCAGGTGAGGCGCTTCGTGGAAGGCGGGAAATTCATCGGCGACGCGATCTACGATGTGGATCGTACTTTCGGGGAGACCACCACGATCATCGACCCTGCTGACCCCATCCGGACAAAGGAGATCCCCGCGGGCACCGAGGCCGTCGAATTGCTACAGCCCGTGATGAAGGGTGGCCGGCGCACCGGTCCCGCCGAATCGCTCGAAACAATCAGAACCCGCTGCCAGGAGAATCTGGCCGCACTCCACACCGGGATCCTCCGGCTTAAAAATCCGCACGCCTATCCCGCCGGCCTTGAAGAAGGACTTCATGAGCACCGGGAGAAGATCCTGCGGGAACTGCGATGAAATCGCCGCCATTGAAAATGGACCAAAAACGAATCAGCAAATTCCTCAGCCTCGTGCTGAGGCACGAGCCCGGCAAGATCGGGATCACCCTCGACGCCCAGGGCTGGACGGACATCCACGAACTCATCCTGGCCGCAGGCCGGCATGGCATTCACTTCGATCGGAAGACACTGGCCGAGATCGTCGGCACGAACGACAAGCAACGCTTTGCACTCAGTGAAGACGGCACGCGCATCCGTGCGAACCAAGGACATTCCGTGACGGTTGACCTCGCCCTCGTACCGGAGCAACCGCCGGAGATCCTCTATCACGGGACAGTCGGGAAATTCCTGAAGTCGATCCGGACCACCGGCCTTCACAAGGGCGAGCGCCACCACGTCCACCTCAGCCGCGATCTGACAACCGCGACCAAGGTCGGCCAGCGGCGAGGCGCTCCGGTGATCCTCTCCATCCGCTCCGCCGCCATGGCCGAGGCCGGCCACCTATTCTTCCTTTCCGACAACGGCGTCTGGCTCACCGACACCGTGCCACCGGAATTCATCGGGTTTCCGTGAGATACCGCAGCCGCGCCATCCCAGCCCGGAGTGACATCATAACCAGCCCCGGAGGGGCACCAGAAATTAGCCGGTGGCGTGAGCCACCGGGAATCGGATCAAATCTTCAGCAAGCCCCGAAGGGGCGACAGAAGGACGGTCACCAAACAAACCTCTCGTCGAACTCAACTCCACACTTCTTGAGAAATTCGAGATACTCTTCCTGAAACCCTTTCTTCCGATGATGCTCCGCTTGTCCATTGATGTAATCCCTCACCACCGGGCACTGGGATGGACTGACCGAAAAGGCACCATACCCTTCCTGCCACGAAAATTTCGGCATGCCGATTTCCTCGTGCACCCAACGCGACGATACAGCCTTCACGCTGCGGACCACCTCCGCCACCGAATGCGTCGCCCGAAGCCCGATCAGGAGATGCATGTGATCCGAAACTCCGCCAACAGCTTCCGGGACAGCACCGAGGTTTCCAACAACACCACCGGCAAACGAATGCAACCGATCCAGCCAATCCGGAGCGATGAGCGGCATCCTGTCCTTCGTGCTGAAGATCACATGAACGTGCAGGGCGAGATGGGTGGAGGGCATGACCGGTTCTTCATCCAGCGACCCTGCCGGGACGCCTGATCACTCTCTAACCAAATCCGGTGGCTGACGCCACCGGCTAATTTCCGGAATCCCTCCGGGATCAAAAATCTGAAGCAAGCCCTCGCGGACGCCGTTCGTCAGACCAGATCCAGCCCAATCATACGTCAGCCGACCACGATGACCCCACCTGTCCGCCGATGAACGCGAATCAACAGACATCAACCAGGATTTCATTTCACAGAAACTTCCCAGCCCCGGAGGGGTGTCGGAGATTAGCCGGTGGCGTCAGCCACCGGACATCAACACAACAGACACACCCGCCCCGGAGGGTCGGCAAGACGCGTCGCAGATCTTTCCGCATCTCCCAAACTCGTACGACACCAAATTCTCCACGCCACCCATGAACAAATCCGCAAAAGCAGCGTGCCTCCTCGGTGGCGCGCTCGGTGATTCCCTGGGCCTTCCCGCCGAGGGTCTGAATGCGCGGCGCATCGCGCGGATGTGGCGGGGCGAGTGGCGGCATCGCTTCTTCTTCGGCAGGGGCATGGTGAGTGACGATACGGAGCACGCCGTAATGACCGCGCTGAGCCTCGCGAAGAACAGCCGCGATCCGGATGCCTTTGCCAAGGATCTGGCCGGGCGACTGCGCTGGTGGTTCGCCGGTATCCCGGCGGGCGTCGGCCTCGCGACGGCGAAGTCGGCGATGAAGCTGTGGCTCGGCGCGAGCCCCGCGCGCAGCGGCGTGTGGTCGGCGGGGAACGGGCCGCTGATGCGGGCGCCGGTCATCGGCGTCCACTTCGCCGACGATACGGAGAACCGCGACCGCTTCAGCGATGCCTCCACGCGCATCACCCACTCGGATCCCCGCGCGCTGGAGGCCGCCCGCCTCATCGCAAAGGCCGCCACGCTCGCTACGGATGGAGTGCAGAACCAGATCGTGATCCTCGATTCGCTGGAGCGCCAGATCGAGAGCGCCGAGATGAAGACCCGCTTCCCGCTGCTCCGGAGCGGGCTCGCGGATGGCATCGATGTCGGCACCTTCGCCGACTCTTTTGGCAGGAAGCCGGGATTCGTCAGCGGATTCGCCCCGGACACCGCGGCGGTGGCCATCTTCGCGTGGCTAAGGCATCGCGGCGACTTCCGAAGTACGGTGACCACCGTAATTGCCGCCGGTGGCGATACCGACACGGTCGCTTTTGTGGCGGGATCCCTCGCCGGGATCGACGCGAAGGCGGAAGGCATGCCGCCCGAGTGGATCGCGGGACTGAAGGACTGGCCGCTGGATGGCGCGCTGCTCTCACGGCCCGACCCGCCCGAGTCCCTGCGCTATCCCGTATGGCCGCTCTCGCTGGTGCGGAATGGATGCTTCCTCCTCATCGTGCTGGCCCACGCCCTCCGCCGCCTCCTGCCACCCTATTGATATTTCCGTCATGAATCTCCGACTCGCCGCCGTCGCCCTGAACCAGACCCCGCTCGACTGGCCAGGGAACGAAGCACGCATCCGCGCCGCGCTGAATGAGACGCGGGCCGGGGGCGCGTCGCTCGTCTGCCTGCCCGAGCTCTGCCTCACCGGCTACGGCTGCGAGGATGCCTTCTTCGCGCCCGCGACGTGGGAGAGGGCGTGGCAGATGCTATGCGACCTCCTGCCGGACACGCGCGGGATGATCGTGGCATTCGGCCTGCCGGTCTTCCACCAGCGTGCGCTCTTCAATGTCTCCGCGGTGGTGGCGGATGGAAAGCTGCTCGGCCTCGCGGCGAAGAAAAACCTCGCGGGCGATGGCATCCACTACGAGCCGCGGTGGTTCAAGCCATGGCCCGGCGGCGTGCAGGATGAATTCACCGCTCTGGATGGCACGCGCATCCCCATCGGCGATCTGGTCTTCGAGACCGGCGGCGTGAAGCTCGGCTTCGAGATCTGCGAGGACGCCTGGGTGGCGGACCGCCCCGGGGCGAGGCTCGCGGCGCGCGGCGTGGATGTGATCCTGAATCCCAGCGCGAGCCACTTCGCCTTTGGCAAGGCAGGCATCCGGCGTCGCTTCGTGGCGGAGGGATCGCGCGCATTCGGAGCCGCGTATGTTTACTCGAATCTGCTGGGAAACGAGGCGGGCCGCGTGATCTACGACGGCCAGCTTCTCATCGCGGAAGGCGGCAATGTCATCGCGGAGAGCGCGCGCTTCGGCTTCACCGATCACCGGGTGCTCGCGGCCACGGTCGACATCACAGCGGGGCGACTCGCCATGGCCCGCAGCGCCAGCCATCGGCCCGCGCTGCCGGTGGCGAGTGACCCGGGGCTGGTCACGACCGACTTCGCCTGGCCGGAGGTGGCGGTGGCCATCCACCACCACCTGCTGGCAGGCCCGGAGGAAAAGACGGTGGAATTCACCCGCGCGGTGACGCTCGGGCTCTTCGACTACCTGCGGAAGAGCCGGTCGAGCGGCTACGTCGTCTCGCTCAGCGGCGGCGCGGATTCCGCAGCGGTCGTCTGCCTCATCCGGCTGATGTTCGAGCTCGCACGCGAGGAACTCGGCGACGACCTCGGCGGGAAGCTGGCGACCACGGACTTCGGCGAACTACTACTCACGGCGTACCAGGCAACCGAGCACAGCGGCGACGTGACCCGCGAGGCCGCCCGCCTGCTGGCCGCGGAGATAGGAGCAACACACCGGGAGCTCGATGTCTCCGCGCTCCACCGCGGCTACGTGGCGATGATCGAGCAGGCATACGGCACGCCGCTGAACTGGACCGACCACGACATCCCGCTCCAGAACATCCAGGCCCGCGTGCGCTCGCCCGGCATCTGGATGCTGGCAAACCTGAGGAATGCGCTGCTCCTCTCCACCAGCAACCGCAGCGAGGCTGCCGTGGGCTATGCGACCATGGATGGCGATACATCCGGCGGGCTCGCCCCGGTGTCCGGCATCGACAAGGCATTCCTGCGCGAGTGGCTGCGCTGGCTGGAGACCGCCGGACCCGTGATCGGCGGGGAGCGCCGCCCCATACCCGCGCTGTCCACCGTGAATGTCCAGCAGCCCACCGCCGAGCTCCGCCCGGGCGAGCAGGGCCAGACCGACGAGGGCGACCTGATGCCCTACCCCGTGCTCGACTTCATCGAGCGCTCCGCGATCCGCGACCGGAAGTCGCCGCGCGAATTACTAGACTTACTGGAGATCGCCTTCCCCGGACATCCGGAGGGAACGCGCCGGCAGTGGACGCGCCGCTTCTTCACCCTGTGGAGCCGCAACCAATGGAAGCGCGAGCGCTACGCCCCCGGCTTCCACCTCGACGACGAAAACCTCGACCCCAAGACCTGGTGCCGCTGGCCGATCCTGAGCGGTGGATTCCAGGAGGAGCTTGAAGCCTTATGAAAACATCCCCCTCCCTCCACCGCGCCCAGGGATGCCTCGCCGGCCTTGCCGTCGGCGATGCGCTGGGCACCACGCTGGAGTTCACCACTCCCGGCTCATTCAAGCCGCTGACCGACATGGTGGGCGGCGGGCCTTTCCACCTCAAGCCGGGCCAGTGGACCGACGACACCTCGATGGCCCTGTGCCTCGCGGAGAGCCTGGTCGAATGCCCCGGTTTCGATCTTCGGGATCAGATGGACCAATATGTCCGTTGGTGGCAGGAGGGGCACTTGAGTTCGTCAAAGGCGGGATGCTTCGACATCGGCAACACTGTGAGTTCCGCCCTTTCGAGATTTATCAAAACCGGAAATCCCGCGAGTGGCAGCACCGACAAATTCTCCGCGGGCAATGGCTCGATCATGCGCCTGGCTCCTGTGCCGATCTTCTTCGCGGACGCGGACGAAGCCATCTACTACTCCGCTGAAAGTTCGCGCGGCACGCACCAGGCTGCGACATGCCTGGACGCCTGCCGCTATCTTGGCAGCATCCTGTGGGGCCTCCTGCATGGCGCGACGAAGGATGAAGTGCTCGCCCCGCACTATCATCCCGCGGGCAAGCCGTGGGATGGCATGGACCCTGCCATCGACGCCATCGCGGCGGGCTCCTTCAGGGAGAAGTCCCCACCGGCCATCCGTGGCAGCGGCTACGTGGTGCATTCGCTCGAGGCCGCCCTGTGGGCATTCCACCATTCCAGGAGCTTCGAGCATGGAGCATTGCTCGCCGTGAATCTCGGCGAGGATGCCGACACCACCGGTGCGATCTATGGCCAGATCGCCGGGGCCTATTATGGATTGGACGGCATCCCCGCAGGCTGGCTGGAAAAGCTTCATGCCCGGGAGATGATCCTCGATTTCGCGAGCAAGCTTCACACCAGCCAAAGAGCGGAATGAATCCCGCGCTCCCAGTATCATGAACCAACACGCTCTCATCCTCGTCGACCTGCAGAATGACTTCCTTCCCGGCGGTGCCCTCGGGGTGCCGGGTGGGGATGAAGTCATCCCGATCGCCAACCAGCTCATGGATGGTTTTGAAATCATCGTGGCCACGCAGGACTGGCATCCGCCGGATCACGGCAGCTTCGCGGCGAACCATCCCGGGCATCAACTCTTCGAGAGCATCGATCTCCACGGCCTGCCGCAGACCCTCTGGCCGGTGCATTGCGTGGAGAATACCGGCGGCGCGCTCTTTGCAAAGGGGCTCGATACCCGCCGCATCACCCGCGTCTTCCAAAAAGGAACGCGCACGGAGATCGATAGCTACAGCGGCTTTCACGACAATGGACGCCGTCACTCCACGGGCCTCGCCGGGTGGCTGCGCGAGCAAGGCGTGACGCACGTCACCATCTGCGGGATCGCCACGGACTACTGCGTGAAATTCACCGCCCTGGATGCCGTGGCGGAGGGCTTCCAGGTCACGCTCCACCTGCCCGCCTGCCGCGGCGTGGACCTGAAGCCCGGTGACATCGAGGCGGCCATCGGGGAGATGCGCGGGAAAGGAGTGACGATCACCGAATGACAGCCGACGCGCGCAGGTTCCGGCTTGAGGCCATCGGCGTGTCCGCGCTCTCCGTGGTGCTGCTGCTCTGTGCCTGGCGGAAGTGGCTACCGCTGGACCTGACGGAGGCATTCGGCTTCGCCACCGGAGCCACATGCGTCTGGCTGGTCACACGCGGCAATATCTGGAACTGGCCCATCGGCCTCGTGAACAATATCGTGTTCGCGATCCTCTTCTGGCGTGCCCGGCTCTACGCGGACTTCGGCCTGCAGGGCGTCTATTTCGCCCTCGGCGTGTGGGGCTGGTGGCATTGGCTGCATGGCGGTGCGAATCACTCGAAGCTCACCGTCTCCCGGACGCGACGCGCGGAGTGGATCGGCATCGCCCTCTTTCTCACGCTGGGCACGTGGGGACTGCGTGAAGTGCTCATCGCGGTGAATGGGGCGGCACCGCTCTGGGACGCGCTGACCACCACGCTGTGCCTCGCCGCCCAATACCTGCTGTGCCGGAAGCGTCTGGAAAACTGGTGGCTGTGGATCACCGCGGACATCATCTACGTGCCGCTCTACATCTCGCGTGGCCTTCCACTCACCGCGATCCTTTACGCGGGCTTCATCGGCCTGTGCATCGTCGGCCTCGCACGATGGAGAAAGGAGCTGGCCGCGGCATGAATGCGGAGCGCTTCGGCCTCGGCGTGGTGATCGGCAAATTCCTCCCGCCCCATCGCGGCCACCGTCACCTCATCGAGACGGCGCTTTCACGCTGCGAGCGCGTGGTCGTCATCGTCTGCGGAAAGCCGGTCGATCCCATCCCGCCTGAACTACGCACCTCCTGGCTGCGCGAGATGATCCCGGCTGCGGAGGTGATGCTCATCGACGACCGCTACGATGAGAATGACTCGCGCATCTGGGCGAGGAACACCATCGGCTGGCTGGGCCGTGCGCCGGACGCCGTCTTCACCTCCGAGGACTACGGGGATCGCTACGCCGCCCACATGGGCTGCGCGCATGTGCTGGTGGACCAGGCCCGCATCACCATCCCGTGCAGCGGCACCGCGGTGAGGACGGACCCGCTGGCGATGTGGGACTTCATCGATCCTCCGGTCCGCGGATGGTTTGCCAAGAGGGTCGCCATCGTCGGCGCGGAGTCCACGGGCACCACCACGCTGGCCATGGATCTCGCGGAAGCCCTCGGGACCCCATGGGTGGCCGAGTATGGCCGCGAATACAGCGAGGCAAAGCAGGCACGTGGCGAGGGGATCTGGAGCACCGGTGAATTCCACCACATCGCGAGGGAGCAGAACCGGCGCGAGGACATTGCCGCCCGCGAATGCAATCGCGTGCTGGTCTGTGACACCGACAGCTTTGCCACGGTGCTCTGGCATCGCCGCTATGTGGGACGCGACGACGATGCGCTGAAACTCATTGCGAAGGAACGCCGGGCCGATCTCTACCTGCTCACCGGCGATGAGATCCCTTTCGTTCAGGATGGCCTGCGCGATGGCGAGCACATCCGCCACGAGATGCATGCGTGGTTCGAGTCGGCGCTGCGGGATCAGTCCGTGCCGTGGCACCTGCTGCGCGGAGATCGCGGGCGGCGACTGGGCGAGTCGCTGGAGATCATCCGTTCACTTTGGCCGGGCGTCGCTTGAATCACTCCGCCTCGATCGTCTCTTTCCCGCCCATCTTCATCCTTTCGTTCAGGACATTCTGATACATGAAGGAGCCACCGATGCACAGGACGCCGAGGACGATGTAGAGGAAGCGGAGATTGCTGCGGTCAATATTTCCAACCCAGTGGTCCACGATGGTTGCGGAGACGCTTCCCAAGACGAACATCAGCACGGAGTAAAACCATGCACGCCGGAGACCGGCGAACTCACCGACGGGGAAGTCATAGCCACCGAGAAACCAGAAGCCTGCGAGCAAGGCGACAAGGATGCCGACACGGACAGGCGTGAACGTAAACTCCATGAATCAGGAGGATGCCCGGACCCGGCCCTTGATCGAGCTGAATTCCACATGTCCCGTCCGGATCAAAGCGGAAAGAGGCTCCCAGTGATCGCGGAACGAGTCGGCGGCAACCCATTTGCCTTGGGATTGCAGCTCGCGCAGCAACAGCGCCATCCGCCTCTCCAAATCGGCATCCACCGGCAAACATGATCTCCAAAGGTCATACGCGACCAGGAGACGGACCGGGCCGGCGGTGAAGAGAGTGGATAGAATCCAAGTCGAGGCTGACAACTGGTTCACACGGAACCGCAATTCCGCCGCGCCGATGGAGTCCACACCTTCCTTCCACATGACGGCGTCATCCACATCAGGAGTCCGACCTGCCCGGTGCTGCCGCCACCCGCTGATGGTGATGACAAGCAGGGCCGATGAAATGGTCGCCGGAGCCAGCCATGGCGCGGGAGTGATGCCCGACATCTTGATCCCCTGCCCTGCCACGAAGCTGAAAAATGCCCCGGCGAGCCCGTATGCGAGAACCCCCAGACACACGGATCCGGTGGCTTTGATGCGCTGGCGGCGATTGAAGGATCGGATCACGGCACCAGCAGCACTTTCCCGTCACGTCCAGCAGCTGACACTCTCTCCAGCGCTGTGCCGGATGACTCAAGCGAATGGGTCGAGTCCACTGGCATCGTGAGGCTGCCGTTTGTCATGAGCGCGGCGAGCTTGGCATAGGCCTCGTCGAGTTCCTGCTTCGGGGCGCTCTCGATCCATTTGGTGATCCACAGGCCGCGGAGCTGGAGATCCTTGAAGATGAGCAGGCCATTCGGCACGGTCAGGGGCCGCCGGGCCATCGCGCCGTAGGTGATGTGGATGCCGCCGGGTGCGAGGAGATTCATCAGCCGCAGCGCGCTTTCCCCGCCGACGCAATTGAAGGCAAGTGCGGGCTTCCCGGCCCCTGCGGACTTCACCGCGTCCATGCCGGCATCGTCGTCGGTGACCACCAGGTCCGCACCAAGCGCCTGAAGCTCGTCAATCAACTCGGGGCGACGTACTAGGTTTATCGTACGAATGCCCAGCTCTCTCGCCACGGCGATCACGCACCGCCCCACCGCGGAATTCGCCGCATTCTGGACAATCCACGATCCACTCGCGGGAGTGCCGGTTCCGGTGAGCAGCCGCCAGGCTGTGGCGGGGTTCACTTTCAGCATCGCGGCCTGGAGCGGATCGAGGTCCGCAGGGATCTTGAAAAGATGATCCGCGGGAAGCTGCACGTGGGTCGCCCAGCTTCCGGCACGCCGCAGCATGATGGCGCGGTCTCCGATGCGCAGGTCCGACGACCGGCTCTCGATCACCTCGCCGCAGCCCTCGATACCCGGCACCGCGGGCAGCTCCGGCTTCACGCCATAGGTGCCCTCGATGAAATTCAGGTCGGCGGGATTCACCGGCGCAGCCAGGATCTTCAGCCGCACCTCGCCCTCGGCAAGAGGCGGCAGCTCCAGTGGCTCGAGCTTCAGGACGTCCTGGGGCTTGCCAAATTCGTGGAAGCGAAGCGCTTGCATCAGCTCTCGATAAGCGCGGGGAAATCCGGACACAAGAGCGAGCGCTCCAGCGGCCCCTGCTTGCCCACGAAGCGCATCCCGCCATTCTCGTCGCAGAACCAGACCTCGATGGCACCGGCATCGAAATAGAGCGCCATCTTCTCCTCCATCTCAGCCCGGGTATTCGATGGCGAGATGACTTCAACGCAGATCTCGGGAGACTCCACCAGCACCTCTCCCACCACGGCGGTGGACTCGCGAAGGTCCGAGAGCCACACGACATCGACGGCCTTCACTCCATCGGAGGTGGAAAGCGGGCACTCCGTGCGGACATTGCCACCGAGGCGGGTGCGTAGTTGATAGCCGATCTCGAACTGGCGGCTTCCGTGGTGATAACCGGGAGGAGGTGACATGAGAATGTGCCCGTGGCGGTCCGTTTCAAAACGACCCGTGATCTTCGCCAGCTCGGGGTCAGCAAGCAGCCGCTCCCAGACGCGGAGATTGAACTCCGTCTGGTCCCCCCGCAGCGGAAGCTGGATGGCTAGGCTCATGGGCACATGCTAGCGGACATCTCCTGCCACCGCAAGTTCACGGGAAGAGACCGCGCTGCGCCTTCACGTCAGCCACCGTCTTGATCGCGAGGGCCTGGGCGGCGGTGCGATGCGGCAGCCCGTGGCGCTCGGCGAAGTGCAGCACGCGGGAAAAGGCATTCTCCAGCATGGTCTCCAGCTTCGTGAGCACCTCGCGCTCCGTCCACTGGAAGCGCTGGAGATTCTGCACCCACTCGAAGTAGGAGACCGTTACGCCCCCTGCGTTGCAAAGGATGTCCGGGATCACGAAGATGTCGCCGCGCTCGTTGAGCACTGCATCCGCCTCGGGCGTGGTCGGGCCGTTCGCGCCCTCCGCCAGCACCTTGCACTTCAGGAGCGGCGCGTTTTCCCCGGTGATGACCATGTCGGTGGCCGCCGGGATGAGGATGTCGCAGGGCTGGCAGAGCAGGGCATCCGGCTCGATGGGCTCTGCCTCCGGGAAGCCCTGGATGCTGCCGCGCGATGCCACGTGGTCGCGCAGCTTGCGGGTATCGATGCCCCCGGCATTCCAGATTGCCCCGGTGACGTCCGAGATCCCGATGACCTTCACGTTGGAATTCGCCAGCGCATAGGCGGCGTGCGCGCCCACATTGCCGAAGCCCTGCACGATCGCCGTGGCGCCATCGATGGGCAGGTTCAGCTTGTTCAGCGCACGGCAGGCGAGGAAGGCAACACCGTGGCCGGTGGCCTGCGTGCGACCCGCCGAGCCCTGCAACGCGAGCGGCTTACCCGTGACGATGCCCGGAATCAGGCGGCCGGCATGGGTGGAGTAGGTGTCCGTCATCCATGCCATGGTCTGCTCGTTCGTGCCCATGTCGGGCGCCATGATGTCGATGTCCGGCCCAATGAAAGGGATCATCTCCATGGTGTAGCGGCGGGTGATGCGCTCCAGCTCGCCCTGGCTCATCGCCCGGGGGTCACAGGTGATGCCGCCCTTCCCCCCGCCATACGGCAGGTCCATCAGCGCGCACTTCCAATTCATCCACATCGCCAATGCAGCCACCTCTCCGAGATCCACGCGCGGGTGATAGCGCAAGCCGCCCTTCACCGGACCGCGGGTCAGGTGATGCTGCACGCGGTGGCCGAAGTAAACTTTCGTGGAGCCGTCGTCATGGCGGATCGGCACGGTCACGGTGATCAGGCGCTTCGGCCACTTCGTGCGCTCCCGCAACTCGTCATTGAGGCCGAGGAAATCGGCGACCCCGTCGAATTGGGTGGCCGCCATGGCGAAGACAGGATTCCGCAAAAGTTCGTCACGCATGAGACCTTTCTAACCGAGGAACCGGGGATGCCAACGAATCCTTTTCCCCGGATCGATTCCTGCCGATAGTATCACCAATGACTGCACGCGATCTCGTCCTGCCTTCCTTCTTCGGCGACGCACTGGCCCTCGGCCCGCACTGGATCTACGATCCCGTCCAAATCGCCGCGTGGTATCCCGGCGGCATCCGCGCGTATGAAGCGCCCCGCAGCCAATACCATCCCGCCACGAAGGCAGCCGGGGACTTCACACACTACGGGGACCAGGCGCTCGCCCTGCTCGAGTCCCTTGCCGGTGCGGGCGGCAGCCTGGAGAATTGGCCCGCCGATTGGCTTCGCTGGGCGGAGAGGATCCGTGAGGACAAGAGCAGCTACCTCGATGGCGCGACCCGGGGCACCCTGCAAAACCTGGCCGCTGGCGTGGCGGAACCGTCACCCTCCAGCGATCTCGGTGGCGCGGCCCGCATCGCGCCCCTGCTGGCTTTCCATCGCGACGTGGAGCAGCTCGTGCCGCTGGCGCGCGCCCAGACCGCACTGACCCACGGCGACCCGCAGGTCATCGATGCCGCCGAATTCTTCGCGAGGGCGGCGGTGTCTGTCGCCGGTGGCGCGGGCTTTGAGGAAGCCTTCGATGAAGCCGCATCACACCCCTACGACGCTTTGCCCGCGATCGATTGGGGCACGCTCGGGCGCGATGCCTCGAGCGGTGATCTGGCGGCGAAGGCGGGTGCCCTCGGACTCGGCTGCGATATCGATGGGGCATTCCCCATCACCCTCGCGCTCGCCTTCCGCTACGAAGCGGACCCCGTCGAGGCGCTTTCGGCGAATGCGATGCTCGGGGGTGATTCCGCCGCGCGTGGCTTGCTGCTCGGCCTCCTGATGGGTGCGCGGCATGGCGCGGCGGCATTCCCCGCTGAGTGGATCAGCGGGCTGCGCTCGATCGATGCGATCGAGCGCGCCTTGCCATGACTCACGCCACCGGCCGCAGCAGGTAGCCCGCCACCCAGCCCTCGGTGCCGGAAGCATTCCGGCACCAGTGCCAGCCGTGGATCTGCTTGAGCGACTCCAGCTCATCGCCGCGGCGGATCACCAGCGTGGCGGGGTCGAATGACTCCAGCGCGGCGAAGCGACCCTCGCCGAGCGGCTCCAGAATATCCTCCGGCACGTAGCCGTCATTGCCATTGTCATCCTCCGCCCACACCCAGCCCGGCCAAGCCCGGTCCACCGGGCCCACGGTCACCTCATCGCCCGGCTGCAGGCGGATGGGATTGCTGTCCTTTTCCTCGTAGTCGGCATTGGCGGTGAAGCTGGGCATGGGGTGACACTGAAGCAGCACAGCATGAAACGGCAAGACCGGGCTCGATTCGCCCTTCTTGACATAATAACGCATCACGTTATTATTACTCCACCTGATGATCCGCTCGTTTGCCTGTAAAGAAACCGAGCGATTCTTCGAGGAACGCAAAAGCCGAATTTTTCCGTTCACGATCCAGAGCGTCGCACTGCGGAAGCTCGCTCAACTTCACGCCGTGACTGAACTCCAACAACTCGCCGTACCACCCGGCAACCGGCTGGAGGCCCTGAAAGGAAACAGGAAGGGGCAGCATTCGATTCGCATCAATGACCAGTGGAGAGTCTGTTTCCTCTGGATGGCAGATGGCCCTTACGACGTCGAAATCGTTGATTACCACTAGACCCATGAAAGCCCTACCACCTACCCACCCTGGCGAGGTCCTTCGGGAAGACTTTCTCGTCCCGCTCGGCATCAGCGAATATCGCCTCGCGAAGGACATCGGCGTACCCCCGCGCCGCATCAATGAGATCGTGAAGGGCAGGCGCTCGGTCACGGTGGATACCGCACTTCGCCTTGAGCGGTACTTCCGCTGGCCTGCGGAAGTCTGGCTCAATCTCCAGGCTCATCATGATCAGGTGCTCGCACGGGAATCCATGAAAGCCGAGCTATCCGGCATCCAGCCGTGCCAAGCCCTTTGAATCACCTCGCCAATGGCAGCGTCACGACGAAGCACGCTCCTCCTTCCGCGCCATCCTCGTAGCCGACGTCGCCACCCATGGCCTTCACCAGTTCGTGGACGATGTGCAGGCCGAGACCCGTCGAGAGCTCATTGCCGGTCGGGCGGGCGCTGAGGCGGGAGAACTTCCGGAAAAGCCGCGGACGCTCGTCTTCCTTCACCCCGGGGCCGCGGTCCTCGATGCGGAAGACCCCGTCGCAGCCCTCGCTGGAGAGCCGGATGACGACCTGCGAGCCGGGCGGCGAAAACTTGATCGCATTCGAAACGAGATTCTCCAGCGTGCAGAGCAGCGAGCGTCTGTCGGCGCGCACCGGCAGCGTCTCGGCATCGCACTCGATGTCCACCGTGGTCTCCTTGTTCGCCGCATGCTGTGAAAGTGCCTCGATCGCCTGCTCCGAGTAGTCGCGCAGGCACAGCGGCGTCATCTCCAGCGATGACTTCGCCTCGTCGAGACGCTGCGTCTGCAGGAGAGAAGCCGTGATTTCCAAGGCGCGGGCCGCCGACTGCGAAATGCTGTCCACCAGCCGTGCCTGCTGCAGCGATAGCTGCCCGGCACCCTCCTCCAGCATCGAGGCCGCGAAGATCACGCCGCCCAGCGGATTCTTCAGGTCATGCGCCACGATCTCCAGCAGGTGATTCCGCTCCTCGACCGCCGCCGCGAGGCGCAGGCGCATCTGCCGGAGGTTCAGGTGGAGCTGCACGCGCGACATCAGCTCCGGGCCGTGGAAGGGCTTCGTCACATAGTCCACGGCACCGACCGCCAGCGCCTCGGTGACGAAGCTCTTGTCCGTCACGGCGGAGAGGAAGATCACCGGCAGGGCGTGCCACTCCGGCTGTGCGAGCAAGCGCCTGCACACCTCGAAGCCGGTCATCCCCGGCATCATCACATCCAGCAGCAGCAGGTCCGGCTTCGCCGTCCGCATCTTCGCCAGCGCCTCCTCGCCACTGCCCGCGGCGATGACCTCGTGGCCCTGCTTCAGAAGCATGGGGCCGACCACCTGGATATTCTTCGGCTCGTCATCCACCACGAGGATGAGCGCGGGTCCGGAAGGCGGCGGCAGGGGATCGAAGTCAGGCATCGGCGACGATCAATTCAATGACTCCCGGAAAGGCTTCCAGCAAGCGTCCGGCTTCCGCCACGTCCATCGTCCCCGCGGCCGTGGCCAACCGACGCGCGTAGTCCTCCAGCGGCGGGCAATCGTGGCTCTCCGCCAGCCCGGCCAGCTCGCCCGCAAATCCTGCCGTTGCCTGCGCGGGCACCAGCTTGACCAGCGCGGGCAACCTCGTCTCGCACAGGCGTTCCAGTGCCGGGCGCAGTTCCGGCCAGGTGCGGTCGCTCGCGGGGATCACCACCGGCACCGCCGCCCGGGGCCGAGCGGTGGCCGCAGCGGCATGCACTGGAAGGAAACGCGCGAGCTCCAGATACAGCCGCTCGCGGCTCACCGGCTTGCTCGCATGGCCGTCGAAGATGCGCTTCAGGTCCGGCTGGCCTTCGAGCAATTCCGAGGCGGACATCGCCACCAGCGGGATGTCCCGGGTCTCCGCGCTCGCCTTCAGCATCGCGTGGGCGCTGCGACCGTCCGTCACCGGCATGCGCAGGTCCATGAGCACCACGTGCGGGCGCAGGCGCAGGCAGGACATCACGGCCTGCTCGCCATTCTCCGCCTCCAGCACCTCGTGATGGGTCCCGTGGAGATAACCGCGAATCAGGTCCCGGTTCATCGGCACGTCGTCCACCACCAGGATCTTCGCGGGAGCGAGGCGGTTGAAATCCACCATGCCGTCGTTGATCGACGCACCGGTTCCCTCAGCCGCCCCCTCGCATCGCCTCACCGGCACCCGCAGGTGGAAGACCGATCCTTCCCCCATCGTGCTGCGCGCACCCATCTCGCCATCCATCAGCGAGACCAGCCGCTCGCAGATGCTCAGGCCCAGCCCCGTGCCTTGGTAATGCCGCGCCTCCTGCGACTCCACTTGGTAGAAGGGCCGGAAAATGTCCCGCAGCTTCACCGCATCAATGCCGATCCCCGTGTCCTCCACCTCCACAGCCAGCATCATTTCCTCCCCATCACCCTCGCCGTGCATCGTCACGGTCACCCGGCCGTTGTGGGTGAATTTCACCGCATTCCCGATCAGGTTCACCAGCACCTGCCGCAACCGCAGGGCGTCGAAGCCGAGGCACGCCGGCACCGAGCGATCCAGCAAGATCGAGAAGTCCAGGCCCTTCTCGCGGGTGCGATAGGCGAAGAGCGTCTCCAGATTCTCGGCAAAGCGCCTCATCTCCACCGACTCCGGATTCAGCTCCAGCTTGCCCGCCTCGATCTTGGAAAGGTCGAGCAGGTCATTGATCAGCGCCAGCAGCGACCGGCCGCTGGTGACGATGGCATTCGCGAAGTGCTTGTCCTGCGGCTTGACCACCGACTCGTGGAGCAGCTCGCCGAAGCCGAGGATCGCATTCAGCGGCGTGCGGATCTCGTGGCTCATCATGGCCAGGAAGTCTGTCTTCGCCTGGTCCGCTTCCTCCGCCTTCCTCTTCCCCTGCTCCAGCGTCACCTCGCGGTCCTTTGCCATCAGGTAGAGGCCCAGCAGCACGACGCCGGTCACGCCCGCCAGCAGGGCGATGGCCGCAGTGGTCACCACCACGTCGTTCGTGTCCTTGAAATTCTTCACCATCCGCTGCTTCCGCTCGGCCAGCAGCTTCTTTTCCTCATCCCGCATCGCGTCGATGATCTGGCGGATCTCGTCCATCAGCGAGCGCCCCAGATTCGTCTCCACGATCGCCGCGGCGGCGGCAAATCCCTGGTCATGGCGGGCCACGATACCGTCCTGCAACTCCGCCTTCTTTCGCTTCACCAGATCGAGCACGCGCTGCATGCGGGCCTGCTGCTCCGGATTGTCGTCGGTCAGTGCCTTCAGCGCTTCCATCTGCTGGTCCACGGCATCCAGCGCGTCGTGGTAGGGAGCCAGATACTCTTCCTGCCCGGTGATCACGTAGCCCCGGTGACCGGTCTCGAGATTCAGCATCGCGATCAGGCAGCTCTCCAGCTCGATCATCACCCGGTGCGTGTGGTCCACGCCCTTCGCATCCACGAGGATGGCACGGGTATTCCTCACCGAGGTGACCGCGCCGTAGATGATCATCACGAGCGCCACGATGGCGGGGACCAGGTAGCGGGCCTTCAGATGGCGGCGCATGCAGGCAAGGCAAGACGGACTTTCCACAATACCGCACCATCCGCGCGGTGGGGGACAAGCTCTTTCCTCCCCGACCGGGGTTTCAAACGCCACCCGGGCGCGAAGGGTCCCAGCCACACGAAAAGCAGAGCAATAAGCGACTGGAGAAGATGCACGGTGCATCGCGGCCAACCCGCGGGCGAGCGGAGGAGCGACCTCGCCAGAAGGCCCACAAACCACTGACCATCAAAACAATGAACACATCACCCACCGATCCGCCGACCGTGGCATATCGCTTGCGAAAGGTTCGGCAATCCAGCCCGCATGCATGGCACCTGCGGGCGACAAACGACATCAAACATGAAAACCAATATCACACGACTCGCCCTCATCTTCGCCGTCAGCACCTTCGCTCCGGCAGCCTTCGCCCAAGAGGAGAAGAAGGAAGACAAGAAGCCCGCCGCCACCGATGAGAAGGTGGTGGAAGTGCCGGAACCTGGCACCATCGCCGCCTCGATCCGCGACGGGGCCACCTTCTCCATCCTCACCAAGGCACTGCAGGCGACCGGCCTCGACGAGACGCTCGGCACGAAGGGTGCCTACACCGTTTTCGCCCCGACCGATGAGGCTTTCCTCAAGCTGCCGGAAGGTGCCCTCGACAAGCTGATGCTTCCCGAAAACAAGGAGAAGCTCCGCTCGCTGCTGCTCTATCACGTGCTCCCGGGCACCTTCACGATGGCCGAACTGAAGGACGGCGACATCAAGACCGCGAACGGCGAGAAGGTGGAAATCGACGTGAAGTCCGACACCAAGGAAGTGGAAGACTCGAAGATCTCCAAGGCAGACCTCGTCACCAGCAACGGCGTGGTTCACTCCATCGACAAGGTGCTCGTCCCCGAAAGCCTCGACGACTTTGCAGGCTTGGACGCCGATTGATCAGATCAGCTTCTTCCTGCGCATCGGTGGCCCTCACGATTCCGTCGTGGGGGCCATTTTCATTTTTCGACCTGCCACACGGCGACGAATTCGCGGGCCTGTGCCGGGTCATTCAAGATGATGGCCCCCTCGGCCAGGCTTCCGGATGAGATGGGAAGCTCTTCGCGATGCTTTCGCAGGATCGATAGCTTTCCCCGGCGGTTCGAGGCAGACTTCTTCAGCAGTTCCAGCGCGACGCGGCCCATGGTCATGCGGACGTTCAGCTCCACGACGTGCTTCAGCGCGAGCGATCCATCGAGCAGGCGGTGGACCATGGCGTCCACGCCGAGCGGGCCGATGTGACCGGGCACGACACGGGGGAGCGCCGCGGAAATCTCTTCCTGATACCAGCGCATGACCTCCGCCTCGCGGTGGAGGAAAGCGGCTACCTCGGGCGGCAGCAGGTTCGCCCACTTCGGCCCGACACGGGTGCCGGTATAGCGGCCCGCGGCGTCATTCTCGATCACCGTCAGGCCGATGAGCTCCACGCCGCCGGACGCATCCATCTCGTAAAGCGCGGAGAAATCCGTGACGCGCTCCAACCACGGCTCGATGACCACGCCACCGTGCGCGGCGATGGTATTCCTCAGCCAGTTCCGCGTCGCCTCCGGCGGGCTCTCGCGATTGATCCGCCTGTGTCCCTGGCCCGCACGGGAAAAGAACGCCTTGGCAAGGATCTGGCACTCGTCAAGCCGGGCATCGATCGCACTCCACGCTTCATCCGCATCGCGGAAGATCCCGCCTGTCTCCGATAAACCTAGTACTTCCTCGAGGCGGATTCCGATTTCCTTCGAGAGCCATTCCCGTGGCACGGGCTCGCGCCATTGCCACGGGACATTCGGCGAAACATCCTCCGCCAGATCACGCAGGATCGCGCTGGCATCCGGCGACCAGGCCCACGGGCGAAGCCCGCCGAGCTTCCGCCCGCGCAGCTCCTGCACGGTGGTGATCTCCGGCAGCTCGAGGCCCGCATTCTTCAGTGTGGCCAGATGCTCGCGCGACGGGGGCCTCCGCAGCACGGCCACGTCATCCTTCCGGCACCATCCCGCGATCAGCATTTCCAGATCCTCCTCCAGCGCGGCCGCCGCCTTGTCCGGCTGGTAGCGGCCCGACATCGCGTGGCCCTCGGCATTCGGATTGAACCAATGCACCACGGGCGTCCGCCCGCGCGATTGCTCGCAGACTTCCAGGTGGCGGATGAAGTCCTCGTCCAGCCCCGCGAGCACCCGGCCCTCGGCATTGAAGGGCGCGACGCCCTTCGCCCGTGCGGCGGTCAGCGGGAAGACCAGCGATTTCCGATAGGCCTCCCAGTCCGTGCTGCCGCGCTCCTTCCAGCGGCGGAACCACTTCACGCCATGGCCGACGTGGCCGATCTCGTCCTGATAGATCTTTTCCAGCACCGCGGCGGTGGCCGTGTCGCCTGCCTGCCGGAAAAGCCCGGCATAGTGCTTCGAGAAATCGAGGTTCGCCTGCTCGAAGGTGAGATTCAGCCGCGTGACGAAGTCCATCGGCGTCTCCATCGGCGCGACGATACGCCAGAAGTAGTCATTCACCGGCAGCTCTCCGAAGGCGATGCCGCACTCCTTCATCCGCCGCACATACATCAGCGCGTGCATCTGCTCCTCGCGCATCGCCTCATAGACACCGGCACGGTATTCCGTCGGAGCGTCGGGGAATTTCAGCAGCACCAGCGCCATCAGCTCCGCGGCGAGCAGCTCGTGATTCGCCAGAAAATGCAGCATCACCCCGCGCTCGCGATCGTCATCCAGCCGGTGGATCCCGGGGAATTCCGCGCGCACTCCCTTCGCATGGATGCGCAGTTCCGGCGGCCTCCCCGGCGCGTCGGGCGTCAGGATGGCAGCGCCGGGCGACGCGTCGTCCGCATCACGGGGAGCGAGCGCGAGCTTCTCCTCGAGCGTCCGCGCGAAGAGCACCCGTTCCGCCGCTTCCCTGACCGTCATCACGGGCCAACGGTGCGCGATGGCAGGCGAATGAAAAGCGCGGAAGTGCGCGTGCTCACGCCCGGCTTGCCCGGATCTTTTCGGCCTTGAGCTGGCCGCAGCCGGCAGCGACATCGATGCCGCGGCGCTGGCGGAAGGTGCAGGGGAAGCCCGCATCCAGCAGGATGCGCTGGAACGCCTGACCCGCTTCCGCGGCGGCAGCCGTGCCTTCGAAGCCGTTCGTCGGATTGAGCGGGATGAGATTCACGTGGGCGTCGATGCCCTTCAAGAGTTCCGCCAGGCGATGCGCGGTATCGGGAGAGTCATTTTTCCCGGCGATCAATGTCCAGCCGAAGAAGATCCGCTTGCCGGTGGCTTCGCCATACTTGCGACACGTGTCGATGAGTTCGGCCAGCGGCCACTTCTTGCTCACGGGAACCAGTGCCGAGCGCTCCTCCTCGGTGGAGCCGTGGAGGCTGACAGCGAGCCGGTAGGGCTGCCTCTCCTCCGCGAGACGAAGGATGCCAGGTACTACGCCCACCGTACTAATGGAAATGTGTGCCGGTCCGATGCCGATGCCGCGGACATTGGAAATGATCCCGAGCGCATGGATGACCGAGTCGTAATTGTGCAGCGGCTCGCCCATGCCCATGAAGACGAGATTGCGCAGGCGCCTGTCCGGCTGGGTCGCGGCGAGCACGCGACGCGCATGCAGCACCTGGGCAACGATCTCTCCCGGCCGCAGGTGGCGGACGAACCCCATCTGGCCGGTGGCGCAAAAGACGCAGCCCATGGCGCAACCGGCCTGGCTGCTGATGCAGGCGGTGTGGCGGCCATCGTAGCCCATCAGCACCGTCTCAGTCGTCTGGCCGTCGCGGTGGCGCAGCAGGAACTTCCGGGTCAGGCCGTCGGAACTGTGCGTCTCATCCACCACGACCGGGGCATCGAGGAAGAACGTCTTCCCCTCCCCCACGTGCGCGGCCACCCACTCCTTCAGCGGCGGGGAAAAGTCGCGCGACTCCAGGTCCAGCTCGTTTTCCCGCTGCACCGCACGCCACAGCGCCTTCGCGTGGTGCGGGTTCACCCCGGAGGCACGCAGCTCCGCCTCGATCTCGGAGAAGCCGAGATCGTGCAGGGAACGCGGTGCGGGAAGACTCATGCGGCAGCCCCTCCATCCCCGCGACTCGCGGCCGCATCAAGACAGATTTCTCCGCGCGGTCCCGGTTTCACCGGAGATACTTCGTTTCCCGTGCCACCTCCGGGCCGGTTCTTCCCCCGCTCACCCCGTGAAAAAAAGGAAAGCACCGGCCCTAGCGGCCGGTGCCTTTTTGGTTACCCTTGTGTTACCCGGGAAAGGTCTCAGTTCTCCGTGCCGCTCACCCGGACGAATTTCCTGCCGCCATCGATCGGCACGATGGCCTCCATGCGCGTGTAGCCTGCCGGGACACCGGTCTGGTCGGCAGCGGCGGCGGGCGTCACGCCGCTGGCGGCCCATGACGCCCCGGCCATGGTCGCGCTCTCCTGGAGCTGGTAAACCACCCCCGTGGTCCGCTGCTTCCAGCGGACGATGAGATTTGCGCCCGAGCGCGTCACCTGCACCAGCGAACCATCGGCAGCCACCGGCGATCCCCCGAAGAGGAATTCGCTCTCGTTCGTGAAGCCGTCGCCATCGGGATCATCGGCACGGTCGCGGTCGGCGGGATTCGCGATCTGGGCCGACCAGACGTCGTAGGGATTCCCCGGAGCCCCGCCGAGGACGAGCAGGGTGCCCGTCCCCTCCAGACGATCGCTCGTATTCAGCGCGCCGGAGCCGATCGCGCCCCACACCCCGGCCGCCGCCGGTGTGCCCGCGAGCGTGAGCGCATCGATGGTGTCCTGCGTGCCATGGTTCAACCTCAGCAAGGCACCCGCCGCGACGGTGACATGGCTGGTGTCGGAGAAGAACGGAGCGTCGATGATGAGGCGGCCACCTTCCACTGTGGTATTGCCGGTGTAGGCGACATTGCCGGGCGATGCAGCGGCGGTGATGGTGACATCATTCCCGTGGAGCTTCGTGAGATTCGCACTGCCGGTGACGGGCCCGCCGAGGACCATGGCACCTCCGGCAGAGTCCAGGCTGACGCTCCCCTGGAGGGCGATGCCGCCGCTCCAGGTGCCCGTGCCGTTCCCCTGATTGTGCAGCGTGCCGCCGCTCTCCACGATCACGGGTGTGGCAATATTCAGCGCGCCGTAGGTGCCCGCACGCGCGCCCGTCTTCACGGTGAGGGTGCCCGTCGCGCCGCCCCAGGCGTTCGCGGTGTTTTCCGCCCACGCGGTGCCGGTCTGGATCACGTAATGGATCGGCGTGGCGCTGGCATCGCCACGGAATGCCATGTCACAGGTGCCCACCTTCGTCAGCGTGTGGCCGTTTCCGGTGACGATGCCGCCACCCGGGCCCACGTCGAAGCGGCCACCATCGCTGCCGATCGTGGCATTTCCGGTCAGCGTCAGGTTCTTCACGCTGGAGGTGAAGAGCAGGCCGGTGACCGATGAATTGATGATCGCGCCCGCACCCCCGGGGCCGCTGCCGCCGAGCGTGTAGGAGTGGATCGCGCCGGGTGCCCGGCCATTCAGGTCCACCTGAGCGCCCGCCGCCACCGTGATGCCGGAGCTGGTGCCAAATGACTGCGTGTCCGCCATCTTCAGCACGCCCGAATTCACGACGATGGGACCGGTGAAGGAACTGAGCGTCCCTCCGAGACTGACGGTCCCGGTGCCATTCACCACGAATCCGGTGCCGCCGCCGAATCCTGAACCAATGCCATTCACCTCCCAGTCCTGCGCGCCTGCGAAGGTCACCGTGCCCGCCTGGATCATCCCGCTCAAAAGTACGGTGGTCACCGTACTTGAGTCGTCGAAGGTGACGTGGTCATTCGTCGCGAAGGCTGCCGGGGCATTGGCCGAGTCCTTGAAATTCAGCTCCGGGAAACCGGTTCCCCAGAATTCATTGTCGCGGCCCGTCCAAGTGAGCTGCTGCCCCACGGGCAGGGAGCCCACGCGGATCACCCCGCTGCCGGCGAAGTGGACATCGTCGATATGCTGCGCCATCGACCCCGAGGAACCCCAGGTGCCGGAGGTGTGGACCGTATTCCCGATCCTCAGTTCGCCCACGACATCCTCGATGCCGTGCGTCAGGTCGAGCAGCGCATTCGCCCCGATGGTGAGGGTGCTGTCATCGTGGAGGGAAGCGGTGCCCATCACCATGACGCCCGCGGCCACGGTCGTGTCTCCCGCGTAGGCATTCGCGCCGGTCAGGAACAAGGTGCCCTCTCCCAGCTTCTCGATGCCACCGGTGCCGGACATCACGTTCGTGATGGTGGCGTCATTGCCATCGGTATCGAATCTCAGGCCCCCGTCCAGCAACGCGACGTGGATACCCTGGAGGAAATTCGAGTTGTTCGCGTGCGCCATGGCTTTCAGCGTGCCGCCGTTCGCATTGAGCACGTTCGCCGTGGCGGAGGCGGCCACGGTGGTCGAGCCGAGGCGGATGGAGCCCGTGGAAATGGTGCCACCATTCAGGTTCACGATGCCCGTGATGGCGCTCGCCGCATTCTCGCCGCCGATCACGATGCGGTCGGCCTTCATGGTCGCTCCGCCGCCGATGGTGAGCGTGCCCTTGTTCCCCGCGGTGTTGCCGAATTGCCCGACGACGAACGAGTAGCCAGTGGCATTGAACTGCGCGGTGTCCCCGAGCGTGAGGCTGCCGGTGCCGCCGTTGTTGCCGAGGAAAGCATTCGCGGTGCCGGTGCCGATCGCATTGAAGATCGCGTCGCCGGACAAGGTGACATGCCCGATGCCGCCACCTGCGGCACCGATGCGGAGCTGGGGCGAGGCCGTGCTGAAAGTACCACCGCTCATCACGATGCTGCCGGTGCCATTGCTCGAGCTCCCGAGCTGGAGCTGCCCCGTGCCGGTGTGGCTGAAGCTGCCGGAGGAAACGACGATCGCGCCATTCGCCCCGCCCGCTACGCCGATGTTCATGGCGGAGCCGCTGTGGGTGGCCGAGCCGCCCATGACATTGAAGCGCGCGTTGTTGCCATTGCCCCACGGAAAGGCACCCGTGGTAACGGTGCCGCCGCTGAGATTGTAGGTCGGATTCCGCGACCCGCCGCCACCGCCGAAGCCGAGCGAATTCAGCGTGAGCGAGCCGCCGCTTTGATTGAAGACGGTGGCCCCGCTGCCGAGGTTCAGGTTGAGCGCATTCAGCGTCACGGTGCCGTCGAAGTGTATCACCGAGTTCACACCGTCGGACGAGGCATTGTCGGACGCACCGCCGGGCACGTTCACGCCGCCGGTCCAGTTCGCGGCATCGGCGTATTTGCCGTTGTTTCCGGCGATCCAACTGTTGCTGGCAGCGAAGGCGCTGCCGCCACAAAAGGCGAGGGAGGTGGCGAGGCGCAGCAGGCTCGCGCGGGTACGTGGGTTCGTGATGGATTTCATGGGTTCGGGTCAGGTGCGCCGGGGAAAAACGGGCGCGAGGGTTCAGGGTCGGGTCTGGGGCTTGAGCTTGGGTAGGGCAGTCCCCGGAAAGCTGGGCCCCTTGGGTGAGGGCGGAGCCAAGGAGCCGCTTGGGCGGTCCCGGAGATTGGGGCCAGAGTCACGCCCGCCCCCCGGCTGGCAATCCCACGACCCCCGCGCGGCCCATTTCCGGCCATTTTCCGCCCCTCACCGCGAAATCGGCTCGTTTTCAATCACTCGCAAGAGTGAGTCCCCTCCCAAAGTCGACGCGTGAAGACCTGTCGGCTCACTGCGTGAGGCCGGTACAGGCGGGGAAATCGACCACCAGGCTCCGGCCCGCAGTCCGCCTCGTGCTCCGAAAACCCCACACACAGGCATCCACATGTGTATAACCTCTCTCTCCATCAACAATTTAGACCCTCCAAACACCCCCATCATCATAAAAAATTCACACTATTCTTCTTGATGGAGACATGTTTCGTGGAAGTTTCGCCCCTCCTTCCCGGAAGGAACCCAAGCCTCCTCTCCCTCCATTGAACCCATCTCCATCGCGCTTCGTGCGCCTCGCTGTAGCATTGTGTCTGCTGGTACCGCTGTATGGCCGCACCTGGACAGACGTACAAGGCAGGAAAATCGAAGGCGATCTCGTGACATCAACTGCCATCGACGTGACCCTGAAACTCACGGGGGGCAGAAGTGTCACCTTCCCCATAAGTCGCCTTTCACAGAGCGATCAGGACTTCATCAAGGAGGCTGCAGTCAGCGGAGACGCCGACAAGCCCGCTGATGAGGCAGACAAGGGGAACTTCGACTCCCCGTGGCCCGACAAGATACGCTTTTCGGAAGATCCCCAGATCCGGGTGATTTCCGAGGACAAGGAGGAAAAGCGCTTCATCTACGAAAGCGCCAACTACCGCTTCGTCTGTGACGTGCGCCTGTCCCAGCAGGTGGTGAAGGGCTTCGCGGTGATGTTCGAGTCCACGTATCAATACTGCCGGGCCCTGCCACTCGGGCTCTCCGGAGGGAAATTGACGGACGGGAAATATCAGATCCTCCTTTTTGAAACGAAGGAAACCTACGTGGAAGCGGGTGGGCCGCCCTCCAGCGCCGGCGTCTTCATGAGCGGGCGGGGCGTGGTGATGGTGCCCCTCACCAGCCTGGGTGTCCGCCCGGTCGGCAGCGGATACATGCTGGATCGCGACCAGACCAGCGGCACCCTGATCCACGAGATCACCCATCAGCTCACCCCGGAGGAATATTTCGAGTCCGGCCCGCTGGGGTGGTTCAGCGAAGGCATCGCCGAATACACGACCGCCACTCCCTATCGCTCCGGAGCCTTCAAGGTGAAGGGGAACTTCGACGACATCACCGACTATGCCACGGACTACGGCAAGGACTCGAATGGCGGGCGCGCGCTGGGCCAGAAGATCAAGGCACCGTCCCTGAAAGACTTCTTCCTGATGGGCTACTCGCAATTCGCGGGCAACAATGCGAATTTCAACTACGGCCTGGGGCTGCTCCTCACCACCTACTTCCTGCATCTGGATGGCGACGGTGATGCAGCGCGCATGAAGGATTTCCTCAAGGCCTTGCGGGCGGGCGAGGATGGCGAGGATTCCCTGAAATACCTGCTGGACGGTCGCACCTACGAGCAACTGGAGACGGCGATCTCAAAGGCGTGGAAGCGCAAGGGAATCGATATCGAATTCGGCCAGGCGGAAAGCTCAAGCGACGGAGACGAGGACGAGTGAAAGCCAGCCGACGCGCTCGGCGAACCACCACAGACCGGCGAGGGCGAGCGCGACGCAGGCCCAGCGGCGGAAGTGTGGCCACGCGCGGCTCTCATGCCAGCGCAAGGTCGCCAGCCAAGCCGCGGCGATCACGATCCCCTGACCGATCTCCACGCCCAGATTTTCAGCCACCAGCGCGATGGTATGCGCGAGGGAACTTCTCCTTACTTCCAAAAGCCCGCACCGGTCGGGTCATGCCCGGTAAGAAGCCGTCTGAAAAATAACTCATGCTGCAATTCTCGCCAGCATGCGCCTCGACATCGACAGGTGGATGAGGGCCTTGGAGTGATCCATTCGCACCTCGTGATCGCGAATGAGTCGTCGTGACTGAATCAGCCAGCTGAACGTCCGCTCCACGATCCAACGCTTTGGCAGGATCTCAAAACCCTTCGCCTTGTCGCTGCGCCTGACAATCTCCAGATCGATCTGCCGGTGCCGGTCCAACCG